>JAADDJ010000044.1 GCA_013153965.1 Thermotogae bacterium
AAGGCTCGCGTGAGGTTGAGGCGGAGTTGGACGCGCACGTGGAGAGGGCCATCGGAGAACGTCGTTATAGGAGCGACCGCCGTATAATATCCTCCCTCTTCGGAGGGCGGTTAGCTCAGCGGTGAGAGCACCGGTCTTACAAACCGGGGGTCGGAGGTTCGAATCCTCCACCGCCCACTTCTAACCTTTCTCTTTGGGCTCAAGCGTCTTGGCCACCCAGATACTCACCTCAAACAGCGCTATCAGCGGCAGCGACATGAGCAGAAGGCTGAACATATCCACCGTGGGCGATATGACGGCCGTTAGGATAACTATCGCAACGATTATCTCCCTCCTCCTCCTCTGAAGGAGGCGGGAGCGCACTATCCCCAACTTGGCCAGTATGCCGACGGCCACCGGGAGCTCAAAGACGACGCCGAAGATCACCGTACTCCAGAAGACGAAGTTTAAGTACTGGTTGGCATTCACCATCGTGGTGAAACCTTCGGAGAAGGATAGGAGGAACTTCACGGCCCGCGGTATTATCACGAATATGGACATTAGTGCGCCGCCGTAGAAGAGGATTAGGGCACTAAGCAGGACGAGGGCGGCGGCCCTCTTCTCATGCGGATACAGGGCAGGCTCAACGAAGCGCCATATCTCCCATAGGAAGTAAGGGAAGGTGAAGAATAGGGCCGCCATGAAGGCCACCTTCAACCTTACGAAGAAGGGGTCCTGAACGTTGAAGAGGTAGAGCTCGCCCACGGGTTTTGAGATGAAGTCCATTATTTGGCTGTGAAAGAACCACATGATAGCGACGGCCAGAAGATACACGATTATGGCCCTTATGAGCCGAACCCTAAGCTCCTCAAGATGGGGGATCCAATCCTCCCAGCGCCAGCCTTCCATCTCAAACTCCGGACAGGAGCTGGAGGATCTCCACGGCGTTCGTGGCGGCTCCGCGACGCAGATTATCCGCGACCACCCAAGCGCTCAGGAGCCGAGGGTTGTCCGGATGGAATCGGAGACGTCCCACGAAGACCTCATCCCTACCCTCAACGTCCATGGGCGTTATGTAATCCTCTCCGAGGAGAATCAGCCCGGGGAAATCTCGCAGGACCTTATAGACGTCCTCTATGGGAGGAGCACTGTCAAGGAGAACATGGACGGCCTCGCTGTGCCCCACCTTGACCGGCACCCTCACGGCCGTGGGATTTACGGGGATGTCGGCGTGGAGGATCTTACGGGTCTCGTTTATCATCTTCCACTCCTCCGTGGAGTATCCCTCCCTGAAGTCCCCTATCTGGGGGATGACGTTGCGATGTATCCTCTTGGCGAAGGGGGTGTGGTCGTAGAATCCCCCATCCTCCTCCGCCTCAAGGGCGAAGATGCCGCGATAACCCGCCCCGGACACCGCCTGAAAGGTCACCACATTGACCTCCTCTATGCCGAAGGCATCCAGGAGAGGTTTTAGGAATATGACCATCTGGATGGTTGAACAGTTGGGGTTGGCTATTATCCCTTGGTGTTCGTGCGCGTCCTGCGGATTCACCTGGGGAACCACCAGGGGGACCCTCTCGTCCATCCTGTAGGCCGAGGAGTTGTCAATGACGACGGCCCCCTTGCTGACGAAGACGGGGGCGTAAGCGCGGGCCGCGTGGGAGCCCGCCGAGAAGAGGGCGAAATCAACCTCCGGAATCCCCTCCTCAACGTCCAGCACCCTGTACTCCCTTCCGAAGAAGGTGATGCTCTTCCCCGCGGACCTCCTGGTGGCCATCGGGAAAAGCTCTATGGGGATCTTCGGAGCCACCCGCTCCTCCAACACCCTGAGCATAGTGTCGCCGACCAATCCGGTCGCTCCTACTACCGCTATTCGCAAGATACTCTATTCTAAGCGTGAAGGGGTAGGACTGGAACGGAGGGGCAGAACGGGTATAGAATTAAAAGGTAAAAATATGGGTTTTGTATTCTGGTATCTCGGGAACGGAGCGGAATACACGGTGGAACCTAAGAGCTTGGGGATGTTCCACCGGGAACACTTCGTCGGTTTCCGGCAGGAGGAGATTACGATAACCACCGACCGCCTCGTCCTCAACCTGAAGGGGGGGTACATAACCGGCATAGAGAGGACGGACGATTACGGGCGCGTCGTCGGGGACTACGACGCCACATTCACGGGACTGAACGTCATATACATGAATGCCCCCCTAACGTCGTGGGGATGGACATTCGGCGTTGGGCCGGGAGTCCTCCTGTCCAAGATTTACGATGCGACCGATTACGCCATAACGTTGAATGCGATGGTTATGGGAAGGCTTGAGAGCGGGGAGGTCCTCGTGAGTATCCAGAACGTGGGATACGGCAGCACCCTACCCACACCCGAGCTGTACATTCGGGGCATAACCTACAACCAGAACTTCAAATTCGGCCCCTTCGTGCGCCTCTTCGGGGACAGGGACTTGGACGGTGGCTTCATATTCAAAATGGACCTTTCGCCTCTGGAGATGCGGGTCTCCCCCTCGCTCCGAAACACTCTGGCGGGTATGTCCTTGGAGGTGGGACCTCTGGAATTCTCCTACGACTATGAGTACTACTGGATAGGGTACTCCACCCACCGGATCGGCCTCGTGGTATCGTGGGGCAGGCAGAGGGCCTTGGAGGAGCAGTTGCGTGAGCATGAGCGCAGGCTCAAGGAGCACGAGAGACGCATAGCCTATCAGGAGCGGGAGATTAAACGGTTGAAGACGAAGATATCCGCGCTGGAGAACAAGGCGCGGGAGTACGCCCAGAATCTGGTGAAGCAGGCCGAGGCGACGGAGGATCCCGAGGAGGCTCTGAGGAAGCTGGAGATAGCATACGCCTTTGATACCACCTTGAACGTTGAGGGCAAGATAGAGGCTCTGCGCGAGAGGATAGCGCGGCGGAAGAAGACCGCCGGCATCCGCAGGGTTGAAACCCTCCTTAAGAATGGTCTGTACTCGGACGCTCTGGCGGAGGCTCTTCTCCTCGTTGAGGAGTTCCCCGATGATCCCGACGTCCTGAAGATTTACAGGCGGGTGAAGAGGCGGGTTGAGGCGAGTCGGAACTCCAGAACCATAAGCAAGAAGGCCGAGAGCAAGTACGTTAAGGGAAAGCTGGAGCGGGCTGAGGAGCTCATCCGCAAGGGAAAGTACGTTGAGGCGGCGAGGATCGTGGCCACGCTCCCAGCCGGTCCGGATAAGGTGAGGCTTCTAAAGCGCCTGCAGAAGGCCTCTGACGTCTTCGTTGAGAAGGCCAAGTACTACATAGAGCGGGAGGAGTGGGCGAGGGCGAAGTACTACCTTGAGAAGGCCCTGAAGATATATCCCAATCCGGAGGCCACGAGCCTCCTCTCTTACGTTGAGAGCCGCATAAAGAAGAGCGCCCATCTCCACTACATACGGGCCTTGGAGCTCTACCAGAAGGGGGATATAGTCGGAGCCTTCGCCCACATAAAGGAGGCCTACCTCCTTGATCCCAAGAACGAGCGGTACCGCGGCGTATATTACAGGCTTAAAAACGCTCTGGAGGAGAAATGATGCTGGCGATTCTGATATCGGGTGTGTATCTGACCTCACGTCTGAATGCGGGAGAGGGGAAGGCGGCCACCCTCCTATCCGACGGCAGTTTCCTCGTCGCATCCTACTTGACCTCCTCAACTCTCACCCAGATAGACTCCCTCGGTCGGCCGATCCTTAGCGTATCATTGCCTACAAGTTTTGAAGTTCTGAAGCGTCTGCGCTCCTACGGGGATGCCGTGTGGGGCGTGTCCGACTCCGCCTTCATTAGGATAATGTGGCCCGACTCCGCTCTGGCCATAAATATGGCCACGTGGCCTTATCTGGATGAGCCTCTGGACGTTCTTCCGGTGAGCGGGGACTCGGCCATATTCGTGATTTACGACTACTTGGGGATGGGAGGCGAGTATAAACTCCTCCTCTGGGACGGTAGTACGTTCTCCAGAGTGATATCAACGGGTATAAGCTCAATCCGGAACGTCGGGGCCGTGTTCCCCACCGTTGATGGTATCCTCGCCATCCTCTACGAGGATACCGTCTCCATGCACGTCATAAACTTTGACCCCAATTTGAACGAGATATGGAGCGCCGAGATTGAATTCTCGGACGAGTACTATCTGGATATCACGGCTCCCCCGAGCGCCGTATCCCTACCCTCCGGGAACGTGCTCGTCGCCTTCACCGTGGATTCCGCGGGATTGGGCCGATGGGCTTACCTCATGTTTGACGCCTCCGGGAACCTTTTGGATGCCAAGATGATGTTCCCGAGCGGCCAGGAGGACTTCTCCCATCGCCTGATGTACGCGGAGGGCTCCGGAGACGCCATACTCCTCGTCGGTGAGGTCTATGGTGCCGCGGCTTCCGCCGCCGCCGTCCTTCTGGATACCTCCGGAGCACCCCTGAAGTCCGTGAATCTCTTGAGCGCCGCGAGCGCCGTATGGGCATCGTCGGGGCCGTACGGATACACCATCGTAGGCTCTGATCCCTCCAGCATCCTCTTCTACCGGCAGACTCCCGGCCTCGGTCCCTGCGATACCCTCGCATTCTCCCTCTACGTTGCCGACCTCCCCGTATCCACGGGTGGCATAGACACCCTATGGGCGTCCATGTACTCTTCGTACTCCCTCCACGAGGAAGTGCTTACACCCCAGAGCCTTCCCTCCTACTCCCTCCTGTGCAGCGACACCTTGAGGGTTGATACCGTACCGCCAACGGTCGTGGGCACGTACCCGCCTAACGGCGCCACGGGCGTGCCGGAGACCACGACCATATCGGTAGCCTTCAGCGAGCCCATAGACACCACCACCTTCAACGCATCCAACGTTAGCCTGAGTGCGAGCATCCCCTACAGCACCCACTGTCCCACCGATTCCATATGCCAGATCACCCACTCCCCCTTCCCTCCGGGAGTGAGCGTCTCCGTCTCCCTATCCTCCGGTATAACGGACCTCGCATCCAACCCTCTCACGCCCTACTCCTTCGCCTTCCAGGTGGCCGCCGCGCCTCCGCCCGCGGACACGCCCCGTGTCATCCTAACCTCACCCGACAGCGGCGAGATAAACGTGCCCCTGAACGCGAACATAGGCGTGTGGTTCTCAACCGAGATAGATACCCTGACACTCAACACATCCACCGTCAGCATATGGGGTTGGGATGGGGACAGCACCGTGGTATATACCTTCACGAGGACGTGTCCCACCACCCTCTTCTGCGTCCTTGACCCCTCGCCCCTATTCCGCCCGAGGGAGATGGTGAGCATTCATTTTTCGGATGGCATACTGGACCGCTCCGGCGCCATCCCTCTGATACCCAAGACCGTAATCTTCTGGACGCAGGAGGTTGATACCCTTCGCCCCGTGATCGTATTCACCGTTCCGGACAGCGGGGCCACGGGCGTTCCCACCAACACCAACGTGGGTGTCCAGTTCTCAAGGGATATGGACACCACGACCATACCGGGGAACGTGCTCATCACCGGCAGCATCTCGGGAACCCACTCCTACTCGGTCTCATGTCCCACCTTGGACTACTGTGTCCTGAATCCGTTCCCTGACTTCGCGATAGCCGAGACCGTGAGGGTGGAGTTCTCGGACGCCATAACGGATATTGACGGACGAAATCTGGTCCCCAAGACAGTTGAGTTCCAGACGGGGGGCGGAGAGGATAACATCCCTCCGACGGTTGAGATAATCGCGCCGGCCAACGACACCATCATCACCTACACCAACGGCGAGATAATCCGCGCGTACGTATCCGACGGTGGGAACGGCATACAGAGGGTTGATTGGGTCCTCGGCAGCCAAACCTACAGCGCACCCACCAACTGCGAGGGGGCCCTATACCTTGACCCCGACACATCCTGCTTCACTATGCCCGACCTGCCGGGTGGGGTCTATCTGGTGAAAGCCTTGGCCTTTGACAGAAGCAACAACGTGGCCTACGATAGCGTATGGGTCTCCCTGAACGATACGACCTCCCCCTACGTCATATTCACCGAGCCGTCGGACGGTGCGGTCGGAGTCTCGCCCCACACCGATATTCGGGTGGTATTCTCCGAGAGTATGGACACCACCGTCTCCGGAAACGCGACCATCTCCGTGGGTACGACCGAATACGCCCACACTCAACTGTGGGAAGATGACCACACCCTCGTGCTGGATCCCACCGACGCCTTCCCGTACGACAGTACCGTCGTGGTGTCCTTGGACTCCTTCGTGGATATAGCCGGCAACTCCATGGTACCCTACACCTTCTCCTTCCGCATAGTCCCCAACGCATCCGTGATCGCCAGAATTATTACCGTCAGTCCCGAGACCCTGTACGTGGGGGCGGAGGATAGCGTCCTCGTG
This sequence comes from Thermotogae bacterium, assembly GCA_013153965.1. Lineage (GTDB taxonomy): Bacteria > Hydrothermota > Hydrothermia > LBFQ01 > LBFQ01 > JAADCS01. Next base: position 6,365 of record JAADDJ010000044.1, read on the forward strand.
CGCGGCGTCGTCTCATCTACGTATCCGATAACGGGCGCGGAACTCCTCCTTGACGGCACCACATCCTTCCCCATGCGGGCCGAGGATGGGGCCTACGATGAGGTGGAGGAGACGGTATCCGTGAGGATATACACGCAGGAGGAGGGCACCCATACCCTCGTCCTAAGGGGTAGGAACGCGTACGACTACGGCGACTCTCCCGCGGCCACCCTCTACGTCCTGAGGATCCCATTCCTCAGCGACGATAACGTGATCATCTATCCCAACCCGACCAGAGGGCAGGCCAAGGTCAAATTCGTCCTCGGAGGGGACGCGCAGGTGGTTCTGGAGGTCTTTGACCTGAAGGCGCGCAGGGTCTTCTACCGGACCGACCTGTTTGAGGGATACACTCCCCACGTCATAGACCTTCCGCAGCTACCCCCCGGCCTGTACCTCCTACGGCTGAAGGCCAAGGATAAGAAGGTTGAGAAGTGGTTCTCGGTGATCAGGTAGTTATCCTCACTCCTCCAACTTCTCAACGTTGAGAACGCTCTTCTGATCGGTGATGAGGACCTTTATCTTGTCCCCCAGCTTGTCTATGTACATGTAAGTGAGGATTTTGGGATTCCGCCTTATCACGTCCCCCACGACCGATAGGGCCTTGGCCTTCCCCTTAGCCTCCACCATCATCCTCTCCACCTTGAGGCTCTCCTTCTTTATGGCGTACTTCATCTTTAGGGCCTCCTGCTCGGCTATACGGCGCTCCTCAAGGGCCTTCTCGTAGTCGGGGGAGAGCTTTATGTCCCTTATGACGGCATCTATGAAGAGGAAGCCCATGGGCTCAATCTTCTTCTTTATGTACTCCTTCAGGTCGTACTCAACCTTGTGCTGGCTGAAGGATATGAGATCCTCGGCCGTGTATTTGGATATTATGTACTTGATCGCTCCCACGAAGGTGGGCCTTATGAACTTCTCCTCGTAATCGGGGCCGAAATTCCTATGTACGTTCATCAGATTCTCGGGCACGAGTTTGTACCACATCGTCGCCTCAACACCGACGGTGATGCCGTCGCTACTGGTACCCCACACCGTCCCCTCACCCTTGCGCTTCTTCGTAGGGCTTATCGTAACTTCCCGCACCCGCAGGTCGTACAGATACACGCTCTCAAAGAAGGGCATGACGAAGACCGTCCCCTCATTGACTATGCTGTACGTCCTGAAGAGGCTGTTGAACTTCACGCCGGCGTTCCCTTGGGGGACCACCTTTATGGACATGAAGGCGAGGGCTATGAGGATGGCGACCAGGGAGCCAACTATCAGCTGGGGTGTGAGGATGAACTTGCGCACCGTCCTTATGTCCCCTCCCCTCTCAACCAGAACCTCCTGCGTCCCGTACTTATAGACGAGATAGATCAAAACGACGACCAGAAGGACGGGTACGACAACGTTTATCACGTCGTAGTTCATAACCTCTGAACCGTGTAGTCCTCTATTATAGGGTTGGAGAGGACGTCCCGGGCTATCCTGTCAACCGTCCTCTCGGCCTCCTCCTCGCTCTCGGCCTCCACGATCAGGTTTATGCTCTTGCCCACGCGCACGTCCTCCACCCTCACGCCCATATCCCTCAGGACGCCCGCGACCGCCCTACCTTGGGGGTCAAGGAGATCCCTCTTCGGCATGACTATCACCCTGAACTTGAACCGCATCGGACCGAATATTATAGCCCCGACGCCGAAGCCGGTCAATCCTCCAGATCCCTGTAGGTGAAACTATCCACGGTGTAGTACTTGACCACCGTCCGGGGATCCTCATACACGCTCGGGGGCAGGCCGGCCTTTCGGGCCAGCTCCACGAGGAACTGAACGGGGTCCGGAATACTCTCCCACACCTGCGGTAGGAAGGTGGCCCGGCCCGATGGATGCTCAAGGATGAGACCCATGCCCGGGGAGATCTTCCTGACCAGGTCCTCAAAGTTCTCGTAAGGTAGGATCTTAGGCTCGGAGAGTACGCTCACCTCAACCTCCACGTAGGGCCACTCCTCGGGCTGCAGAGGGGGGAAGCGGGGGTCCCTGAAGGCGGCGGCTATGGCGTTGTAATGCACGTCCTCGGCCAAAGGTCTATGGGCCTCCACGCTACCTATACAACCTCGCAGATTTCCAAACTTCGTGAGGGTGACGAAGCTGGCCCCCTTCTCCCGAAGGCGGGGGGGGAGGAGGCTGATGTCCGGAGGAGTCAGATCCCCCCTGAAGGCCCGGGATATGGCCGAGTGGGCTATATCCAGAAGCAGTTTCTTCTCCTCGCGAGTCAGCGGCTTCATTTCACAGTGAATTGTAAGGGCGAAGGGGGGCGTTGGCTTCTTTCCGGTCTATAATAGCCTACCTACGGTGTGGAAATCCTGAAGATACTTCTCGTCCTCCTGATGCTCGTACTCGCCGGGGTATCCCCCATACTGCGGGAAGTTTTCATAAACTACGCGTACGCCAGCGGGGCCGTGGTCATGCTGGGAGCCTTCTTCATATCCCTGCGGAACGGTCGCATATACGAGAAGGTGTGGGGATTCGGTTTCCTATCGCTGGCCATACACCACTCTCTCAACCTCATTGAGAATCTCTCCATCCTCCCCTTCGTGGGGGACGTCTTCTACATGCTCTTCTACCTCCTGATGTTCGCCGGGAACCTCATACATCTGTGGGAGTCCCGCTCCACGTGGTTCCTGTCGCTCGTCATGGTCCTCTCAATAGCCTCACTCTTCGGAGCCCTCACCGCCGCCGTCTCCCTCCCGGCCTTCCGCGATACGCAGGTGGCCTCCTTCTTCAACGTCTTCTATCTCCTCTTCTCGGCCGTCATAACCTTCTCAACCTTGAGATCCGCCCTCTTTGATAGGGCTTGGATACTCCGCACCCTCGCCTTCGGCATATTCACCCTGTCCGAGGTGTGGTTCATGGAGTGGCTCTATCTCGGGGTCAATCCTCCCGACCCCTCCGTGATGTGGCTCGGCGTGGTGATGCTGGCTGTCCTCTCCCAGAAACCCGTGGATAGACGGATGAGGGTCGTGCGATTTTAGAATATGCGCATCATGGATATCAAGCGGGCCGTGTTGCGCATGGAGGGAGATACATTCAACGTGGAGATCCCCTCCGGAAACGTGAGGATAGGAAAGGGTGCTCTGGCCCCCATGGAGCTCATGCTGGTGGCCGTAGGCGGATGCACCGCCATGGACGTTCAGTACATCCTGCGGAAGATGCGCTACGACTTTCAGATGGAGGTCGTCGTTGAGGGAAGCAGGAGGAAGGAGCATCCGAAGATATACGAGAGGATAACCATCACCTACAATGTGGAGGGAGACGTCCCCCAGAGGGCGGTGGAGCGGGCCGTGGGCCTGTCGCTAACCAGATACTGCTCCGCCACGGCCATGATATCGGCTACGACGGACATAGAGTACGTTATCGTTCTGAACGGACAGGAGGTGAAGCGTGGCCAGAAGAAACCTCTGGAAGGTTAAAGATAAGGATCTAGACGTCTCCGACACCCTGATAATGGGCATCCTCAACATAACCCCCGACAGCTTCTATGACGGCAGCAGGTTGTCGGGTGTTGATGGGGCCTTGAGGAGGGCGGAGAGGATGTTGGAGGAGGGGGCGATGCTGCTGGACATCGGAGGCGAGAGCACGAGGCCCGGGGCCGATCCCGTACCCTTGGAGGAGGAGATACGTCGGGTGGTGCCGACGGTTGAGGCCATCGCGAGGACCTTTCCCGACGCCGTCATATCCGTGGATACCTACAAGTCGGAGGTGGCCAGACGCTCCGTGGAGGTCGGAGCCCACATAATAAACGACATAAGCGGAGGCACGTTTGACCCGGACATACTTAAGGTGGCCGCCGAGTACGGGACCGGAATCATCCTCAACCACATAAGGGGGAAGCCCAAGGACATGCAGCGGAATCCCCACTACGACGACGCGCCCGCGGAGGTCCTCCGGGAGCTGATGGACAGGGTGGCGAGAGCCAAGGACTTCGGGGTGCCAGACGAGAGCATATGCATAGACCCGGGTATAGGCTTCGGGAAGCGTCTGGAGGATAATCTCCGTCTCATAAAGGCGGCCGATAGATTCGTCGCGAGCGGCTACGTGGTCCTCTACGGGGTATCCCGCAAGAGCTTCATAGGTATGGCCCTCGGATACGACGACCCTGCCGACCGCCTCTACGCTACGCTGGGCGTCCATGCCTACCTCTATCTCAAGGGCGTGCATGTGCTTAGGGTACATGACGTTCGGGAGACGGCGGACGTCGTAGGGATAATCCGCCACATAGAGCGCTCTTAGAATATCGGCGATGAAACGGCTACGGGCTAAAGTGTATGGATGGGTTCAGGGTGTCGGCTTCAGGGCCTACGTGCGATGGAGGGCCAAGGAGTTGGGTCTCAAGGGGTACGCCAAGAATCTGCCCGACGGTACGGTTGAGGTCGTGGCCGAGGGGCCGGAGGAGGCTCTGCGAAAACTTGCGGATTATCTTTACGTGGGTCCCGGAAGGGTTGATGACGTGCGATGGGAGATAGTCGCCGGAGGGGGAGAGTTTGAGGACTTTAAGATTCTGTGAGGAGTATCTCGTGGGATCTGAAGAGTTGGTCGTAGGGGATGGGCGGTCTCCCCTCCCTAAGACCTTCAAAGAGGGCATCCAACATACCCCTCTGCCCCTTATCCACGGTTGAGGTCCGGAATCTCCTACCGTCTATGGTGGTTATGCGGAAGTCGGAAATTATGGCCGTCTTTCCGGAGGCCATCACCTCCACCCGCTCCTTCTCCCCGTACTTGGAGCCTTCGGTCGCGTAGAGGATGGTGGCCACGGAGCCGTCCGCCCACGTGAGCATGACCGCCCCACCCTCTCCCGAGGGCACGACCTCCCAAGCGGTGGGTATTCCTCCCACGGCCAGAGCGTAATCTACGAAGTGTATCCCCTCACCCACGAGCCTTCCTCCCTCACGGTGTATCCAGTGGTCCTTAGGCAGGGGGCCCGCATCCACCCTATAGACCATCTGGAAGGGCCTCCCCATCTCGGATAGGAGTCGGCGGGTGTGGGGGGAGAAGCGGCGGTTGAATCCCACGCTTAGAAAACCCCTCACATCCTCCAGAACCCTCCTGACTTCCATCAGATCGTCGTAGGTGATGGCGAGCGGCTTTTCGCAATGGACGGCCTTGCCGGCCTCCAGCGCTTCAACCACTATGCGGGCGTGGGTCGCGTGCCTCGTGAGGACAAAGACCAGGTCCACCTCGTCCATGCGCAGGATCTCCCGATAGTCGGTAGCGTATATGGGGAATCCCCAGATGTCGGCGGCGGACTTGGCCGTATGCCCTCGGGATGTGGCCACGGCGAACAGTTGCACGTCCTTTCTGCCCTTCAGGTGTGGCAGTATGAAGCCTTGGGCGTAGGAGCCCGCCCCTATCAGGGCCACGTTGAAGACCCCCTTTCTCCTCGGGGGAAGCTTGGATATATGAACCCTCTTGAGATTCGGCTCCCCGGGATATTTCAGGACCACCCCCACGAAGGGCTCCCTGCCCGAGGTGATGAGCTCGTAGGCCTTCGGCGCCTCATCCACGGGGAACTCGTGGGTTATCAGCGATGACAGGTCCAACTTATCCTCCTCCACCAACCGCACGACGTACTGGAGATTCCTCTCCTCGGTCCATCTCACGTATCCCGGAGGGTAGTCGTGGCCCAACTCCTCGTATGTGGGGTCGTATCTTCCCGGTCCGTAGGAGCGGCTCACGAGGAGGGAAACCTCCTTGTAGTAGAAATCCTTCCAAGGGAAGTCGTAGTTGGCGGGTGCTACCGCCACCACCTTACCCCTATCCCTCACGGCCCTTCCGGCCAGCCTAACGACCGCTCCGCTCCGGTCCGGCGCCGCTATGAATACGACGTCGTAGGCGTCGGTATCGGGCTTTGAGGGGGTTCGCACCCCACCCCGGGAGGCCACCTCCCTCCGGAAGGGGTCAAGGTCGGTCGCATATACATCTACGTCCCATATTCGCAGGAGGCGGGCTATTATCTGACCCACCACTCCCAGCCCCACCACCAGAGCCCTCTCTCCGGGTTGAATCTCCGCTCTGCGTACCGCGTGGAGGGCGACCGATGCTATGGCCCCCAAGGACAGCTCACGCATCCTGTCCTCCCTCGTCGCCTTCACGACGAGCCTGTGGGGGACGCTCACGACCTCCATATGGTGGGCGTACTGGCCTCCGACCGCGACGACCGGCTCTCCCCGCTTGAAGGGGCCGGAGTCCTCAAGGACCACGCCGGAGATGCTGTACCCGAGAGGCGAGAGGGCCTGCGCCCTACTCCGGGCCTTGTGATAGACGAAGAGGGGCCCGAAATCCTTGACCATGGCCAGCAGCTTCATCACGTCCCCACCCCTCTCCCGCAGAATCTTTACGGGGGATTTGGCCAAGGATACCGTGTGGCCCTCCGTACCGACACTTATGGCCGAGTAAAGGACCTTTATCAGGACCCTACCCGGCTGGGGAGGCGGAGGGGGCACCTCCTCAACGACCACCTTCCTCTTGGCTATACTGTAGAAAACGCCCTTCACCTGGCCACGCTAACCGCTCGTATCTCCCTTATCACGATGACGCGGATCTGCCCGGGATATTGGAGCTCGTTCTCTATGGCCCGAGCTATCTCCTCCGACAGGGCCCGAGCCTCCAAATCCGAGACCTTATCGGCATCTACTATCACCCGTATCTCACGGCCCGCGTAGAGGGCATAGACCTTTTGAACGCCGGGGAACCTGTAGGCTATACGCTCAAGGTCCTGAAGCCGCTTTATGTACTGCTCTATGCTCTCCCTCCGGGCACCGGGACGGGCGCCGGATATGGCGTCGGCCGCCGCCACCAGGGGAGCTATCAGGGTCATCGGCTCAACGTCCCCGTGATGGGACGCGATGGCATTGACCACAGCCTCCTTCTCGCCGTAGCGCTTGGCCACCATCGCCCCGACCAGAGCGTGGGGACCCTCCTCCTCCTCAACCACCTTACCTATATCGTGGAGCAGTCCCGCCCTTCGGGCGTCCTCAACGTTTAAACCCAACTCGGCGGCCATTATCCCGGCGAGCTTGGCCGTCTCAACCGAGTGGGCCAGCAGATTCTGGCCGTAGGATGTGCGGAACTTCATCTTACCTACGAGCTTCACCAGCTCCGGATGCATGTAGGAGATCTCCAGGTCCACCAATGTCTCCTCCCCTATCTTCCGGATGTGCTCGTCAAACTCCTCCTCCACCTTCCTCGCCACCTCCTCTATGCGGGCGGGATGTATCCGCCCATCCTCTATCAACCTCTCCAGTATCACCCGGGCCTTCTCCCGACGCAGGGCATCAAACGAGGAGATGACCACTATCTCGGGGGTGTCATCTACTATCAGCTCAACGCCGGTTATGGCCTCAAAGGCCCGAATGTTCCTTCCCTCACGTCCGATTATCCTTCCCTTTATCTCCTCCGATGGGAGCTCAACTATGGTGGTGGTGACTTCGGCCGTTCGGGAAGCGGCGCACCTCTGGATGGCCGTCGCTATTATCTCGCGAGCCTCCTCCTCGGCCCTCTGACGGGCCTCGTCCTTTATCTTTATGGACAGCTGGGCGGCCTCAAGGCGAGCGAGACGCTCCACCCTCCGCATGAGCTCCTGCTTGGCCTCGTCGGTGGTCATGCGGGATATCTCCTCCAGCTTGGCCAGAAGCTCGTTCTCGGCGTTCTTAACCCGATTCTCCCTCTTGAGCAGCTCCCCCTCCTTCTGGCGCAGCTCCCTCTCCAGACGACGTAGATTCTCCTCCTTACGGCGCAGCCGCTCCTCCTCCTCCCGAAGCTGATTCCGCTGCCTTGAAATCTCGTGTTTCTTGCGTGAAATTTCGCTGTGCAGTTTCCTCTGCTCCTCCTCTATCTTCCTCTTGGCCGATGATATTATCCTGTCGGCCTCCTTCCTCGCCTCGGTAATGTGCTTCTCCTTGAGCCTCTCCACCTCCTCCTTGGCCAACCTCATCGTCTCCTCGTATCTGCGTTTCGCCAACAAAAGACCCACGAGGGCGAAGATTGCCCCCAAGATGATTCCCAAAATTATCCAAACGATTCCTGCCGACATCATGGCATCTTACCTCCTTCTGCGTTTTTGAGGATCTCCTCGGTCATGACCAGCTCGGCGGCTAAGAGTATCCCCGCCTGCTCCAGTATCTTCGTGCGCGTTTGGAAGGGGTGGTAGGCCCGCCTTATGAAGGCATTCACGGTGTCCTCCACCTCCCTCGCCAGATGATCCAGCACGTCATCAACGTCGGATGGGTCGCACTCGTTGCAGCTCTCGGCGAAGGCCTTGACCACGTCGTCGGATACGTAAAACGCGTGATCGGTCGTGTAATTGCCCAACCGTATCGTGATCTTGAGCCTATGCCTCTTCTTCATCTCTTATACTCTCCAAGGCCTTCGTGGTGAGAACGAATTCTATGGCAAGATGCACGAGCATCTCCTGAAGCATCTCCGGGTACAGGAGATTCCTCCTCTCCAGCTTCTTTATGAGCCTCTCCAAGAAGGTCCTAACTTTCTCCCTGTCCAAGTTAAAATCCTCGGGCAACCGCCCCTCAACCACCCGGTTGCCCAACTTCACCCTTATGAACTGTTCTTCCGGTGGCATCACTCCTCCAGCAGAGTATCTATGGTCCTCTCTATCTCCCTGAGCTCCCGCAGGGCGTTATCCAGCTGGCGTTGTAGGTCCTCCTTCTCCCGGCGCAACCTCTCAATCTCCGCCTTCGCCTCCGCGTAGGATTCCTGCAGTTTTTTGAACTTCTCGGTCAATTGAGCCACCTTCTGGTATATCTTGTTCTTCTCTTCCATAGCATTACCTCCTAAGTTTGAACTTCCGCCCTATCCTCTCGCTCAAGGTATCCACCACGGCGCGTATCTCCTCGTCCGTCAGGGGAGATTCGCTCGGACGGATCACGAACCTGTAGGTATAACTGCGGCTGTCATCGGGGATGGGGGAGCCTTCGTATATATCAACCAGTTTAACCTCCTCCACGGGAAGGCCCTCAACGGATCCCCTGACGAAGGAATCAACCTCGTAGAAGGGCACGTGGCGTGGGGCCAAGAAGGATATGTCCTTCACCGACGCGGGCAGGTCGGAGAATCTACCGTATCTGACGCGACCCTTGGGAAGGATCTCAACGTACCAGACGAAGGAGCGGGCTTTCAGGCCGAAACGCCGGGCCACCCGATGCTTTACGGCTCCTATGGAGCCCACGCGCCTTTCCTCTATCAGAATGTCCGCGCTGAGATTCGGGTGGAGGGAGGGATCCTCCGAGGGTATCCGGTAGCCGTAGGACCATCCGAACCGCTCCCGGAGGGCATCAAGGAAGCCCTTGGCATCGTAGTAGCCGGCCGGGGACGTTATTCCGAAGACGATGAATCTGCTCTCCCTCCCCTCCCTGTCGTAGATATTGACGATGGAGAAGAACGGGACCCCCTGATTCCCCATCCGGTGGTTGTGGGACAGGACCTTCAGGATGTGGGGAAGGGGCGACGATGAGAGGCGGGAGAACGATTCGTTGAAATCGCTCACCACCTTGAGACCCTCGTATCCGGCCGTCTCCGACGGGGAGAAGAGACCGAGGCTAACCGCCTCGTACGCTCCCATACCTGCCAAGAACGTCCGTATCTCATCCTCGTACCTGTCGCGGGGCCTCGGGGGAAGCGGTGTCTCGGGAGGTGGATCTTCGGGGAGGTTATCGTACCCTATGAGACGGGCGAGCTCCTCTATCACGTCCTCCTGCAGCGATATGTCGGTACGATGCTCCGGCTCCACGACCACCATACCGTCCTCGCTCCTCCCTTCAACTCCGAAGGCCAGTCTCCGCAGGAGCTCCTCCGCATTCTCGGGCACGAAGCCCAAGTATCTGCGCACCTTTCTCCAGCTTACGAAGACCTTGCGAGGAGGGACCACATCTCCGGCGAGGAGAAGCCTTCCGTAGGAGGCTCCCACCCAAGTCTTCAGGAGCTCCGAAGCGTAAAGGGAGCCGAGGGGGACGAGGCGGGGGCTCACGTTTCTCTCAAATCTCCGGGAGGATTCCGTCGTTATCCCCAACAGGGTCGTCGCCCGCCTTATGGCGGCGGGTGAGAAGTGCGCGCTCTCAAGGAGGACGGTCTCGGTATCCTCGTAGGTGCCGCTGTCCTTACCCCCTATGACGCCGGCCACGGCGAGGGGCTTTTGAGCATCTGCTATGAGCATAACACCCTCGGGGAGAATGTACTCTTTGCCCTCAAGGGAGACGAACCTCTCCCCCTCCCGCGAGGGTCTGACGACTATCCGGCCCTCCACCTTTCGCGAGTCAAAGGCGTGCAGGGGTTGGCCCAGCATGTAGGCGGTCCAGTTGGTGGCATCCACCGCGGGGTTTATGGGATTGAAGCCTACCATGAAGAGCTTGTAGCGCACGGTCCTCGGCGTCTCCCCCTTCCCAAGGCGTATCACCCGCAGGGAGTACGCGTCGCACCTCTCGTCCATCACATCCACGGGGAAGGTCTCGTCCAGCGTCGGCTCCTCCCTCAGGTTCAGGTCAACGAAGGGGATACCTGTGAATGCGGATACCTCAACGGCCAACCCTCTGACGCTCATGAGGTCCGGACGATTCGGGGGGATATAGAGGTGTAGGATGGTCTCCCCTATGAGGAACTCCTCCTCGTACCGCTCGGGGTCGGATACCCTCGCCAGGTGCTCACTCTTGGGAGTTAAGCCCAGCTCCTCCTCGGAGAGGAACATGCCCTCCGAGACTCTGCCCCGCATCTCCTTCGGGGGAACGTCCGCCCACAGTAGAATCTCCCCCTCCCTCACCGGGTCGGTCGTGGCCACCGTCCTCGTGGCTCCGGAAACGTCCGCCTTGACCCAGTGAAGGTTGCCATCCCGCTCAACCGAGAGTATCCTCGCCGGAAGGATGGTCTTGAATCTCTCGCCGACCCTCTCCGCACCCTCAACCTCCACGCCCGCCCTCTCCAACGCCGCCTTCACCTCCTCCTCACTCGGATAACCATCCAAAAAACCGACTATATCCCCAATTATGACTCTCAAGGCGAAAAAATTATACGCCCGGAAGGTGTGGCCATTACCTGCCCCTACAGGACCTGATGAACTTTCTGTAAAATTGCAATTTCTGCGGATCTATCAGCTCGTCAATCTCCTTTATGTAGTGGTTTTCGCACCGGACTATGAAGAGGTGCAGATAGAGCTCGGCTAAATTTTCGTTCTCCTCGTCCGACAGTGAGTCTATGGCCTGCACTATCAGGGCTTCGGCCGTATCCCTCTTTCCCATCAGGAAGTATATCCACCCCTTCGTGTCCAGTATCCCGTCAAGGGGGCAGAGGGAGTAGGCCCTGTCGGCTAATATGTAGGCCGTATCCAGACGCTCGCCCAGCAGGGATAGGGAGTAGGCCCAGTTGTTCAGAACGGCGGCCATCTCGCAATCCTTGAGTTTGAATCCGTGGTGTTTGACCAGATAGGAGTACATGGCGTGGAGGCTGTCGCCCATGCCCATTAGGGTATATGCGTCCCCCAAGGAGAACCAGAAGGCTAAGCTGTCCGGATACCGGCGCGTGAGATTCCTCATAGCCTCCAGCGCCAGACGGAGGTGTCCCCGGGAGCGGGCGTACCAGTAAGCCTCCTCTGCGAGGCGCACGTTCCCGGGATCCATGGAGATGAGGGATTCGTAGTACTTCAGGGCCCGGCTATGCTCTCCCCTCAGGCGGTAAAATCTGGCGAGAAGCCACCTCCCGAGAGGATTTCTCTCATCCCTCCTGCGGATCAAATGTCCGAACTTCCGGGGGTTGTCGGAAACGTACGAGAGGAGGAAGGCGTACGCCAGACGGTAATCGTCGTCCCCCGGCTCAAGCTCGTAGGCGCGCCGGGCGTGCTTGAGGGCGGTCAGGGTATCTCCCTTCCTCAGGAAGGCGTGCATCAGCAGGTTCCTCGCCTTGGGATCATCTCCGGAGATGGCCAGATAGTGGGCCAGCTCCCTTATCCCCTCCCGCAGCCGAAGGGTGTCCTTGGCGTGTATGAGGGCGTATCCCCAGTGGAGGTTGGGTCTGGTGAAGCCCAAATCGTCGTACATGGCGGCCAGGAAGGATAGAGCCTCCTCACCGCTCCGGTTGGCCAGGATGTCTGCTATCCTGAAGCCCACCACCGTATCCTTCCGGAGCATGTAGGCCTCCTGATAGTACTCAAGCGCCTTTGAGGTATTCCCCATCCTATCGTGGCATATCCCCAGAGCCAGCAGGAGCCTGCGGCGCTCGTACCTGTCATCGGGGAGGGTCTCAAGTTGCCCGAAGTACTCCATGGCCGAATCGCACCTGCCCATGCGGGCGAGGAGTATGGCCATGCTCCGCAGAGCCTCGGGAGTGCGCTTGAGCTCCAGCGAGCGCTCGTACATCTTCAGGGCCTTCTCGTTCTCTCCGAAGGCCTCGTAGAGATTCCCCAAGAGGAGGACTATCTCCGGTATGTCCGATATCCGCCCCCAGTATCTCCTCACGAAGTCCTCAAACTCGCCGATGCTCGTCGGACCCCCAAACTGTCTGAATATGAAGACCTTCCAAACGTACGGGTCCTTACTCCCCCCCTCTATCATGCTCCTCAGGACGCTGTCTTCGTCGGCGCCGAGCGTGATGGCCAGACGGAGGCGGAGACTGTCGGGAAGCTCCTCCTCATGGGCGGCGAGGTATCTCGCCGCGGCCGCCGAATCCTCCACGGAGAGGAGGGCACCCTTTAGGAATACGGAGTCTATAGCAGTCAGAAGCCAGATCATCGCAGTATGACCTTGAATCTCCTCGTTCCCTGCGGTATCTCCACCACGACCACATACACCCCTCGCGGTAGGGCCACAGGCACGAGGACGGAGAATTCCCCGTGCGTCCCGAGGGTGAAGCGCTTTACCTCTCTACCCGCCACAGTGTAAATTTTAAGCCGGAGAGCACCCCGATTCCACCCCTCAACCCTCAGGGCATCCCCCTCGGGTACCACGCTGACGAATGGCCTCTCATCCTCCCCTTCGTGGGTGGATGTGATGAGGGTGTCGGGCATCTCCAAAGCGGGGAAGCCGCTGTTCCATCTGTTCCCTCTCACCATGGGCCATCCCACCCCCGTAGAGCTCCCCAGCTTCCAGCAGTAGAGGTGGTGCCCGGATGTGTGCGCGCAGAGCTCAACCTTCCCGTCCCCATCCAGGTCGTACAGGAGGGGGCCACCCTGAACGACCTCCTCCCTGTAGCGGTCCTCGTGTCCGAGAACTATCGGGAATCCCATCAGATCCCCGTGGTGGGTCTTCCCGAAGAGGACGCTCCTGCCGGTTGAGAAGAAGACCTCCTCCCTGCCGTCCCCATCCACGTCCCCACCCACGAATCTCCTGCCGCGCGGATGGATGTCGTCGTGGTGGGCGTAGAGCACGGTGCCGTCCCCGTCGGATACGGCGAAGTCGTACATGTCCATATAGGCGAACTCCCATCCGGGTGTCCCATCCCACTCCACGGGCATGACGACGTCCGCCCTCGGTACCACGGCTATCGGCGTTGAATCCATCCGTCCGGCCCGGAGGTCTATGGTGATGGCGTTGCCGAAACCGTTTGCCAAAAGCTCCCAATCGCCATCCCCGTCCGCGTCGTATATGCGGGTACCTACGTAGGTTATGTTGGGCAACAAGATGGTTGTATCCTCGCAGTCGGAGTTGAGTACCACGATTTGGGAGCCCGCCACATCCCCCCTGACCACCAACTCCCAGCGGCCATCACCGCTTATGTCCCCCGCCGACATGTACTCGTCGGCCCAAACGTACGGTCCGCAGTTGCCTATGAGATTCCCGTGGCCGTCGTAGAATCTGACGAAGTCCGCCATCTTGACGGCCACGTCCGGAATCGTGGAGCCACCCCTGAATAGACCGAGGACAACGGGACCTATGGGGACGTCCGGCAGGGAGACGCTCCATTCCAGCGAGCCATCCGCACCGAGGGCGAGGAGGCGGGGCGAATCCCCCGCTATTCCGAAGACGATCTCGTAGTCCCCATCGCCGTCAATATCCCCCACAGCCGGTGGGGCCGATATCTCCGTTATGCTCGGTAGGGTATCCACCGAGTACCTCCAGAGGAGCCTTCCGTCGGCGGAGAATACGCTCAGATAGTTATACACGGAGGGAACGACCAGCTCGTAGCCCGGGGATGGATGGATGTCGGCGGCCAACAGATGGGCCCGGTATCCGGCGAAGGGAACGTCCCGAACGAATACCTCCGGAGGGTTGGGGCGGTTGCAAACGACCGGACCGGGCTGCCCCACGATACCACCCACCACGGGAAGGACCCTGTAGCATCTAACATCCCAACCGTCGTATCCGTCCTCCACGAATCCCCATCCGCCGGGCCTCACGGCCAACACCCTCCATCCGGTACCCGTATCAACCTCCACCAGGCTGCTCTCCCAGTCCCCATCCCACATGACCCGCACGTACCCATCCCCCGGCGCGGACCACGTGAGCCGAGCCGACGGCAGGGAGTCGGGGACTATGATAGTGGCATCCACCGTATCCCCGAAACCGTCATAAAAGGTGAAGCGGAGTATATCTCCCTCCGATAGGCTCCTCGGGAGGGCCACCCGCAGACTGCCCACCTCTTGCGGCGGGATGGGAGACGCCGGCTGCAGATATGTGGGGGTTATCGTCCCTCCGACGAAGGTCGCGCGTATGCTGTCGGAGGCCACCGCCCCCTCGTTGAGGAGGAGAAGGTTTAAGGTACTGTCGTCCTCCATCTTGGCCCCTATGAACCTCAACATCGGCCCCCTACCCACCAGAAAGAGCGTGTCCGAGAGACCGCAGGGGGAGCAGGTCAGATATCCGACCAACTTCGTCTCCCCCGCGAACCTTCCGACGGGAACCCGCAGATGGAATCCGATGGAATCCCCAACGGCGGGGACGATGAGGGTATCCGCCCCCAGAGGCCCCTCCCCCACGAAAACGAGTTTGACGTCTATCCCGGCTCCCCCCGTCAGGACGTACCCCTCTATGTGGAGGGTATCTCCCGCGAGGGCCACATCGGGGAAGGAGTACCGCACATTCGGAAAACCGGGGGCGGGAACGGTTAGCACCGTCGGAAGGTATCCCCTCCGGTATATCCCGACCTTCAGAGGCTCCGGCGCCAACCCCTCCACACTTACGCTCAGGCTCCCGGACGCGTCCGCATGCCACCTGCCCAGAATCCGTCCCCCCTGCATGAGGGTTATGAGGGCCTCCGGCGGAGCGCCGACGACGGAGAGGGTATCTCCGAGGAGAGTCGCCGACGGGGAGGAGGGAAGTGGCGTCTCCCTGTACAGTCGCAGGGATGGGTCCCCCACGAGGTTGTAGCTCAGAGCCTCATAGACGTAGGAGAAGTAGTATCCGATGGATGCTATGAAGTGCTTGCCGTAGAGGTCTATCATCCCGGCGTAGAAGTCCGTCGTATCGCCGAAGGCCATCCTGAAACCCTCCCCCACGAGGGGGATGGCGGCTCCCGGAGAGCTCTCCCTGCTGGGGCCGTAGGAGGCGATGACCTTCCCCCACTTGTACAGCATCACGTTTATGGAGTTGGTCGTCGGAGCATTCACCAGACATCCCATGTGTATCCACAGGGGAGGAGTGCTGTCGGTATTCAAAAGGGGGATGTGCTGCAGAAGGAATGGAACGGCCGTGCTGTCAATATTCACCAGAAAGGTCTGATAGTTGGAGTGGGAGAAGGCCATTACGAATGTGGCACTCTCAACGGAATCTACGAACTCCTCCAGACTGACGTCCCTCACCGGTACGTCCATCTCGCAAAGGGAATCGTACGGGAGCTCCGGCGGGAGGTGGGCCGCCATCTCCGACACGTGGGTGCAGGCGTCGTTGTCCAGAATGAATTTGGAGGCGAACAGTTGAACGTTGGGGGGGAAGGGGAATCGGTAGTGGCTCTCGTAGTACTCTATACGCCTGACGGCATCGTAGGCCTCGGAGAGGGTATTGACCGGTATCCTACCGACGGCCACGTCCAGCCACAGGTCCAAACTGTCGGTGAATTGGCCGAAGGACCAGTCCCCGTTGGCATTCCAATCCCCGTCCATACTCCCGTAGTACGCGTCCGTCGTAATGTGGGTTCCGTAGTCGTAGGGCCAGTAGGAGGGCATGTCTATGTCGGGGGCGGGTACGTGGGACTCGTCCCCCCCTATCAGCAGGAATCTGACTCCCCACGTCCCGTAAAGGTACCGCACGAAGTTCCTTATGCGCTCGTAGGGCGTTCTGCCGGGAAAGCTTTTCGCCTCATCAACCGTGAAGACGGCCGTCCTTATACCCGTCAGGTTCTTGAACTCCGCCAACGAATCAAAGGCCGGCTTCAGAGCCTCCGTCGTAAGGATGACCAGGTCTAAACTGTCGGCTCCCGGCATGGAGATGGAGGCCGGTCCGGCTCCTCCCACCACATCAACGTCAAGGACTATGCGACGATTTCTGTAGAATCTTTCGCCGTCTGACGTTATCTCAAACGCCACCACGGTGGCCACCTTCTTACCCCTGTACCACCCGTACCTGACCATCACAGGGGAGCGGGGAGTGGGTATGGGCTCGTCCGGATAGGGACGTCCGGTGAGCAGTCCCGTGGGGGACGGATAGAGCTCCGGCGAGATTTCCTCGCGCTCGGTGGATACGACCCGAACGCTCAGGGACTCGCCCGGGGCGAGTAGGTACCTGAGGACCTTGACGGCGCTTACGGGTCTCTTGGGGACCTGCAGCTTGGGAGACTCCTCGGAGAATCCCACCACCACGGTAGTTAGAAGGAGAAACATGATGACGGCTCCTATTTTAACGGAGAACGGTTGCCCCCTTAAAATCCCCATCGTGCGATTCAAGGTGGCCGTAGCCCAGTTCCGGCCCGTCCTCGCCGACGTTCGGGCCAATCTGAAGCGACATCTGGAGCTGATTGACAGAGCCGTATCCGAGGGGGCCCATCTGGTGGTGTTCCCGGAGTTGAGCCTCACGGGATACCTCCTCGGCTGGCTCGTGCCTCAGGTATCCGTCAGGAGGGAGGAGCCCCTATGGGAGGAGATGGTGAGGCACCTGAAGGGGGCCGTGGCCGTCGTGGGTGCCGTCCTTGAGGAGAGGGATATGTTCTACAACGCCGCCGTCGTCCTCTCATCCGAGGGGATATTGGGAATACACCGCAAGGTCTATCTGCCCACCTACGGGATGTTTGACGAGGGAAGATACTTCTCCGCCGGCCACTCCTTTGAGAAGATCCCCACCCCCTTGGGGGAGATGGCCCTCATGATATGCGAGGACGCTTGGCACATGGACGCGTACTTGAGCCGGGCCGACGCGGACCTTTTCGTCCTGATAGCCAACAACCCCCTGCGGGTGGTTCAGGATGCGTCGGCCGTTGAGGTTTGGCATCGTCTATCCTCGCTACCCCCAACGTTTTTCGGATCTCCGGCGGTCTATGCCAACCGCGCGGGCGTGGAGGATGGGATAATCTTCTTCGGAGGATCAAGGATATACGAGGGGAACGGTGCGGTTATGGCCGAGGCTCCGCTGTTTGAGGAGGGCCTGATCTTCGCTGAGATTGATACCGATATACGAAGGGCCGCCAGGTACAACTCGGCCACCCTGCGGGAACATCTCAACTATGCCCTCCGGAAAGGTTCATGACGCCGTAAATACCATCCTGACCTTCGCGGCCGTCCCCGTAGGGTACCGTCTCGGCTTCAGCGCGGAGGACCTCACCCTCTTCGCCCTCGGCTCCCTCTTCGCCACATTCTACCTATCCCCGGACCTTGATCTGGAGGGGACCCGACCGGTGCGCCGGTGGGGGAGGTTAGCCTTCATATGGAGGCCCTACTCCGCCCTGATGCCCCATCGGGGAGTATCCCACTATCCCTTCTTGGGGATACTGACGAGGCTCGGATACCTCTTCGTCGTCTTCTCCCTGCTGTGGGCTATGGTGGTGGGTACCCTCCACTACTTCGGCCTCTCCCCTCCAAACCTCAACCTGCGGGCCCTATGGGAGCCGGACGTCTGGGTACCCTTCTCCGTAGGGGCCCTGTTCGCCGACACCCTTCACATCTTTCTGGATTGGGCCCAGAGCCGGCTCAAGCGCCCGAGGAGACGGCGCAGGTGATCACTTGAAGGCGGCCAGCAGCTTATCCACCTTCTCTGCTATGTCTATCTCAAAGAGGGCTATGGTGGGCAGGAGCCACGATACCCTGAAGCGGGCATCCCCATCCTTGTTCTCACCGTAGTACGCGAGGGCCACCCGACCGAATCCGGCCTCCTTCTCAACGTCCTTGGCGCCCCGTAGGAATCGGCGGGCCACGTTGGGCAACTTGGAGTAGGGGTAGGGCTTACCCTCCTGGCCGCGCTGCTTCACCAACTCCGTGGCTATACCCACGTTCCGCAGGGCCTCTATGACGTTGAATAGGCGCCGCTTCTTCAGGTACGCCAGAAGGGTTATTCCGGCCGGCAGGCGTAGGATCTCTATGTTCTCGCTCCCCTCTCGCAGCTCGCCCACCAGATACGCCGTACCCTCGTGGGTCTCTATGTGGGCGAATATCTTCTTGTTCTTGGGCATCTCCTGAAGTATCTCCAGAACCTCGTATTCGGTGTCCCCTTCGGTATATACGTCTCCCGCCTTACGCTTCCCGTACTCGGCCGTGAAGTAGGTGGCCTTACCCCCCTTCTTCCCGAATATGAGATCAAGGCCCCAACGTTTCAGGCTCTTGAATTTGAACTCCCGCTCCCTCTCGGGTTGTCCCAAGGTTTCAAACACCAGCGTGTTTAGAACCTGAATCTCTCGCAGTTCATACACCTTTCCCATGATCACCTCCTAAGTTAAGAGCTTGGAGAGTCTCCACCGGGCCAGAAGCTCCAGTATGAGGACCACGAATGTGGGGATGAAGGCTCCCCAGAAGGCCGCATCTACGAATGGGCCGAAGGCCACGTTGGTTATGATGTTGACCTTTATCAGGGCGTTGAACAGGAACAGGAGGAAGAATACCAGATAGAGGGCGTACTTGAAGGGCTCCAGGTAGGAGAGCCAGAAGGAGAGTACGGCCGCGGCGGTGAGATTCTGAAGCAGTTGCAGGGGGTAGTTGGTGGCCCTGGCCACCCTCTCCCTATCAATCTTTGAGCTTCTGCTGTAGTATCCGGCGGCCGATATTATGCCCCAGTATCCGAAGACCAACCTGTTGGCGAAGAGGTAGAAGCCTATGAAGGACAGGAGGAAGGTGGCGACGAGGGGGGACGATAGGGTCGCCATATATACATTCACGTAGAGGAGGAAGAGGTAGATGAAGAATACGACGAGTAGGACTATCCCCACGATCCTACGCCATCGGTTCATTCCTTGAACTCCTTCTTACGCTTGGCCTGATTCAGATGCTTGCCCGCGGCCTTGAGCTCACCCTTGGTGGGGCAGTACTTCCTATCCTTGCGACAGAGCCTTCCGGCCCTCTTCAGATGCTTTATGCCCTTCTCGTAGTACTTGGTGGCCTCGGCGTACTTCTTCTGCCTGTGGAGAGCCTCCGCCTTCTTCACGTACGCCCTACCCACCGACAGGACGAGCTTGGCGCTCTTCTCCCAAGCGGGTACGCCCATGAAGGCGAGGGAGGCCTTCTCGTAGTAATCGGCGGCCTTCTCGTACTCGCCCTTCTTCACGAGGGCGTTCCCCAGATGGTAGAGGGTCATACCCAGCTCGTAGGCCACGGCTTCATTCGTGGGCTCCTTCTTGACGAGGTCGTTGAGGAGCTCCGCCGCCTTCTGAAAGTCCGCTATGGCCTCATCCAACTTGCCGGAGCGGCAGTAGGCCACGCCCCGACCGTGATACGCCTTGGCGAGGTCAAAGTCGTAATCCTGTACCTTCTTCAGGTACTTTATGGCGGACGTCAGGTCGTTTATGGCCTCCCAGTACTTTCCCTCGTTCAGGGCCATGAGGCCCGTGGTCAGATAGTAGTTCCCCACGGCCTCCAGCAGGAGGTCCAGATTCGTACTGAGGGAGATCATGCGCCCCCTCTCCCAATCGGTACTCTTACCGATGCTCCTTATGGCCTCCCTGTAGGTCTCGCTGGCAGCCTTGTAGTCCTCGTTGGACTTCTGGAGGGAGCCCTTGACCATCAGGGCCTTCGCCCTCTTGCCCTCCGAATCCTTCACGTAGCGCTCGTATATCTCTATAGCCCTATCGCAGTCCTTTATGGACGCCCTGTAGGTACAGCGCTGAAGGTACAGCTCAGCCAAACTGTCGGCCAGAGCGCTATTCTGCTTGTACGCGCCACTCTTCTCTATGGCTGCTATGGACTCGTTGATAGTCTTCAAGTCGGTTGCACTTAAAACTAACCACAGCATAGGACGTTATTATACGACTGGAAAAGGTGCAGGCCTCACGGTACCCGACGGTATAATTCCACCGTGAAACTCCTGAATGCCCTTCTCTCGGAGGAGCTTGACCTCGCGGAGGAGCTCCTGAAGGCGGGCGCGGACCCCAACTGGACGGACGATGGGAGGTCTCTCCTCTGCAGGTGGTTCAACTCCTCCTTCTCCATATCGCCGGAGGTTCTGGAGATGCTCGTCAGGTACGGGGCGGACCTGAATCTTCCGATTCCCCTCTATGAGCAGCCCTACGAGCGATTCTATCTAACGCCCCTCAACTGTCTCGTGGATTCTTGGGTTGACGCCAAGCGCGGAGGATACAGAGCCAAAGCCAAGGCTCTCAGAAGCCTCCTGAGATACATGCTGGAGCTGGGGGCATCCCCCGAGAGGGCCCCCCTGAGCCTCTACGGGCGTGCCGCCATATACGGCTATGCTGATCTCATCGCCTACCTCGCCGATGTGGGGGCTCCCCTTACGACTCCCGTACCCCTCCAGAGCAACATATCTCCTCCCCTATCAATGGCCAAGAATCTGAAGGTGGCTCGCCAACTGGAGTCGTTGGGGGCCGACCCTCTATCCAGAGATGTCTTGGGTCGGAACGTCCTATTCACACTCTTGGACACCGTCATGCGCTCTCCCGTGCATATGGACTGGAAGGTGGCTCCGCTCTCCCTCGTCAGGCACCTGGTGAAGGTGGGCAACGATCCCCAAGAGCGGGGGGTGGCGGATGAGAGTTTGGTACATGTGGCCGCCTCCGGAGGGAACGTTAAGGCCCTCCGCTACCTGCTCCGGCTGGGTCTGAAGGCGCAGGATGAGGACGGAGAGGGCGACACTCCCCTGCACTACGCCGTGCGCCAGAGATGGCTGGCGTCCATAGAGGGCGGGTTGGACGTTATGGATACTCTGGTGGATGCGGGCCTGCATCCGGACACTCCCAACGGCGACGGTCTGACCCCCTTACAGCTGGCCGTGTCGCTCCACAGGACGAGCGCCGCCTTAAGACTTCTCCGGTTGGGTGCGGACCCCTCCCTACCCTACCCCGACGGCCGCTCCCTCGCCGAAGTATTTCTTGAGGTCTATGGGGAGGAGGCGGAGAACTCCCCTCTGGCCCGCCACATCGTGCCATCCATGCGCCCCTCCCGCGAGCCTTCGCCTCCGAGGAGGGTGGCCGAGGTCTTGGATTTAGCCGGGAAGGTTGAGAGAGATTGGTCGGAGGCCCCCGTTGAGTGGGTGGATGTCGTCATCCTCTATCCCGCCCCGTGGGAGTCCGCCGGCGTAATGAGGTTGGGGGGTAAGCCCGTGGGTGTAGATGGGAAGAGATGGCCGATGGCATCGGAGCGGGTCTTAAAGATGCTCTACGGTGAGGCCGAAGGCTCAACGAGGAGATTCAGAAGATGGCTCAAGGAGAGGAGGAGCCGGTTTCCGAACGCGCCGGAGGGATATCTGCCCATGGAGCACCTGCTGACCGTTGACCTGCGTGCTTTGCCCGGCAGACCGAAGGGCGTCCCGGAGGATGCCGTCGCCCTGAGCATCTTCCTTCCCGTCCTTGAGTATGGTCTCGGGGAGTATCTGGCCGAGGGGGACGTGAGCGCGGAGGAATTCTACGCCCTCGTATTTAGCAGCGAGGAGGATCTGCGGAAATTCCCGGCCGACGGGGAGGGTGCGGTGGCTCTGGCCTCGGAGCGTATTCGGGTACCCCTGCCGGTCTTCCACGTTCTCAATCCTCGGAGGATGGGTTTCAACCCGGCAGACGGTGGGGAGGCGTACGAGAGGATATTCACCGTACCCCTCGGGGATGGACTCCTCGGATACCTGACGGAGCGTCCGGAGGAGGAGCAGGAACGTCTGATATCGCTCCTGTACGCTCTAAAGTCCGCTCTGGTGAAGAACTCTTACGCTGGGGGTCTCCCCATATACGTTCAGGGTCCGGAGGGGGACGACCCGGAAACGTTCATCGTGCAATTCTCGGAGGAGATAACGGAGTATGGGGAGTTGATGTGGGTCAATTTCGGCTCGGCCACGTACTACGTCTTCGCGACGAGGATGTTCGGGCAGGCCTGACTAAGCGAATTTCAAGAAGACGTCCTTTATGACCCAGAAGGCGGGGAAGGAGAGGAGGGCGCTATCCACCCTATCCAAGAGTCCCCCATGCCCGGGGAGGAGATTACCCGAGTCCTTCACACCCTTCTCCCTCTTCAGGGCGGATTCAACCAGATCCCCTATCTGGGCGAAGAGTCCTATGTATGCTCCTCCCAGCGCCGCCACGGGTATGCTGTATCCCACGAGGTATCCGGTTATGGCACCGGCCAGGGCGCTTCCGATTATGGCACCCACGTACCCCTCCAGAGTCTTGCCTCTGCTCACCTGCGGAAACATCCTCCGCCTGCCGAAGAGCTTGCCGGAGAAGTACGCGAAGGTATCGGCCGACCAGTTGCACACCATCACGTATATGAGCAGGGCTATGGACTCATCCCTCAGCTTTATGGCCACGTAGGCCGGGAAGGCCACGAAGACGACGACGGATATGAGGACGAAGGCCTCCTTGATGGAGAAGCCCATCAGGTAGTTGGCCAAACCGAAGATGGCCAGAAGGACGACCGTTAAGGTGATGTTCTCCGTCCAGAAGGCCAGAGAGAGGGTGATGAGACCGGCGGCGAAGGAAACCACGCTGAATTTGAAGGCCACGAGACGATAGAGCTCGTAGAAGACTATGACAGCCGCCACATAGACCACGACCCGAAAGGCCAGACCTCCGAGGTACAGCGCTCCTCCCACCAGCGCTATGAGGATGGCCGCCACAACAACGCGGGGCAGTAGGTCAGAGAACTTTGCCAAACTTCCTAACCCTCTTGGAGTAGTCTTCCAGCGCCTTGAAGAAGTCCTCCTCGCGGAAGTCGGGCCAGAGCGTCGGGGTGAAGTACAGCTCCGCGTAGGCCGATTGCCACAGCAGGAAATTGGAGAGGCGGTACTCCCCCGCCGTCCGGATGATGAGGTCAACGTCGGGTAGATCCGGGTCGTACAGGAAGCGGGCGAAGGTATCCTCATCCACCTCTCGGATCCCGGACTCTATTATCCGATTGACCGCATGCACTATCTCCCGCCGGCCCCCGTAGGACAGGGCCAACGTGAGGACCATGGCGTCGTTCTTGGCCGTCTCCCTCATGGCGAAGTCCAGTACGTCCCTGACGTCCTTAGGAAGACGCTCCAGATCCCCTATGGCCCTCACCTGAACTCCCAGATGGTTGAGATTCCTTATCTCCTTGCGCAGGAGGATCTTGAGCATGTACATCAGGGCCTTGACCTCCTCGGCGGGTCGCTGCCAGTTCTCCGAGGAGAAGGTGTATAGGGTGAGATATCGCACTCCCGCCTTCTTGGCCGCCCTTATGACGGAACGGACGGACTCCACGCCGACCTTGTGGCCCATCACACGTGGAAGCCCCCTCATCTGGGCCCATCGCCCGTTCCCGTCCATGATGATACCCACGTGGGTGGGGACCTTAACCTTCAAGAATCTCCTTTTCCTTCTTGCGCAGAATCTCGTTTATCTGCTCTATGTAGCGGTCGGTTATCTTCTGAATCTCCTTCTCGGCCCTGTAGCGGTCGTCCTCGCTTATCTCCTTATCCTTCTCCATCTGGCGAACTCTCTCTATGGCGTCCCTCCGGGCGTTCCGCACGTGTATCCGCGTCTCCTCGGCCAGCTGGCGGGCAAGTTTGAGGAGCTCCCGACGACGCTCCTCCGAGGGCTTGGGAATGGGAATCTTCAGCACCTTCCCGTCGCGGGTGGGGTTGAGGCCCAGATTGGCCGCCTTTATCGCCCGCTCTATCTCACCTATGGCCTGCTGGTCCCAAGGTTGAACCACGAGACCGCCGGCGCTGGGATCCGCCTTTATGGAGGCTATCTGCTTGAGAGGCAACTTCTGGCCGTAGTAATCCACCTTGACGCCGTCCAGTATCGCGGGGTTGGGCCTGCCGACTTGAATCTTCGCCAGCTCCTTCTTGAGGTACTCCACCGACCTTTTCATCGCCTGCTCCATTTCCCTATATACCTCGTTCATAGTGTATATTCTACTCCCGGAGGCGGGCCGAGGTCGTCCGTATAATCCCCAACCGTGTTAAAGGAGGGGATCCTTGAGGCCTAACGGCACTCTACTGATAACCGGAGGGCTCGGGTTCTTGGGGAGTTGGACGGTTGAGGAGGCCGTCAGGAGAGGCTACAGGGTGATAGTGGTAGATGCCCTCACGTACGCCGCCAACCCCGACAACCTGCGGGAGCTTAGGGCCGGTTTCATCGCTCCCACGGTGAGACACATATGGAGTCCCGTGAGGTACGAGGGGGAGAGGGGAATACCCCTCCTGAGACCCTCGGACTCGGACAGGTTTGAACCCTCCGACGATGTGCGCTCCACCGTTGAGAAATTTTTGGATTCGGACCTTGACGTTCTGACTCTCCTCTCGTCGGTTGAGGACTACGACCTGATGAAACTGCTGATGGAGTACGTGGATGGCGTGATCCATCTGGCGGCCGAGACCCACGTTGATAGGTCCATAGAGGACGCTTGGGACTTCGTTAGGGCCGAGATTCTCGGCTTCTACAGCAGCATAGACGCCTTCCGCAGGGTCAAGGGGACGTCCGGGAAGTTCGTCCTCGTCTCCACCGATGAAGTTTTGGGCGAGATAATGGAGGGGGCGGCGGACGAATCCGCTCCCCTCATGCCCCGCAATCCCTACGCCGCAGCCAAGGCTTCGCAGGAGCACTTCGCCCAGAGCTACATGAACACTTACGGGACGCCCATAACCATCGTCAGGCCCACGAACGCCTACGGTCCCCGCCAGCATCCGGAGAAGTTCGTCCCCAAGATAATCCTCAACGCCCTCTCGGATGAGCCTATCCCAGTATATGGCGACGGCAGGCAGAGGAGGGTCTGGATATACGCCGAGGACGTGGCCGTGGGCATAATGGACGTGTATGAGAGGGGAAATCCCCACGAGATATACCACATAGGGAGCGACGACGAGATGGAGAATCTGGAGCTGGTGAGACGCATACTCGCGATGTTGGGCAAGCCGGAGTCCCTCATAAAGTTCGTGGAGGACAGACCCGGACACGATCGCCGCTACGCCCTGCGGTGGGAGAGGATGCGGGCTCTGGGGTGGAGTCCCAAGACGCCCATGGATGAGGGGTTGAGACGTACGATAAATTACTACAGGGAACGTTATGCTGACGGATCTTCTATTCGCCGATAATCCGTGGTGGCTGGGAAGGGAGGTGCCTCCGCCGGAGAGGCTTCTTCCGATAAGCGAGACGCCGGGAATACTGCGTTTCTGGATACCCGTGGGGGGCATAAGCCCTAAGGATCTAAAGGGCATGCTCTACGGCTGGTCCAAGAGGTGGGGGCAGTACTCGGCCATGCTCATTGACCTTCAGAGGATAGAGCTACCTCCGACCAACTTTGCGGACATTCTGGACTTCTACACCAGCAGGTTGCACGTATCAAGCGACAGGCATCTGATAGCAGTCAATGGGGCCCAGTGGATAGACGAGGCCCTCTTAGGGGAATATCTGGATGAAACTTACACGGTGGTTCTCATATACCACATTCTGCCGGATATGGATTTCAGGGCCATCCTCCCCTACTATCCCGATTCGCCCTCGCCGGGGGACGTCCGGGAGGCGTTCTGGAGGGGCGACGTTGAGAGGGCCATCTCCCTGCTGCGTGGCTACGGTAAGCCCCTTGAGAGGAGGTTGAAGTCCTACCTTTGGAGGTACGTGGTGGGCTTCCCTCCGGATGAGAGATTCTACTCCATGGCCGTCAAGATGTATGCCCTGATCCATGAGTACTACGATGTCAGAGAGAAGGGGCTGTTTCGTAAAGTTCTCTCGTACGTCATGCGGAGTGCCGGCGGTAGGTTCAAGTATCGGGAGGCCGCCGAGAGTCTATCGCTGCGATTTGAAACCCTACGGGCCTTCATAGACCAGATGATCAGCGTGGGGCTCATATACGAGGTCACGCACGTCAATAGGGAAAGTCCCCGCTCCCCCCGGATAATCCTTCCCGGAAACGGTCAATTCTATCATCTCCTGCGACACACGGACACCAAGGAGATTCTGATGCTGGACGAGAACTCCAAGGGGATACTGGTCTTCCTCCTCCCGTACGTGGTGGGGAAGGCTCTGGAGATGGGATACGAAGTTTCATTTGAGGATGACGAGGGTCGCCACCTGCGCTTTAGGGGGAATAACGATTTCTCCCTCCGTCTGGGGGAGGACGTCTCTTACGTTGAGGTCGTAGGACTGCTATGAGGTACGAGGACGCGGGCGTTTCCATAGAGCGGGCGAACGCTCTGGTTGAATGGCTGAAGGGAACCGTGGGAGGAGGTATAGGCTCCTTCGCCACACGGGTGAGGGTACCCGGCGGGAGCATCCTCCTATCCACCGACGGGGTGGGGACGAAGATCCTGCTGGCGTTGGAGTACTACGGACTCACCGGCAAGGAGGAGGTGATGGAGAATCTGGGTCAGGACCTGGTGGCCATGGTCTCCAACGACATACTGGCCGACGGCGGGCGCACTCTCCACTTCCTTGACTACTACGCTACGGGGAGGTTGGATGGACGGGTCGCCTCCGTCCTTCTCTCCGGTGTCATCAAGGCATGCCGGAAGGTGGGCGCCAGACTGGTGGGTGGGGAAACGGCGGAGCTTCCGGGGATGCTTCCGGAGGGCGTCTTTGACGTCGCCGGATTTGGCGTCGGAGTCCCCCTCAAGAGGCGATTTCCGGCCGTCAGGCCGGGGGATGCCCTCGTGGCCTTCCCATCCTCGGGTTTCCACTCCAACGGGTACTCCCTGATTCGCAAGATAATAAGCTCCCGAGGTTTAGACATCACCCGCCCCTATAGGGAGACGGGAAGTCGCAGGCCTCTCGGGGATCTACTTTTAAGGCCCACACGCCTTTACGCCCGTATAGGGAGGGAGATGTTCCTGAAGTTCGGGGCCAAGAGGGGAGCCCACATCACCGGTGGTGGCATACCCGAAAATCTCCCCCGTGCCCTCTCGGGACGGGAAGCCCGCATCTTCTGGGACAGGATAAGGACGCCCCGCTTTATGAGGTTCATCTTGGAGGTGGGGGAGGTCCCGGAGGAGGAGGCCCGGAGGGTGTTCAACATGGGTGTGGGTTTCGTCTTCGTGGTGCCAAAACGCAGATTAAAGGCGGTGTTGCGTAGGTTCAAGGAGGCCTACGTGATCGGTGAGGTGGTTTAGGCTTTGGCCCCGTTGCCGTTCCTCAGACCGTGGTACGTGGGTATGAACTCCACCGAGGGTCTCCTTATGCCTATCGTCTCCGCCCGGTAGAGCTCCATAAGCTCATACACCTCCTTGGGAACGTCCGTGCTCACGTTTATTCCCATGGAGCGCATGTCCTCAACCGTCAGGGGATAATCGTGGGTCCATTTGCCGCTCGTGAGGTCCTTGGCTATCCTGCGAGCCTTCTCCTCGTCCATCTTATCCTTTATGAGATTGAAGACGAAGTCCTCCATCTGCCTTATGGCTTTCTCCGAGACATCCGCCAGAATCAGGGTCTTGTCCTCCACCTTGTCTATGGGCTTGCTCTCAACGACCTTGAGGACGGAGGCCGCCGGGACGACGGATCCACCGAGGCCCAGCTGGGGGTCTACGGGTCCCAGAACGGCGTCGGGATTCATGAGTATCTCGTCGGCCGCGAGGGCTATGAGGGTTCCACCGCTCATGGCGTAGTGGGGCACTATTACGGTGGTCTTCGCCTTGTGGCGCTTGAGAGCCCTCGCTATCTGGCCGGCGGCGAGGACGAGACCTCCCGGCGTGTGTATTATCAGGTCTATCGGGACGTTGTCGTCGGTCATGTGTATGGCCCGCAGTATGGCCTCCGAGTCCTCTATATCTATAAAGCGCGAGATGGGGACTCCGAAGAAGCCGACGGTCTCCTGCCGGTGTATGAGGGTGATGACCCGGCTGCCCCTCTTGCGCTCTATCTCCCGTATTTTGCTAAAACGGGCGTTCTGCAACATCTTACGCTGTATAACCGGTTGCAGGGACATCAAAAAAATCAACAGAAAAAGTAGATCCAAGCCTCCCATCGTTTTATTATAATCGCGAAAGACGAAGCGGTAGGGCTTGCATCAGTCCATCCTATCGGGGGCCTCAACCCCGAGGGCGTTCAGGCCGAGCTTCACGGTGTGCATCACCGCCTCGGAGAGGGTGAGACGCTGTCCCTGACGGGGAGCTCCCACTATACGGTTGTTCTGATAGAAGCGGTGGTAGGTGTGGGCCAGCTCTATCAGGTAATCTACCAGAAGGTTGGGCGAAAACTGGCCGGTAGTCCCGGATGTGCTCGGCAGGCCCATGGACGCGAACACCCCCTCGCGCAGGTTTAGGGGAACGGTCTTTATGAGGTAGTAGGGGAGATACTGGACGAGGGCGGCCACGTCCCTCTCCTCGCCTAAGGGGGCACCCATCGGTTGAGGCTCGGCACCGTTCGCCTCGGCGTAGTCCAGAAGGCTCCTTATTCGGGCGTGGGCGTACTGGGTGTAGAAGACGGGATTCTCCTTGACGGCCTTCTTCGCCAAGGTCAGGTCAAAGTTGAGCTCTGTCTGGGGAGCGCGCAGGAGCATGAAGAATCTGACCGCATCCTTTCCCACCTCGTCCATAAGGTCGTCTAAGGTGTATATGCGTCCCGCCCGTTTGGACATCCTAACCCTCCTGCCCTCCTCATAGAGATTGACCTGGCCGGCGATTATCACGTCGTACGTGGCTTCCCTGCCCGTCGCCTCCATGAAGGCCCGCATCACGGCCTTCATCCGTGGTATGTACCCGTGATGGTCGGGGCCGAAGATGTCGTATATGTATTCGTAACCGCGAAGGAGTTTGTAGAGATGGTACGCCGCATCCCAGAAGAAGTACGTGGGCTGACCGTTTGACCTCACCACCACCCTATCCTTATCGTCGCCGTAGAGGGTGGATTTGAAGTACAGGGCCCATCCGGGGTACCTGTACGTGCCGCCGTCGTACAGGTCCGAGAGGCTCGGAGGCACCTCGTGGGAGATCTCCCCGTGGCCGTCTTGGAAGTAGAGGAGATTCATACGGCGGAGGATGGCGTAGGTCCTCTCCGGGTACTCGGACTTCCTTATCCACGACTCATGGACGAAGTTATCGTAGTGTATGCCGTACCTTCTCAAGGTCTCTTTCTGGAGCTGGAGGATGCGATGGGCGACTTTGCGACCGAACTCTTCGGCCTCCGTGAGGCTCAGTTGGGTGGGTCCCTTAGCCAGCAGGGGGGCGGCCTCCGATACGAACTCTCGGGCCAGCTCCCTCACGTAGTCGCCACGGTATCCGTCCTCGGGCATGGGGAACTTGTCCGGAGCGATGAAGTGGAGGATGGAGAGGCCGAGATTGACTATCTGCATCCCCGCGTCATTTACGTAGTATTCGCTCTCGGCATCGTATCCTAAAAGTTTCAGTATCCGCACTATGCTGTCGCCCACGGCCCCGGCCCGGGCGTTGGCCACGTTCAAGGGTCCGGTCGGGTTGGCCGATATGAACTCCACCAGTATTCTGACTCCGCTCTTGGGGAATAGACTCTCCCACCGCCCCCGCGCCACCTCGTCGGTCCATCCTCCGAGCGCCTCGTCTTCCATGCGAAAGTTTATATAGCCTCCGGCTACGCTCAAGGAGAATCTGCCCTTCAGATGGGGCTCCACGCTCTCGGCCATCTCTTGGGCTATCTTCGGGGGAGGCTGCCTTCGCTCCCTCGCGAGTTTGAAGGGGGCGTTGGTGGTGAAGTCTCCGAATTTGGGATTCTGGGTGCGCTCAACCTCAACGGGTCCGACCCTCTCCCTCAAGGTTCTCTCCAAGGTGATGTAGGCTCCTCTCATCTGGCGGCAATTGTACCGTGGATGGGTGGGGAA
>JAADDJ010000015.1 GCA_013153965.1 Thermotogae bacterium
CTATCGCCAGCTTGTAGTTGTTGTTCTCCCACATGTGCGCCACCCTGTGGTGCGGGTAGTTGGCTGCTATGAACGACATCACCCCTATCGTTAGCAGCAGTCCCACGAAGGGGATGACCGTCCATAGCGGTAGGTTGAGAGCCTCATGATGGGCGCCGGATGCGGAGATAAAGGTCGCGATGTGCATGCGCCTATTGTACGGTGGCAAAAGTTGGAATGTTGTTAAAGCGTGCGACCGTATCTTCGGCAAAAGATGTCAAATTTGCAGATTAAATTCCATTTCACCGCCCCAACGGAGGGACGACCCTCTCCGTTAGAATCCCGGAACGAAAGGGGCAAGGTGGTATCTCCTCTCACTCCTCGTATTCCTGCTAAGCAGGGTACTCTTGAGGGGGATGGTGGGTTTTGAGTACGATACCTCCTCCCTGATATGGGCTTGGCAGCTCTTAGACCCCCTCTGGCTCAGGGAGGACCTTCTCACATCCCTATGGAACATGCACATGCAACCTCCCCTATTCAATCTGCTGACGGCCACCGTCCTGAAGAGCAACCTTCCCCCAAAAGTCCTCCTTGACCCCCTCTACCTGACGCTCGGCGCCCTCACCACCTTGACCCTCCACGCCATAGCCCGCAGGCTCGGATTCTCCGAGATTCTCTCCTTCCTCGCGGTGGCCCTCATCTTCACCCTCAATCCGGCATCCATAGTCTATGAGACGTGGTACTTCTACACGTATCCTGCCCTATTTCTTACGTCCCTCGCCGTCCTGTCCATGATGGAGTTCTCCCGAAGCGGCGCCCTCCTTCCCCTTCTCGGGGTCTTCGCCACCCTCTCCCTCCTCATCCTCCTGCGGAGTACGTACAATCTCCTTCTGATACCTTCGGTCGCAGCCGTTCTCGCGTGGCACCTGAGAAGGCGCGCCCTGCGGATTATGCTCGTGGCATCCCTCTTCGCCCTCCCTCCTCTCCTGTGGTACGGGAAGAATCTGGTCAAATTCGGCCTATTCTCCTCCTCCAGCTGGTTCCCGATGAATCTCCTTCAGGTGATAACCGGGGAGCACACCCTCCTGCGGGGCAACCGCGAGCGGATAGTCTCCCTCCACCGGCGGGGGGAGGTCTCGGCCGTCGCCACCTTACCCCCATTCTCCCCTCCGGAGGTCTATGAGGCTTTTCTCGGCCCCTCCCCTCCCGCGGGCGTGGAGGCTCTGGATGCTCCCCGCAAACCCTCCAGCGGCCGCATAAACTACAACCATCGGATATACCCTGAGGTCTTCAAGGTTTTACTACGGGACCATATGCTCCTGCTACGTCGCATGCCCGACGCGTACGTCGTGGGGACGGCCGCGGGGGCCCTCTACTTCACCTTGCCGCCTTACGCCCACACCACCTTCAGCCCCAGACTTTTCGCCGAGGGCAACAGGAGACGCCTCGCCCGACTCCGCCCATGGTTGAAGGCGTACGACCTTGCCTACGGGTGGATGGGAGGACTCCTGCCCGGTATCACCGTCCTGCTGCTCCTTGTAGTATTCATCCGCGGACTGCCGGATGCCCTGCGGGAGCCGATAAGGGCGGCCCCCTCCCTCTTCCTTCTCTATCTGGTGTTGGTGCATGCCCCCTTTGAGCGGGGGGAGAACATGCGATTTCGCTTCCAGTTTGAGCCTCCCCTCATCCTCTTCGCCCTCCGCTCCGCCTTCAGGCGCGGGCCAACCTCTCAACCCTCCTGTACAGACTCCTGAAGTTGCGCTCCACGACCCATATCGGCCATCTCCGGATGGACCTTAGGGGGGAGAATAGGATCTCGTATATCCACTGGGCATCCCGATTGTACTCTTCCCTAATCTCGTCCAAACTCTCAAAGGACACGTAGAACTCTCCCAACTTCCGGACTCTCACCATGTGGCCGAAATCGTAGGCCTCCACGGGTTCAAAATCGTATCCGCTCACAACCTCAAGGAGGATGAAGCCCCGACGACGTCCTAAGACGAACGTCAAGGGGGTACGAAGTAGGACGTAATCCCCCGGTTTGAGCACCAGCATCGTCTTTAGCTCATCAAATGAGTGACCGACGAATCTCTCATCCTCGGGATAGTATTCCCTCCACGCTCGGATGAAGTTGTGTTTGCCGAGCCGCAGATCCGCTCCCGGTATTCCGAATCCCTGACGGAGGCGGCCCTCGTTCAACTCCCACATCAGGAATTCCCCTCTCTCCTTCCACTTCTCACGGCGATTGTACCACCGAATACGCCATAGGTATATGTACCGCTCCTTCCGGAATGACTTGACGGCCCGTATTACCGTGCCGCGACTGACACGGTATTCCCGGCTTATCTCCGTATAGCTCATTCCCAGAATGTGGTCCGCGACCATCCGCGCCTTGGTGCTCGGGGGTATCCTGCGCGCGTGATTCTCCCTCCCCGGCAACGCCTGGGAGAGCGAGGACTTCTTACCGCACAGATTGCACCTGAATCGCAGGGGCGTCTCCTCATCCTTGACCACGTCGTAGCTCCCGCATCTTGGACAGCGCAGAACGTACATAACGCTTGAATCCTACGGGAATCTTCTGGTATCACATTGGGGTTCTACGGAAGGTGCTTTAGCGGGTCAACGGCATCCCTGCCCGAGCCGAGTCTAACCTCAAAGTGCAAGGGTCTCCTCCCGACCGTGCCTATCTTCTGACCCTTCTTAACCTTCTGCCCCACACTTACACTGACACGCTGGAGGTTGGCATAGACCGTGTAGAATCCCCGATGCTCAACTATGACCACCCGATTGTACCCCTCAAGCCTACCGGCGAAGACCACCTTCCCCTCCTGCGCCGCCACCACGGGCTCCCCGTATTTGGCCGCGATGTCTATGCCCGTATTCTTGAGCCTTACGCCGTACTTTGGGTCGGTGTAGTATCCGAATTCGCGCACGACCTTCCCTCTCACGGGCCACATGAGCTTCAACTTGCTCGGGAGTTTCGCCCGCCTGCCCCCGGCCCCTCCGCTTCTCTTTGAGAGTCGCCTCAGGAGGGCGGTTAGCTTCCTCTCCCTCTCCTTCAGGCGCGCGACGTACCTCTCCTTGGCCTTCCTGCTCCTGCGGACCTTCCTGATGGCCTCCCGGAGCTCCCTCTCCGTGCGTTTTATCTCCGCCAGCGTGCTGTCCTGCTCGCGGATGTTCTCCTTTATCTCCTCAAGGAGCGATTCCCTCCTCCGCTTCCACCATGTGTAGTCCCTCCTGAAGCCCTCAACCTGCTTTAGGGCGTTCCAATAGGCCATGAGGGTGGCTTTGGTTATGACGGAGCGCTCGTACATGGCGTACGCGCTGCGGGGGTTGAATATGGCCGCCCACACGTGGGGTTTTCCCAGAACGTACAGGAGATTCACGCCCAGCCTTATCTTCTTGAGGAGATTTCCCTCCTCCGCCTCCAGCTCCTTGAGCCGCCTCTCGGTGAATTGGAGACGCACACGCAGGGAGTTCTCCCTGCGGCGTAGGGCATCAAGGTAATCCTCAAGTAGATCCCGCTTCCGCTCGTAGAGGTCAACCTTGCGGGATAGGTCCCTCTCCCTCCCCTTCAGCCGCCTTATCTCCGCCGAGACGGAGCGTATGCGCCGCTTTATATCCCTAAGCTCCGCCCTGTAATCGGAGACCGTTCCGCTTATCAGGAGCCACAGCACGGCTACTTCCTCCTGTACCCCTCCGGAATTCCGAATTTATCCTCCGGTATATCGGCGCGGGCCGCGTAGAAGCGGGTGGTCCTCAGGACGCGCCCCATGAAGGGCGATACGGTGGATATGGGAGCGCCGTATTTGGAGAATACGCCCGACAGGTAATCCTCCAACCGCCTGAGGATCCCCTTCACCTCGGGGGAGTTGAGGGCACGGGAGGAGTACTCCGATAGGAATCTCATGCGGGTCATCTCCGCCATCACCAGAGGCCTCCAATCCCTCACGAACCAGTTCTCAATGCTGTCGGGGATGGCTTGGGCGTTGGCTCCGAGGAGGTACTTCAGGTTGCGGGTGTAGTATATGACCTTCCGGGCTCTCCTGCCGTTTATCACCTTGTACTCGTCCGTGGGCTTTATGGCAGAGGTATCAACGTCGCAGTTCCCTCCTCCGGACTCGCATCTGACGAACATGGCGAAGTACATACTCCCCAGAGTTGAGGCCATTGATGAGAGGTCGCTGTAGGTCCTCTCATCGTGGTTGAGCATGTAAGCCTTCGGTTTCCCATCCTCAAGCGTCAGGATGAGGGAGGTTCTCTTCGCCGGGAAATCCATCCTCACCCCCTCAAGGCTCACGTAGGTTATCTGGGTGTCCCCATCCACCCTCTCCTTCAGCACGTACCCACTCAGGGCTACCAAAAGTGAAAGCATGGGTTGTATTTTAAGGGGGCTAACCCCCTCGGCTCCGCCTCCGCTTTCTCCTTATGAATCTCTTGAAGGAGACCGGATTCCCCACGAACTTACCCATGAAGTACCCCTGAAGGGCCCGCATGGCCAGATACGCAGTCTTCACGTTGTTGTAGGTGCCGTCCATGGAGAAGGCTACGACCACCACCCGCGGATTCTCCACGGGGGCGAATCCCACGAACCACTCCGTCAGACCGCCGTACTTACGGCTCCGGAGGGTCCCGGTCTTTCCCCCCACGCTCACGGGTAGGAGCCTCCTGCCCTCCCTGTCGTGGAATACCTTGCGGACCGTCCCGCTATCCACCGTGGCACGGGCGAGCTCCCTCAGCTTCACCAAAGTCGGCTCCCCGATGGGGAATCCCACGGCCGTAGGCGAGGTCCGGATCAGGAGGCTGTCCCCCCTCTCAATCCTATCAACCACGTACGGCCTCCAGACTATGCCCGTGGCCATGGCCTCACCTATCAGGATGGCCTGAACCGGATTCATGTAGCTGTAGGCGAAACCGCTCCCCAGAAGGGCCAGGTCTTCCACCGTCCTCACGCTGTCCCACTCCACGTATCCCATGGGCAAACCCAAGAGAGTATCGTCGTAGAAGAATCGCTCGGCCACATCCCTTATGGGACCCGAGCCTATCCGAACGGCGAGACGACCGAAGGCGGGGTTGTTGGACGTTCCGAAGGCCATGGCCAAGGTGGTCCTGTAGGGCTCGCCGCGGCAATTTAACCATCTCTTGGGACGCCTCCGGTATATGGGGCCGCAGAAATCCACCGAGTCCCCCGGCCCGATCCCCAGCGACTCCATGGCGGCGACGGATGTTATCACCTTGAAGAGGGACGCGGCCGGATAGTCGTTCATCTTGAAGGAGCGAAGCGACGGGGCTCCCTTGAACCTCCCTCCTATGGCCAGTATCCTGCCGCTCGTGGCGTCTATCAGGGCCAGACCTACGTACTCCTTCGGGTAGGTGCTCAGGAGGGAGTTTATCATGGCCTGAAGTTTGGGCTCCACGGTGAATATGACCTTGGAGCCATCCCGCATCACGTAATAGTAGCGCCCATCCCCATCAACCTGCGCATTCTGGAGCATCCAGAGGGCCGTATTCAGGTCCGGAATGAGGCTCAGAAGTATGGCCACGAGGCAAGTATTATAAGCCCTCACGGCGGGTGGATAAAAAAATGGGGGCTTTCGCCCCCGAAGTGGTGGGGGAGGGATTTGAACCCCCGAAGGCATACGCCACCGGGTTTACAGCCCGGCCCCTTTGGCCGCTCGGGAACCCCACCGAGAAGCGGCTATTATAGGCTTGAAAGCGGAGAGGGAGGGATTCGAACCCTCGGTCCCCCGTTCAGGGGGACACGCGATTTCCAGTCGCGTCCCTTCGGCCGCTCGGGCACCTCTCCGTGAGGAACGTATTTTAAGGCGGAAACGGTTCCCATGTCGGATTTACAATTCCAACCATGGACAGGAAGTACGGAGAGATAGAGATAGAGCGGGCGGAGTTGGAGGCGTGGGACAATCCCTACCCCGACAGGGACTACTGGGTTGAGATAACCTTCCCCGAATTCACATGCCTGTGCCCGAGATCCGGCTACCCGGACTTCGCCACCTTCCACATAAAGTACATCCCCGACAGGTACATCGTGGAGCTCAAGTCCCTCAAGCTCTGGCTAAACAAGTTCAGGAACCGCTACATATCCCACGAGGCGGCCACCAACGAGGTGTTTGACGCCCTGTGGAATCTCCTAAAGCCCCGCAGGCTCATCGTGGTAGCCGATTGGAATCCGCGGGGAAACGTCCATACTGTCGTCAAGGTTGAGAGGAGTAGGGAGGATAGCGGGGGCGATATTTGACTTTCTGCTCCCGCCGATCTGTCCGGTCTGCGAGGACTCCTTAAGCGAGGGGGGAGTGTGCTCCGACTGCTGGGATGACCTGCTGTCCTCCCTCGTCCTTGAGCCGAAGACCTACTTCGGCTTCAGGGTCTATTCGCTCTTCCTCTATCGCGGCAGGGTGAGGGAGGCGATTGAGCGTATGAAGTACAAGGGCATGTTTGCCATAGTCTCAACCTTCGCCCCCTCGCTGGCCGAGTACGTCAGGGAGGAGAGGCCGGATATGGTGGTGCCCATCCCCCTGCATCCGGCCCGCAGGAGGGAGAGGGGTTTCAGCCAGACCGAGCTCATAGCCCGGGCCGTGGCCTCCGAGCTGGGAATTCCCGTCGTCAGGGTGCTCTTTAGGAGGAGATACACCGCACCCCAAGCCCTGCTGGACGCTAAGGGGCGGGAGGAGAATCTGCGGGGCGCCTTCGGATGCCTCCGTCCCCTCCGGGGTGAGAGAGTTCTCCTCGTTGATGACGTGATAACTACGGGCAACACCTTCTACAGAGCCGCCAGCGTCCTCGTCGGGGCGGGGGCATCCCTCGTCGTAGGGGGGACCCTCGCACGGGGCGGCCCCACCTAAAATTTCCGTCCGAGATTTATAAAACCTAAAGGGCAAATTCGGAAATTTGCGGTGGGCTTAAGTGTCAAAATTGCCCCACTTCTACCGCCCATCTCGGGGACTCAAGGGAAACTCTCCCGTCCCCCTTCTACCCCTTCGGCGACATAATTCCCTCCCTTGAATCGGACCCTCCTCGGACTCCTGAAGACCCACAAGCTCGCGTCGCTGCTTCCCTTCGTTGATGAGGTTTTGGAGACGGACGACGGCATAGTCCTGCGATGCAAGAACGAGCTTCTGGCCAAGATGCTTCAGGACAAGTTCGCCGAGGATATAGCCGAGGTTGAGAGGGGCTTCGGCATAAAGGTGAGATTCTCCTATCCCAAGAGCGAGGTAAAGGTCTTCAGGGAGAGCTTTGAGAACTTCTTCTACGGGAAGGAGAACGAATTCACCGTAGCTGCTCTCCGGAGCGTGGCCTTGGGCAGCGGAACCGTCTCCTCCGTCTTTCTGGTGGGGGACGCGGGGATGGGCAAGAGCCATCTCCTGAAGGCTACGGCCAATCTCACGGGCTTCACGGGTAGGAGGGCCGTGTATATGACGGCCGGGGGCATACTTGATAGGCTGGTGGGCTCCTACAAGAGCGGCGGAAATCCCGACTTCTCCGAGCTGCGAAACGCGCAGGTCATCCTGATAGACGACATACACACCCTGAAGGACAAGGTCTTCGCTCTGGAGTTCCTTAGCCGCATCATTGACAGGGCGGCGGCGAAGGGTAGGACGGTGATAATGGCCTCGGAGTTGGACTTCCGCCGGTTCCGAAACCCTCCCTCCTTCAGGACCCGCCTCATGTCCAACCTCATCCTCCGGATACATCCCCACACCCCTCGGGTGCGTCGCCACATCCTCCACTTCCGGTTGCGGCTCCACGGTTTGGACCTGCCGAAGGAGTACGTAGATTACGTCGTGGATAAGGTGCATAACCCCCGTGCCCTCATAGGTGTGGTCGTACGACTGCGGGCCCACATGGACGTCTATGGGAGCTTGCCCGAATTCTCCCGATTCAGGGACCTCATCGCGGACCTCACGTCCGAGGATGAGATGGATATCTTCGCCCTGTTCGGCGTCAGGGACATCCGGAGGAAGACGGCCGACTTCTATCTGGCCATATACGCCATGAGGCTCGCGGGTATGAGCGTGAAGGAGATATCCGAGAGGGCCGGATGCTCAAGGGCGAGCGTGTATAACTACATACGCAGGGCCAAGGAGATCCTCCGGAACGACCCGGAGAGGGCCGGCATCTTCAACGAGAGGATGAGACTCCTGCGGAGGGACCTCCTGTAGAATCGCCCCTTGCGAAGGTTGAGATACGAGGATCTGCTCTGCTACGATGCCATCGTGTGTGATCTGGATGGGGTGATATACCGGGGGCGTAGGGTGATAGAGGAGAACGTCTCCGTCCTTCGGGAGCTTCAGGGGATGGGGAAGGTGATCCGATTCCTGACCAACAACTCAACCCGAACCCCCGAGAGGTACGTGGAGAGGTTGAGGAGGGTGGGATTCTCCGTCTCTCCCCAAGACGTGATGACGAGCGGTATGGCCACGGCCATATACCTGCAGGAGAGAGGATTTGAGAGGGCCTACGCCGTAGGCTCGCCGGCCCTAAGGGAGGTTCTGAGGAGGCGGGGGATCAAGGTCTCGGCGGTGGAGCCGGAGGTGGTGGTCGTGGGAATGGATCCGAACTTCAACTACGCCAAGCTGCGCAGGGCAGCCTCCTTCGTATTCGCCGGAAGGCCCTTCGTCGCGACTAATCCGGACACGTCCCTCCCGGTTGAGGATGGGGTCCTCCCCGGAGCCGGGGCGATGGTGGCGGCGATATCGGCGGCCTCGGGAAGGGACCCCGACGTGGTCGTGGGGAAGCCCAACCCCATCATATTCCGCATGGTGGCGAGGGATCTGGAGGGTGGCAGGATACTGTTCGTAGGGGATCGTCTAAACACCGACATAGCGGGGGGAAACGCCGTCGGTTGGGATACGCTTCTGGTCCTGACGGGGGTCCATACCCTCGGGGACGTTGAAACTCTGGGGATAGAGCCCACCTACTGGGTTGAGAATCTCACCCTCTCCAAGCGGTAGAGGCTGACCCGTACCGTCCGCCTATCCCTGCGATGGAACCTCATCGTGCGCCTTAGGGTCAGAGGGTAGTCCCTCACCCTCTCCCACGCGAAGCCCATATCCTCGGCGAGACGACGTACGAAGGGGTCGCTATCGTGTCCCAGAAGGGTCCATACCACGTTCGCCCCCTCCATGGCCGCCAGAAGGAACTCCCTATCGCTTCCCTTTCGCCGCATCCCGAAGGGGGGATTCATCACGACCGTATCGGCCCTGAAGTGGAATTGGGGTATCCGGGCCCTTACGAGGTATATCCTCAGGGGCCCGAAGACTTCCTCGGCGAAGGCCACATTCCTCTTGGCCGTCTTGAGGGCATCCGAATCCACATCCACGCCGACGACCATATCGGCCCCCGCCAGAGCTGCCCCCACGCTCAGCATCCCCGTTCCGCATCCGAGGTCAAAGACCACCTTCCCCGCGATGTCCCCTCTGGCCCTGTTGAGCATATCAACGGCTACGGATGGGGGCGTGGGATACTGCTCCAGATGGGGCTTGGGGTCGGGGAAATCGCCGAGGGACTGGAGGAGGATCTCGTGCTGTTTGGTGAGCACCTCAGAGGGCCCTCAGAAGTCCCCTTATCCACGTCCTGACGAGGATGGCGGTTGCCCGCGGGTCCTGCGTTCCATCCACGGAGATGTGGGGAATCTCGTCGGGCGGAAGCTGGGCCTCCTCCCTCATCCGCAGATAGACCTCGTAGTTCGCATCCGACGTCCCCCTCGGCCTCTCCAGCCGCCTCCTAACCACCTCCTCGGGCGCGAACACGTGTATGGCGAGGACGGGCACCCCCACCTCTATGGCGATATCCACGAAGGGACGCCTGTACTCCTCCCTTAGGAATGTGGCATCTACCAGAACGCTCCTGCCGTTTCTCAACTCTTGGGTCGTGCGCTCGCGTATGTGCGCGAACGTGCGCTCGTTCATCTCCGGCGAGTACATATGCTTGGGTAGAGGGATGTCGGGTGGGTACCCCGCCAGAGCCTTCCGTACGGCGTCAGACTCGTATATTACGAGCCCATCCATGAGGCGGCGCAGATTTCTGGCCAAGGTCGTCTTCCCGACGCCGGGCAGACCGACCATCAGCAGAAGGACCCTCCGATTCACTACCTGCTATTCTACGCTCTGACCTACCACCATATGGAGATTCCCTTCGGATACTCCACCTTCACGGTGCGCTCAACGCTGAAGCTCTCGCCGGGCTTCAGGGACACCTTCCACATCATCAGACCCTCCCCGAGGTCCCTCTTGGGTTTGGGCTTGAAGGATACGGACAGGATCCTCACCTGGCTACCGGCGAAGGGTTTGCGGGCGTAGAGGGTGAGGCTTAGGGGCACGTCGCGCCCGTTCCTGACCGTTATCCGCTCAACCCGAGTCTCAATCGTGAATAGCCTCTTGTTCTTCTTGCGGTCCTTCTTCTCCTGCCTGACGAGCTTCACGTCGCCGACGATGAGGGGGTCGTATCCGGCGAATACGGTATCCTCAACTCCCCTCTGTCCCCCATCGTACTTGAATGAGGCCACCAACTCCCCTCCCATATACACGTCCATGTGGCCCGCGAGGAGATCCTCGTCAGGCTTGAAGATGGCCTGAAAGTACGCCTTGGGCGATATCTCCGGATATATGAACCGCTCGTAGCGGGCGCTCAGGCTCTTGCGAAAGAGCGGTATCAGGGAGGTGCCGTCGCCCTTGGCCGGTATCCGAAGTCTGCCATCGTACTCGTAGCGGGTTGATACGTACGTCATCCTACGACGGACCGGAGGCTCCACGGAGGGGTAGGAGGGTCCTCCCAACTTCAGCGCGACTCCCCTCTTGCTCTCATAAGCTTCCATAGGCTTCGGCACGGCCACTCCGATGGTCCAGCGGCGGTGCTTGGGAATGCCGTGGAATGGGGCGTAGGCGGTGGTCAGAATCACCCGGCGGGCCTCAAGGGGTATGGGGGTGGGGTTGCGCAGCTCCGCCAACCCCTCAAGGTGGAGTTTCCCACCGGTGGGATCCGCTTGGAGCCTGTACCGGGCATCCCACCGACCGGGTATGCGGTACCGGAGGAATATCTTCCCACCCTTGAAACCCTCAAGTCTCACCGTCAAGGTGCTCTGGCTAACGTTCAGCCGGGAGAGACGCTTCTGGATGGAGGACGAAACGGCCTTCAGGCTGTCCAGCATCTCCCGGAGGCTGTCCATGGCCACGCGATTCCTCTCTATCACCGGGCTCAAGCTGAGGAGCTGCTTCACCGACTCCTTTCCGTCCTTCTTCACGTAGGATAGGAGAAGGTCGCTCTCGTACTTGAGTCTCTCCTGCGCGGCTTGGATTTGGGAGATGCGGCGCCGAATCCGGGCGAGCTCGGTCTTGAGGCTATCGTACTTTCTCCTGTCCGCGGGTAGGACGGTATCCCTCATCGCCCTACCTATAACGTATCCGGAGGACGACCAGACCTCCAGGTCGCGCGCGCCCTTCGGTATCCCCCGGATGACCACCTCATCCACCTTCCGCTTCACGGGAAGGGTGTAATGCACCTCGGCCAGATCCGAATAGAAGATGATGGAGTCGGCCAGAACGGGGAAGAGCACCATCGCTATATCCTCTGGATGTCCTTTATCATCGGCCGCTTGGCGTTGGGCTTTATGAGTATGCGGAGGGAGACGAAGTCCTCGCGGTTGAATCGGGGGGAGCGCTTGAGCATCCTCAAGCCCTTACGGTCATAGACTATGTGGGTCCTCTTGCGGTTATACACGTTGAGGGGATTCTTGACGCTCAGGCGTCTGTCCTCCGGCTCCAGCTTGGCTATCCTCTGCTGGAGGGTTATGAAGTGGGGAACGTTCTCGGCGGGGAGCAGGGCCTTCAGGATGTTGCACAGGGAGCGGTAGCTAACGCGCAGAATATCCTTCAAGGCGGCGGCGAACTCTATGAGCCCTTTGCTGTACTTGAAGGGGCGACCGTCCTTGAACTTGTTCATCGTTTCCAGCTCGGCCAACCAGCCCTCTATGAGCATCCTCGCCACGTGCAGATTTACTTCTACAAACCTCATCGTGAGTATTTTACAGCCGAAACCGGCATAACCGGATTTTTAGAGAAAAAGAAAGGCACTTAGTATGGAGAGGCCAAGGGTGTATATTCCGAACATCCAGAAGTTTCCGCCTAAGGATAAGATTTTTCGCAGGAATATCAAACTCAAAACGCCCACCGCGAAGGTGAGGATCCAGACCACCGCGTCCCACGGAGAGAGGGAAACGTGCGAGCCGTTGAGCCGGATGGCCTCCAGTACGAATGAGCCGGCGGATGCGGGTAGAAACATCCAGAACGAGAGGGAGAAGGCCTCATCCGGGGAGACCTTCCGATGGAGGGCGACCGATATGGTGCTACCGCTACGGGAGATCCCGGGGAGCAGGGCCAGAGTCTGAAATAGTCCCATTATCAGGGCATCGGCCCAGTTGGGCATCCTGCCGGGCTCCCGTACGAAGTAGGTGGAGAGCAGGAGAACGGACGTGAAGGCGAAGGTGAAGGGCAGTATGGAGGGGGAGGAGAAGGTGGCCTCAATCTCGGAGGCGAAGGGGACGACGGCGAAGAGGGGTAGGGTGGCCACGATGGAGAGTCTCAGGTATCTCCAGAATTCCCGGCGGTTGAAGATCTTGTCCCGAAGGACGACGATTATGGAGAGCAGGGTGGCCGAGTGGAGGAAGACCTCGTAGAATGCCCCCGGAGTGTTCAGACCGAAGAGGTGCTTGAGCATCACCAGATGACCGGAGGATGAGACCGGAAGGAACTCCGTTATACCTTGGACGATACCGAGAAGTAGTTTCGCCAACAAGACGGCCTATTCTACGGTGGCGAACAGGTTGTCGGCCATGCGCACGACGCAGAGGTTCCAGTACCTCTCGGCCTTCTCCTGCGATATCCTGCGGTTCTCGTCCGGGGATATACCCATGCGATACGCCACCCTTCGGGCCAGTATCTCGTGGGACACGTACTTGCGACGTGCGTAGAACTCTATCCTGCGAACCAGCCTATCGGGATCCCCGGATAGGGCGGAGTCGTAGATTTTGAACCACTCGTACATGTAGCGGTTCCTCTCCGTCCGGGCGGTTGATAGGGCCGCCTTCGTCAGGCTCCAAGCCAAGGCTCTACGGTGCTGTACGAGTACGGGGACGAAACTCTGGAGTATCCGCAAAGTTATGTGGTCGTAATTCCTCTCCATGCCGAACTTTATCCTCTGCAGTACCATGGGGATTGTCGCCTCGGGATCCTCAAGGCCGGCGAGGGTCAGGTAGGACTTGACGTGGGCCTGAACCAGAAAGGTCATCTCCTCCGTGTCCTTGAACATCTCGG
Organism: Thermotogae bacterium; assembly: GCA_013153965.1. GTDB lineage: Bacteria > Hydrothermota > Hydrothermia > LBFQ01 > LBFQ01 > JAADCS01. The sequence goes on from JAADDJ010000015.1 coordinate 13,305, forward strand.
GGACCTCGGGATTCCCGCATCCCTCCAGATCCATGCCCATCCTCCTCGGGTCGCGGCCTCCACATACCAGCATAACGGCCTTGCGACAGTCCGGCCACATCACGGGCGACTCCTCGGGGGCCATCTTTATGGAGCGGTTCAGGTACCTGTACGCGAGGGGATAGTGCCCCAGATACTCGTAGAAGAGCCGCTTGGCGCTTGATACGGTGTATTCGTTCCCTATCCTCTCCAGACGTTTCAGGTATCGCATGGCCTCCCTTGAGCGCATCCTCCCTATAAGGTTGCTTGAGAGCCTGAAGTAGAGGATGGCCAGTTTGAAGGCCTCCTTGAGGGACGGCGACAGCTCGTCCCCGTAGGTCCTGTAGAGCCTTGCTATCTCCCGCACGAACCACTCCATCCTGCCCCACCAACCCATGTTGTGTATGGTCAGACCCATGTTGAGTAGTCGCAGGGCTTCCGTATCGTCGGAGGGGGAGAAGGAGCGGAGGCGTCTCTCCAAGTCCCTCAGGAACTCGGCCGTGGCGGGCATCGTGATTTTATTCTAAGGGTGAGGCCATTTTACGAAGGAGCGGCCCAACCTGTCCCAACGTATCACGTATATCCGCCTGTCCGTATCCCCGCCCATCTCCCGCTTCAGCTTCAGACTCGCCGTCGGGGGGCTTATGCCCAGATCTATCAGGTCGTACCCTCTCTCAAGTCCGGCCGTTATGGAAAGGTGCAGCAGGTAGGTGGGTAGGTACGCGAAGTCCCGATTCCATCCCATCTGCCACAGCAGGTAGCGGTCCTTCAGGGCCAGATTCATTATCGCGCCCACCGTACGCCCATCCACGCTCACACCTATCACATCAACCCCCCGCATCCGGTATATCCTCCGCATCGCGGCCTCGGGTATGGGTCTTCGGCCTCGGGCCTTGGCCGTCTCGGAGTACAGAGCGTAGAAGGTGGTGAAGTCCGGCTCCGTGATCTCGCACCTCTCCTCCGCTCTCCTTATGAGGCGACGGCGCTCCCGGTGATACTTCGGCCTCCCCCTTACGGCCGGGGCCACGAGGGAGATGGATGCCATCCGGTGGGGGTAGGTTAGGGCTATCTCGCCCCTGTGGTAGCGTCCCTTGAGGGCCGCGAGGGTGCGCGGCTCCAGCCTCTGCGGGGTCGCTATGGTGTAGGGGAAGGACAGGAAAGTCCTCAGAAGGAATCTGCGTCTCTCCACGCCCCAGAAGTTATCCATCTCCACGCGCCTGGCGTGGGCCAACCTCTCGGAGAATAGGATGAGATCCAACAAAGGAAAGATTCTAACCCCGCCCGAGAGCTCCGCAGATATCCTCCCACGCCCTACGGGCCTCCTCAACGAATCTCCTCCGGGCGAAGTCCTCCGCCCTCCTTGATAGGTCGGACCACAGGATGTCGTCCTCGCTCAACTTTCTGACGCTCTCAACCAACTCCCGGAAGTCCCCCACGACCGGACCTACTCCCCGGAGGATGCCGAAGTCGTTGCCGAGGGATACGACGGGGGTACCCAGAAGCATGGATTCCACGGCCAAGTTGGGCACCCCCTCCGAGCGGCTCGTTATCACCGTGGCCCTCGCCCCCGCGAGGAGTTTGAGGAGCTCCTCCCTCCTCATGCGGGGCCGGGCCGTCAGATTCGGGGGAGGAGCCTCGGGGATATGCCCCACCATGACGAACTCCAAGTCGGGGAGGGCCTCGGCGAGTTTGACGAAGACCTCCGGCCTCTTTATCGGAGATGGGTTGGCCGCCGCCCAGACGAAGTACCTCCCGCGCCCTCCCCTCGGGATGCTCGGAGGGGTGTGGATGTTGGGTACGACCACCACCCTCTTGCCGGGGAATTTCCTCTCCACGCGCTCCCTCTGGACGTCGTTCTGGACGGTTATCAGATCAGCCGTCCTCATGCCCACCGCCACCGTCAGGTCAATCGTCAGGAAGAGGGGGACCAGGAGGACCTTCCTCCAAAGGGGTCGCTCGGAGTTCATCAGGTCTCGCAGGTACTTGAAGTAGCGATATCCCTCCTGCGCGTTTATGCCCCAGACGACGGCGCTCCCCTTGAGAAGTTTCAGGGCGGTGGCCACGGCGAGGTGGTAGGTCCTTCCCCTCGCATAGACCGCGTCCGGCGAGAGCTTGAGGGCGAAGGTGAGCATCCTCCGAAATCTGACCACCTCCCACGGGGAGTAGGGCAGGAGGGTTATCTTGAGGGAGCCCTCCCGCAGGCTCCTCGGCCGACCGCGGGTGAAGGCCACCATGTGGGTGTCGGCGAAGTGGGAGCATAGCTTGGCCCCCTCATACACCTGAAGGTGGGAGCCGCTGAAGTTGCTGTCCTCCCCCGGGTAGTACTCCGATACGAAGAGGAACTTCAAGATGCGCTTCGTCTTGACAGGGCCTCGCGGATCCTACGCAGGGCGGCCACGGGGTCCTTGGCCTCGGTTATCTCCCTGCCGACCACGACTATGTCCTCGTCGGATAGCCAGTAGAGTCGGCTCGGGGGGACCGACCTCATATGGTCGTCCTTCCTCCTGCGGTATCTGACCCCGGGGACGACGATCCCCAGCATCTTGAAGTACTTCCTGACGGCCCGGGCCTCCGTACCGGGTACGACCACCCCCCAAGCGCGGGCATCGGCCGCCATACGGCTCAACTGTATCACCAGCTTGCGGGCCTTCTTCTTGAAGATGTCCCGCGTCTCCTCGTCGGACAGGCTCGTCAGGAGCGTGACGGCCAGAACCCTTATGTCGGGGCGGGTGGATGTGGCGGCCTCTATCATCCTCCTTCCTCCCGTCGCATGGACCGTCAGGTAATCAACCGGGGGGAGCCCCTTAACGGTCTCGGCGACGACGGAGGGGATGTCGTGGAGCTTCAGGTCCAAGAAGATGCTCACCCCCTCCCTTACCAGCCTCTCAACCTCCTCCCTACCGTCGTTCAGGTAGAGTGGCAGACCGACCTTGAATAGGTCGGCCTCTTCCGACAACCTGTCTATCAATCTGCGGGCCTCCTTCCACGAGCTCGTGTTAAGTGCTACGCATACCTTTGCCATGTTCGTATAACCTCCCTTTTAATTTCAGGTTCTCCAAGAGATTCAAGAGGTAGTCCTCCCTCTCAACCTTGACCTCATCCCCCCGAACCACCAAGGTGCCTATGAAGTACCCCCTGTAGCCGAGGACGGACACGTAGGACTCGTCCCCCTCCGTCAGGATGAGATGCCATATCCGGGTGGTATCCGCCTTGAGCCGCCTTATCTGGGCGAGTATGTCCTTTCCCTCAATCTCAACCGACGGGGCGAATAGGGGCGTGGAGATGGCGAGTCCCACCATGTGGTCCACCGACACGCGGCACACGTTATCTTCGGGGAGGTCGGACACCTTCAGAGGCACCACCTCGTCCCCATCCAGCTTGAAAGTCTGGACCTCCTTGCCGGCTATGAAGGTGGAGGCGTATCCGTCCGGATGTTGGAGGAAGAAGGTCCTGTGGTAGGTCTCACCGGACTTTATCCGGGCCACGTCTTCGGGGGATATGGAGACCCTCTTGCCTATCCTTATCTTCAGGAGGATTCGGGCATCCTCGGGGGTCAGGGTGCGCAGGTCCGGCATGAGCCGATTCAACTCCAACTCGGTTATCAGGGCCAAGGCTTCGGTCCGGGGCACATAGACCCTCGGCAGGTAGTCGCCGGGCAGGATGGGGAACTCCTTAATTATCGCCTTTCTCCAATTCAGAAGTTTCTCCAAATTCTTCAAGGAGACCCCCCACGTGCTGTCCAGACCGATGATATTACCCTCAACCAAGGCTACCTTTATGACTCCGAACTGATCCTTCTCCGCTGGAACGAATTGTATTCGCCCGGTGTATTTTCGCTTAACGGCCAAGTAAAATGCGGCTATTGGTCCCATTTATGCCATCTATTATAGAGCAGAATAACTGCCTTTTGTTAAATACCTTATGGCCGCCTCCCACACCTCCGCCAGATGCAGATTTCTGCGGTATTGGGGAAGGTTATCTTTCAATCCCTCGTAGAGGGACTCAAATGGCTTGGGCACCTGACCCGATAGCTCCAAGGCCCTGTAGGCCACGACCAGCTCCGCGGCCAGAGTCTCGTGGAGTATCCGCACGAGTTTCCCCAAACGGAGGGCCGAGCCGAAGCTCATCGGCACCCAGTCCTCCTGCCCGGCGCTCGTCGGAGACGACTGGTAGGCGAAGGGGGTACTCAGGACCTTGGCCTCCGCGAAGAGGGAGGAGACGGCCACCTGAAGCATCATCAGACCGGAATCCACCCCCGGCCTCTCCGACAGCATGGCCGGCAGGCCCGATTCTGGGGAGAGCATGAAGTGCATGCGACGATCCGCCATTCCCACGAGGACCGTCAGGGCGGAGGCGAGGGCGTCGCACAGGTTGGCTATGAGCTGGCCGTGGAAGTTGCCGGTTGATACTATTCGCTCCCCCAGTAGGACGGGATTGTCGGATACTCCGCCGTACAACTCCACCAGACCCCGCTGGACCCAATCCAAGGTGCGTAGGGCCGTCCCCATCACCTGCGGGTAGGTCCTGAAGGAGTAGGGGTCCTGAACCCTCTCGCCGTCGGGCAGGTCCCCTATGTACCTCCACACCTTGCGGGCCGCCTCCTGCGCGAACCGGTCGCCCATGAGGGCCACCGCCTCCGGTATGAAGGGGGACTTTCGCCCCCTTATGGCCCACCAGAGGGCGGCGAATATCCGGTGGTGGAGCGAGAGGAGGGCGTTGGCACGGTAGAGGTTTAGGAGGGCTATGGCGAGGGAGAAGGTGTAGCCGTTTATGAGGGCGAGGGCCTCCCTTGGCAGAAGTTTCAGGGGCTCCAGACCGTACATGCGATGGGCTACTATGGATGGGACCTCCCTTCCGTCCCGTAGATTGACCCACCCCTCGCCTATCAGGGCGAGGGCCACGTGGGCGTTGGGGGATAGGTCCCCGCTCGCCCCTACGGATCCCCGCTCCGGTACCTTGGGGGTTATGCCCTCGTTCAAGAGATGCACGAGGCGGGATACCACCTCGGGCCTCACGCCCGACAGGCCCCGGGCCAGATGTTTCACCCGCAGGAACATGGCCGCCCGCACGTAAGGGACAGGCAGAGGCTCCCCTACGGATGTGGCGTGGCTCCGGATGGTATCGTACTGGAACCTTATCAACTCCTCTTCGTTCAGGCGGATGTGGGCCAGCCTCCCCAGTCCCGTGTTGAATCCATAGACTACCCCCTCCCTCTCCACCACCTCCAAGAATCTCCTTCTGCCATCCGAGATGCGTTTCAAGTCGTCTTCGGTCAGATGCACCTCTCCACCGTTGGCGACCTCCCATACTTCCTTTATGGCGGCTCGCATCGGGATATTTTACCGCCGGCATCCACCGTAGAATAGCCTATGCGACCTTTTGAGTTCGGCTCCGAGGATTACGGCAACGTTCGCATACTCGGCGCCCCCTACTCCTACGTGTATCTGGCCGGCGACATCCTCATGGATACCGGTACGGGTTTCTGGGGAAAGCGCATAGCCCGATTCCTTGAGGAGAACTCCCTGAAGGTGTCCCGCATCCTCTTCACGCACTCCCACTACGACCACGTCGGTGGATACCCCTATCTGGGAGGCATTCCCACCGGCGCCCATCCCCACCTCTACGGGACGTTGGCGAAGGAGAAGGTGGCGCGCTTTATAGAGGAGATGAATAGGAGGGAGATGGCCATGCTCAACGACCCCGATGCCCAAAATTACAGATTCACCCCTCCGGAGGACGGGAGACCCCTTGAGGACGGCGAGAGGCTGGAGTGGAGGGGGGGCGAGATTGAGGTCATATACACGCCCGGCCACACGCGGGACTCGGTCTCCTACTACATCCTGCCGGAGAAGGTGATGGTCGTAGGGGAGGCCGCGGGCGTACCCAACCGGGACGGCTCCTTCATACTCCCCCAGTTTCTCAGCAGCATCATGGACTATCTGAACAGTCTGCGCAGGTTGAGGGGGTACGAGATTGAGGTTCTGGGTCTTCCCCACGAGATGGTCATATACGGAAGGAGGAAGGTCAAGGATTACCTGCGTCTGAGCGAGGCGGCCACGCTCCGCTACGTGGAGGACCTGAAGGATATATACGCCAGGTGCGGCGGGGAGTGGGACTGCATAGAGAGGGAGGTTATGGAGCGGATATACCGGCGGCATGCGCTGGACCAGCCGGAGTACGCCTTCCTCGCCAATCTGAAAGCCCAGATACGGGCGGTGGAGAGGGAGTTCTTTCTTCCACCTTACAATCGCCTCCATGATTGATATAGCGTACTTGCGTAAGAAGAGGGACGTGCTGGAGGATGCCCTGCGCAAGCGGGGATACCCCTTGGACATTCTGGACGCCCTGACCGAGCTGGACTCCAAGAGGAGGGAGGTCATAACCGAGGCGAACGCCCTTAGGGCCAAGAAGAACGAGATCTCCCGGAGGGTGGGGGAGCTTCGCCGCAGGGGTGAGGATGCCTCCCACCTGCTTGAGGAGGCCCGCAAGTACGACCGCCTCCTCGCCGAGCTGAAGGAGAGGGAGAAGGAGTATGATCGCAAATTCTGGGAGCTCTGGGCCCACGTACCCAACATCCCCCACGAGAGTGTGCCGGTGGGTCCGGACGAGAGCGCGAACGTCGTCGTCAGGGAGTGGGGAGAGAGGAGGGAGTTCCCCTTCAAACCCAAACCCCACTGGGAGCTCGCCGAGCTGCTCGGCATCCTTGACTGGAAGTCGGCCTCCGAGATGGCCGGCTCCCGATTCGTCACGTACAAGGGGCTGGGGGCTCGCCTTGAGAGGGCGCTGATAAACTACTTCTTGGACACCCACATCGGGAACGGATACACGGAGGTCTTCCCTCCCATACTCGTCAAGCCCGAGGCGCTGTACGCCTCCGGACATCTGCCCAAATTCCACGAGGAGATGTACTACATACACGAGGATGACCTGTACCTGATCCCCACGGCGGAGGTACCCCTCGCGAACCTCCACAGGGGGCAGGTGATACCTGAGGAGAAACTCCCCCTCTACTACGTGGCCTATACGCCCTGCTTCCGCCGGGAGGCCGGCTCCCACGGTAGGGACGTGCGCGGGATAATCCGCATGCACCAGTTCAACAAGGTGGAGCTCTTCAAATACACCAGACCGGAGGACTCCTACGAGGAGCACGAGAGGATGGTTCGGGATGCCGAGAGGATCCTTCAGGCCCTCGGAATCCCCTACAGGGTGGTTCTCCTATCAACGGGGGATATGGGATTCGCCGCGGCCAAGACGTACGACATAGAGGTTTGGGCCCCCGGACTCGGAAGGTGGCTTGAGGCCTCATCCGTCTCCAACGTTGAGGACTTCCAAGCCCGCAGGGCCAACGTCAAGATGCGCCGGAAGGACGGAAAGACCGAGTACGTGCATATGCTCAACGGCTCCGGCCTGGCCACCCCGAGGGTCTTCATAGCCATACTGGAGAACTTCCAGAGGGAGGACGGCTCCGTCGTGGTGCCGGAGGTCCTACGGCCCTACATGGGGGTTGATGTGATCACCTATCCCAGCCGAGACCCCAGAGGGGCCTGACCCACAGGGAGGAGTTGCGGGCGGTGGAGCCGAAGGGGTAAGTGTCCATATCCCTCCCGAGGTCAAGGAATAGGCCCACGCCCCCCATCTCCCTCTTGCGGTTCGCCCCTCCGAAGGATATGTCCAGCTCCCGGGCCGAGTAGTTGTCCTTCCCGTCCCCATCCACGAATATGCCCACGGAGTTGGTCAGCCCCACGCCGAATCCCCCGCTGGTGTAGTAGGTATCGTTTCCCGTGGAGTCGTAGAAGAATCCGACCGACAGGTCGTGGCCCTCGCCTATGCTGGGGCCGAACTGCGCGTAATACAGGTCGTTCCCATCCGAATCCTTGAGCCCTCCCACGGATATGTGTATTCCGGCCCCCTGACAGTACTCGGCGCATATGTACCTGTCGTCCCCTCCTCCGTCGTAGAGGAGGCCGAGGGCGTACCAGTAGGAGACACCTTGGGCGTAGGTGCCGGCCGAATACACGTCGTTCCCGGAGGCGTCCGCGAGTATTCCCACGCCACCGCCGAAGTCGTCCCTCCATCCCATGGAGAACCCCTGACCGAAGGCCTGATGCTGGCGTGTGAATAGGGGGGTGTGGATGGGGCCGTATCCCAAGGTGTATATGTCACTACCGGCGCGGTCCGACAGGATCCCCACGCCGTATATGCCGGCGAATCCCTGACCGAATATGACCGCCTTGTACATGTCGTTCCCGGATACGTCAATCAGGTAGCCTCCCCCGAACGTACCCGCGCCGAGGGAGTGGTATCCGGCCGAGTAGTAGTCGTCCCCGCCTCCATCGTAGAGGAGGCCGAATCCTCCCAGTCCCACCCCTCCGCACACGCCATCGCACACGTACGCGTCGTCCCCCTCAAGGTCGTATAGGACGGAGACCCCAAGGATGCCGGCGGCGAAGGAGCCGGAGTACCTGTCGTTCCCTTCCACATCTACTATGAGGATGGGGGCCGAGTCCAGAATGTAGGTGTCATCCCCTCCCAAGTCGTATATGGCGACGTAGGTCCCCCGGTAGGTGTTGCTCCCCTTTCCTCCCACGGCCACCTTCCCGAAGCCGGTGATGTACTCGTACTGGAAGTCGCCGTTCAGGGTGGGTACGAGGGTGGTATCCACGTCCAGCAGGCACGATAGGGCGTTCAGGAGCAGGTTGTAGTCCAACGAGTGGGCGAAATGGCGGAGCTCATCGTGGAGGAGGGAGTCCTCCTCCGGGGCGTCGGGGTCGTACATCGCCAGGAGCCTGCGCCGCAGGCTATCCTTGACCTTGAGGGGTTGCCCGATGGCCCTGTCGGTGAAGTAGGAGACGCAGTGGAGGAGGCTTATGATGCGGCCTATGACGCTGTCCCTGACGGTGAAGCGGGTGCGCATCCTGACCTTTCTGAATTTGACGGGCCAGAAGGTGGCGGGTATATCCCGCGGCTCCAAGCGGGCGTATCTATCGCTACTGTCGGCCACCCACACCACGAACTTGAGAGGGTCCGCAAGGAAGTTTAGGACGACGGGGGGCTTGAGCGAGGTACCCGTCGCGAGGTCCTTATCGTAGGTAAGGTCGGTCCCCGTCAGCCCCCCGTACATCAGGAGGGTGTCAAGCAGAGGTAGGAGCCACATCCCCTATCTTACGAGGACGGTCCATACCTTCCCGCCCACCTTGACGACGTAGAGGCCGGTGGGCAGGGAGACCTCCCCGGAGCCGGAGAATACGAGCCTACCCGAGACGGTGTATATGCGGCCACTCTCCGTTAGCACCACCCTGTCGCCCGAGACCCTGAAGGGGGTGCGATTCTCGGTGGTGGGCCGCTCGGCCACGCCCGTCAGGAGGAAGTCGGCTCGGCTACGGGGCAGGAGCTGGTAGGTGGTGTTGTACTGACCCACTATACCTATTATGGATATAACGCCGTTAGGCACCTCCATGCCGGGTATGTCGGTGTCGGCGTCTATGCGCACGGTCAGGTTGTCCAGGCCGTCGGTGATGGTGTAGTTGGTGCTTCCGGCGAAGGTTCCGGTCGTGTCCGTGAATTGCACGTTGTCTATCCTAACGAGCATACCCTCGTAAGGCTCGCCCACGTCTGCTATGGTCAGCACCTCCGGCGTGGGAACTCCGATGTAGCCCAAGGTGTCAAGGGCCGAGACGCTAACTATCTCACGTAGGTTGTTGTAGTCGTAGAGCAGGCCGGCCACGGCCACCTCGTACCCCAAATCCGAGGGCATGGAGAAGGCGTCGTGGAAGTTGTAGTCGTATATGGCTATCCCGGCCGTGGAGTCCTGTATGTACTCGGGCTTACCGAATGTGTTGGCCGTCAGAACACCCTTGACCTGCACCGTATCGCCGTCGGCCAAGGCTCGGGCCTCGGCTATGGTCTTGAAGCCATGGACGAAGAATCTGACCGGATAGACGGCGGAATCTCCGGAGTCATCGTAAGCCACGGCGTAGAACTTGGTCTTGGAGTACTCGTCCGGAGGGGGTATCTGGGCCACATACACGCTGCCCGTATCCACGAAGGCGGGGACGGATGAGGGGGAGCCGGAGTTGTACCAGTAATATACGACAACGTCGGATATGGTGCCGTCGCTATCAAAGGCCGCGTAATAGACCCCCACATAGACGTTGCTGTCGGGGTTGGAGGGGGTATGGCTCAAGAAGAAGATCTCCGGAGGGTTGTTGGTGGAGGGGTTATAGACTATCACCCTATCAAGCCAAAGGTACCTGTTGAAACCCGCAACCCCACCGTCATCGTTGTTGCGGTAGCGGAACCTTATGGCCACGCTGGTTCCATCGTACGCGTCAAGGCCTATCTTGACCTCCGTCATCGTTATGGGCTGCGGGTAGTTGGCTGCTATGGTGTATAGAACCACGGGAGATGTGAAGTCCCCTCCGGGACCCAGCTCAACGTATATGGTATCCAGAGGCCCCATGGAGGTGTCGGTGCTGAAGCGGTAGTAGAAGCTCAGGGTTTCGGGGCCCGCGACCGCCCCCAGGTCTATGAGGGGGGTCGTCAGGGTGGCATCCCCGGTGTCGGAGGTGTAGGTGCTGCTCACCTTTATGCCCGCGTAGTAGGAGCCGAACTCCACACCGGGAGGGTACGAGTAGGTCCTCTGGTACCAGCTCACGTATCTGGAAACGTACGTGGTATCCCAGCCCGCCGGAGGGACTCCACCCTCAAAGTTCTCGTACAGGAGGAAGCCTCCGTACAGGGGGGATGAGATTAGCACGCCTAAAATGGGCAAAATTCTCCTCATGACGTGGCAATTTTACGGTAGGATGGGGTGGCGCATCCTCTCCGATTTCCCGAGTATAATCAACCCTCATGAAGGTGGCGGTGATATCCGACTCGCACGATAATCTCAAGGGACTGCGTTGGGCCTTCAACCGCATAAACGCCATGGGTATAGACAAGGTCATACATCTGGGAGATATAATCAGTCCGTTCGTGCCTCTTCGGATAAGGGAGTACTATCCGGGGGATATGTGGGCCATAAAGGGGAATAACGACGGGGATATACGTCGCTTGAGCAGGAACTTTGAGAGCGTGGGCTTCCACTTCCTGACGGAGGAGAAAGCCTTCCTGTCAATCGGCGAGAGGGGCATAGTCATAATGCACGAGCCCAGCCTGCTGGAGGAGCTCGCCTCATCGGGGGACTTCAATCTGATCCTGTACGGGCATCTCCACGAGTACAGCCTGCGGAAGGTGCGGGAGTGCGTAATTCTGAATCCGGGGGAGCTGTACGGATACATAAGCGGCACGGTGTCGTTCGCCGTCGTGGATCTGGAGAGCATGGAGGTGGAGTTCCACAAGGCGGAGGTGTCGGAGGTTGAGCGGGTCGCTCTTTGAGGAGATAGGGCTCCTCAACCCCTCCCAGAGGGAGGCCGTTCTGGCCCCCATAGACGTTCCCATTCTGGTGATAGCAGGGGCGGGCTCCGGCAAGACGAGGGTCCTGACGCTGCGGGTGGCCTATCTGGTCCGGGAGATCGGGATACCCGAGAATCGGGTTCTGGCCGTGACCTTCACGAACAAGGCGGCCGATGAGATGAAGGAGAGGCTCGCGAAGTTCGTGCGCGTGGAGCGTCTGAACGTGGGGACATTCCACGCCATGGCCCTCCGCATAGTCCGGGAGGAGATGGGGGATTGGGTGGTGTATGACGAGGAGGATGTGAAGGTCATCATCAAGGAGATAGTTGAAGGGGCGGGGTTGAGCGTCAAGCCGAGGGAGTTGAGGCTCGCCATAACCCGCTACAAGAATACCGGCAGGATGCCGGAGAGGATGGAGCCTACGGTCTTCCTATCCGCCTATCAAAGGTACGTTGAGCGGTTGAAGGAGGCCCACGCGTTGGACTTTGACGATATACTCATAAGGGCGGTTGCCCTCCTGAAGGATGAGGATGTGCGACGAAAGTACGCTCGGCGCTTCTTCTACGTTCTGGTGGATGAGTATCAGGACACCAACCCCCTCCAACACGAGATAATCAAGCTGATAGCCGGCTCGCCGGACCACCGTCGGGTCTTCGTCGTCGGAGATGAGGACCAGTCCATATACGCCTTCCGGGGGGCCGATTTTAGGATATTCTTGAACTTTGAGAGGGATTTTCCCAACGCCAGGGTCATAAAGCTGGAGACCAACTACCGGTCAACGCCGGAGATACTGGATCTGGCCAACAGGCTGATAAGACACAACCGCCAGCGCCGGGGAAAGGTGCTGCGTGCCTTCAAAGGTTCCGGCAGGAGGCCGGAGTACAGGAGCTTCCCCACGGATGCGGATGAGGCCCGATGGATAGCACGCAAAGTTAAGAGGGAGGGGTACGGATACGGGGAGGTGATGATCCTCTATCGGGCCAACTACCTCTCCAAGGCCGTTGAGGACGCCTTCATCAGGGCGGGGATACCCTACACGCTGGTGGGGGACGTCTCCTTCTACCAGAGGAAGGAGATAAAGGACCTCGTGGCCTACCTTCGCCTCGCCGTGAATCCCGGTGATCCCGTCTCCTTGGATAGGGTAATATCCACGCTGGAGGGGGTAGGACCGAGAACGGCCCTGATCCTGAAGGAGATGTTGAGGGGAGGAGCCATCGCCGACGTGGAGGAGTCGGACCTGAGGGAGGCCGGCCTTTCGGGGAAGCGTCTGAAGAGGGCGTGGAAACTCGTCTCCCTGATAAGGGAGGTGCGGGATCTCCCCCCCCACAACGCCCTCCTGCGGATAGTGGAGGAGACCGACTACTTCTCCTATCTCCAGAGGATGTTCCCGGAATCCTACGACAGCCGTAAGGACAACGTCATCCAGCTGCTCACCATGGCATCCGACTACGACGATACGGTAGCCTTCGTCAATCATCTCTCCCTGCTGGGCTCCTCGGACGTGAAGGAGCGTAAGAATTCCGTCGCCCTTATGACGGTCCATGCGGCCAAGGGGTTGGAGAGGGATGTGGTCTTCGTCATAGGTTTGGAGGAGGGTACCTTTCCCCATTACAGGGCGATTGATGAGGATAACGTTGAGGAGGAGAGGAGGCTCTGCTACGTGGCCATAACGCGGGCCAAGAGGGAGCTGTACCTGACGTCGGCCGAGAGTAGGGGATGGAAGCGGGATCTGGAGCCGAGCCGGTTCCTCTACGAGATGGGCATATTGGGGGACGGGCAGGCGCATTCCCATCGGCCTGCGGCGTCTGATAATATAACCAAGGGGGACTATGTGGTGCATGATCGCTACGGTATAGGGAGGGTGATTCGGATAGACGGCGATATAATCACCGTCCTGTTCTCGGTGGGGAAGAAGACTTTCGTGAGATCAAAGGCCAAGCTCCGGAAGTTCCAGTAGGCTTCTCGGCAGGTCCCCCTTGACGTCGGCCAGCCTATCCTTGCCTATGAAGATCCATATGCCGGTGGGGAACATCTCCTTGTTCTTGCGGAAAGTCTCGCGGAGTTTCCGCTTTATGCGGTTCCTGCGGACGGCACGCCTGACTCTCCGCTCAACGGCGAATAGGACCTTCCTCTCGCTCGCGGGGGCGTACCGGAGCACGAAGTAATCGTTGCTCAGGATGGTCTTTGACCTCCTAAAGGCCTCCTTTATCGCCTTGCGTCCCCGGAGTATCTCCCACTTCTTCAGGGTGTGCCTACCCATCTTCCAAACCGAAGGCCTTCAGGATTAAGCGTGCGCGGTTCTCCCTGTTGGGCGGAACCTGCGCATCCTTCAAGGCTCCGAGGACTGCCTCCCCGATGTCCTCCACCGGGGCCCCCTTGAGAGCCTGCGCGACCCTATCGGCCAGGGCGCGAAGGGTCTTGCACCTGGATGCCGAATACTCCACATCCTCAATCCTCCCGTCCTTAAGTCTCACGATGAACTTTATCCGAAGCCAGCCGTCCTTCGCGGAGTAAGTTCTCTCCTCCATGGGTGATAAGGTTAAGGGGGAACCGCTCGCTTTAGAATAGGGTGATGCCGCTCATCGTTGTATTCGTGGGGTTTCAGGATTCCTGCACCTACGTGGATAGGTACGGGGCCCATCACAGACACTGCAGGGTCCTGCGTATGGGAGGACTGGAAGTCCCATACGAGCCTCTATCCTACGCCTTGAGCCCCTCCGCCCTCTTCGGCTCCTCCTTGGACATACACGCCTTCAGCTACTACTATGGGGATCTCCTCCTGAGGAGGTTGGGAATTCCCCGCACCACCCGCCTCATCCTCTTCGTCCTATCGTCCATCGGATGGGAAGTCTTTGAGACCTACGGGTGGCGCACGACCCCCATAAGTCTGACGGACCTCGCCGCCAACACTGTCGGTTTCATCTCGGCCGAGATCTTCGGCGATAGGTTGGAGCTGGTCCTCGGGCTGCATCCCATATTCCGTTATCCCTCCTCTTGGATCGCACGGGGGGAGGTGAATGACGGGAGTCCCACGAGTATGCTTATGGGAAGGTTCAACACCAACTATTCGCCCCATACCCTTTACGCCAATCTGCGGCTTAGCCGAGCCACCCTGCAGCTGGGGTACAATCTCGGAGCCTCCCTATCTGGAGCCTACATGTACGCCCACCCGTACGACACGTCCGCCATCCCCATGATATACGTATCCACCCGCTCCCCGTTGGCTCACATATCGGGGGTTCCCCTCCCACCCGTGGCCACGCGATGCGACCTTGAGGATCCCATAAGGTGCTTCTGGAACTTCTCCCCCTTCGTGCGCATCATCCTAAATGTGGATTAGAAGAGCTCCAGAGCCACCCTCCGCAGCGCGGAGGGGAAATCTTCGTCGGAGAAGGCGAGGGAGTATCTCCCTCCGGCCTGAATGACGGCCCTCCTTACGCTGGCTACCCATCCTCTCACCCTCTCCCTCTGCCATCGGGCGGAGTTCGGGGGGACGCTCAACCTTCTTCCTCTCTCCATATCCACGAGTATCTTCCCGTCGTCCCGGAAGTTCCACTCTCCCGGGGCGAGGATGTGTATGGCGACGACGTCGTGATGCCTCGTCAGAAGGTTTATTCCGGAGTTGAGGACGTCCAACGGGAAGGCGAGGTCGGATACGATGGCGACGAGGAGACGCTTGCGCGTGAAGTGTAGGGCCTCAACGATAGAGCGTTTGAAGTCGGTGGAGCCGGAGGGTTCGTTCAGAGTTTGGGCGTATATGCGCAGTACCTGATCGTACCCCCTTCCGAAGGGCAGGTATCTTCCCCGCAGGGAGAAGAAGGATACGGCGTTGTTTCCCCTGTAGGCCATGTACGCGAGGGCACCGGCGAATTTGGAGGCTGTCAGGTGCTTCCCCTGATAGGCCATGGAGCCGGTGTCGTCGTATATGATCAAGAGGGGGATCTCGGATTCGTGGAAGAAGATCTTCAGGAAGAGCCTGCGACTGCGGGCATAGACCTTCCAGTCAATCCTCCGCACGTCGTCGCCGGGGTTGTAGGGTCTGTACTCGGCGAATTCGGGCGAGCCTCCGAAGGACCTGCTCTTGAATTTGCCCACCAGCACCCCATCAACCACCTTGCGCACCTTCAGCTCAAACTCGCTTACGACGTCGGGGGGAAGTCTCATTTGAACAGCAGCTTTATCTCACCCCAGCTTAGGGAGGTGTCCCTGTAGTCGGCCCACGAGGTCATAACCCATCGTCCGTCTATCCTCTTGCGAAGCCCTATCTCCGCCTCGCCACGGGCCTCCCGATTCCCTATATTCCTGAAGGCATAGACCATCCGGTACTCTATTCGCATGGAGGCACTGTCGGGGAACTCCCTGCGGGATACGATGACGAATTCCACGTCGGCCGGCTGGGATACGCTGTAGTCCAAGTTAAGCAGCAGGTTGGAGATTATGCTCTCCTCCTCCTCCTTTCCCCAAGGTTGGTCGGAGGGAGAGGGGAGGCCCTCATCGGGGTAGAATGTGAAGTCATAGGCGAGGGCGTTGGAGTAGATTATGGCGTTGTAGTAAGTCTCCAAGGCGTTCTCCACGTTCCGTAGGACTTTATCCGGGGTATCGGGAAATATCTCCTGCCGCTCGGTCGTGGGTTCCTCGGGTTCGGGGAGGTAGAAAAATCTGCACCCCGGGAGGAGCAGGGGTATCGCTGCTAAGAGCGATAGGTTACTTCCCAGAGACAAGCTTCCTCAAGAGGCTGCTGGGCTTGAAGACGGGAACCTTAGTGGCGGGTATGATAATGGGTTCCCCGGTACGGGGATTCCTGCTCCTGCGAGCGGCCCTCTTCCTGACGGAGAAGGAACCGAAGCCCACGAGACGGACGCCCCTACCCTTCGCCAGAGCGTCCTTAACGGCGTCTATGAAAGCGTTGACAGCCCTGTAGGCGTCGGCCTTCTTGAGGCCGGCCTTCTTCGCAACGTATGCGACTAGCTCCTCTTTCGTCATGTAATCCTTTTTCGCCTTTGCCATCTTTCACCTCCTTTTTTGGTTGGTCTTCCTCGGTTATCCCGCTCCTCCCGGGACAACAGGGGGATATTCTATAGGGGAAACGGCACATTATCAAGTGCCACGGTGGGATACGCTACCTTCACCCCATCCGGTGTATTATATCGCCAAGAAAATGTTTCCTTTAAAAATGCTCCCATCTGTTTTAAATTTAAATACTACATCGTCGCACCTCGCCTAAAGATGATTTCGGAATCGGGGGCTTTCGGTCGTATAATACGAGCCATGTACGTCCTGATGAATGCTTCCCAGATGGAGCGCACCTTGAAGCGTATGGCCCTCCAGATATGGGAGGAGCATGAGGATCTGAAGAGGCTGATTCTGGTGGGTATAAAGACCCGTGGGGTTCCACTGGCAAGGCGGTTGCAGCGGTTCCTGCGGGAGTTCTCCGGCTACGAGGTGCCCATAGGTGAGATAGACATCACCTTCTACAGGGATGACCTGTCGCTGGTGGCCGAGGCGCCGGAGGTGAGGGGGAGCGATCTCCCCTTCCCACTGGATGGTCGCAGGGTGGTTCTGGTGGATGATGTGCTGTACACCGGCAGGACGGTTCGGGCTGCCCTGGATCAGATATTTGAGTTCGGCAGGCCCAAGGCCGTCAAGCTGGCGGTTCTGGTTGATAGGGGATGGCGGGAGCTGCCCATCCATGCCGATTACGTGGGTAAGAGTATCACCACGACCGAGAGTCAGATAGTCAAGGTTCAATTCCCGGAGACCGACGACGTGGAGGAGGATAGGGTTCTGGTAGTGGAGAGATGAGGTGGTTCCTGCTGGTCGCCTATACGATGGCCATCCTGTGGCTGCTCTTCAGCATAGCCACGTTCGCCTACAACTTTATGGAGCTTAGAAGGCTGGAAGGTGAGATAGAGAGGGTTAGGCTCGCCATAACGGTTTGGAAGACGGATATGATTCTTTTGAAAAAGGGGGTAAGGCATGAAGTTAAAGGTGGCTCTTCTGCAGATAGACACGACGACGAAGGAGGAGGTTCTAAGTAAGGTTGAGGCTCTGGTTTCGGATATAAGGGCCGATATTTACGTTCTCCCGGAGCTCTTCACGACGGGATACAAGGATCCCCACAGGAAGGCGGAGCCTCTGGAGGGGGAGACGGTTTCCTTCCTGCGAGATCTGGCGGCAAAGAGGGGAGTGGCCTTCGTCTTCTCCTTCGCCCGTCTCGGGGATGACGGCAAGGTCAGGAATACGGCTCTGGTGATTGACCGGGACGGTAGCATAGCCTCCTACTACGATAAGGCCCACCTGTTCTTGCCTCTCGGTGAGGGGGAGATGTTCGTTCCCGGAGAGCGTATTGAGCCCTTCGCCGCCTTCGGTGGGGTGAAGGCGGGACTCCAGATATGCTATGACCTGCGGTTCCCGGAGGCTTTCCGTAAGCTCTCTCTGGAGGGGGCGGTTCTGGTCTTCGTGCCGGCCCAGTGGCCTCTGGAGAGGATAGACGTTTGGAGGGCTCTACTCGTGGCGAGGGCGTCGGAGAATGGGATATTCGTAGTCGGCTTGAACAGGGTGGGGGAGGAGAGGGGCGTAATCTACGGAGGGAATTCGGCGGTGGTTTCGCCGGCGGGGGAGGTGTTGGTGAATCTCGGGAGGAGGGAGGGGATAGGTGTGGTTGAGATAGATACGGATGAGGTGGGGAAGGTGAGGTCCAAGATAAACGTCCTGGCGGATCGTCGCCCGGAGCTTTATTGAAGTTTTATCCGAGTATCAGCTATCGTTATGTCATGATGGTGCCTTCTTAAGTACAGTGGGAAATAGGAAAGAGTATTAGCCTCTCGCAACAGAGGTAGAGGGGCCCATCGGAACAGAGCGGCCGGATATTCAACAACGGGAAGCCGATATATATCCTCCGGGGGCCGGGAAATCTTTTGGGCGTGTTCATTAAGAAATTTAACGAACAGATGGGCAGGTCGTAGATACCTTCTTATGCGCGTGGATTCCCCCAAAACGGTATAAATCTTCCCCTTCCGTAGATATGTGGGCGGAAGAGGGTAGGGGAATATGATTTCTTCCTTTTTTACCTTCACATCCACATATTCCTCAGAGTCGGGTTTCCATTTCCCCAGATACTCAAGTTTGTATGTTCTCGTGTTGTATCTGTATAGCCTCCAATCGTAGGGCATTTTCAACGTGATACTTCCCCCCTTTGGGAGAAAGAGGATAAGACCCCATTGGTTTCTGTTTATGATCTTATCCAGAGTCAGCATAAGGAAATTGCCTGTGGGTTTTTTGATAAAAATCAGCCATACAGATGTGATAACGAGGAGTATCGTATAGAGGGGCTCTTGAGTTGATGGTGGAGAATTACTCTTCCCACGGATACCTTTTAAAAATAAGACGTGTTCCAACAGATTTAAAAGGAGGGAGGCACCATTAGCCGGGAAAGTGGATTCGTAGGTATTACCAGAATTTGGGCATAGACTTTCCAATATACCGGTGCGATATCCTTCATCTTCAACCTCCCAGTAGTGGAAGAGACAGCCTTCAAACTCCATAAGCACAACTTCTTCCGGACAGAAGGGAGAATTTCTCCCGCCAACGCTATCAAGACTATATCGCAACTTAAAGTCGCTACCTTCCAAATACTTTTGGGCATTCTCAACCGTCTCTATGGCGCTCGCCGGGTCCAAAAGTTTCGCCGTCATACCTTCCTCATGAGCCGAAAAGTGTCATAACTAACACCAAGAGCGAGGTCATCAGAACCCCCGTAAGGGCTCCATATAGGGCCGCAGCCTGCAGTTTCTCCTTGCCACGTTTCCTGTAGCACTCTTCGTAGGACATACGAGCCTGCGGGGTCATATTATATAGGATGGCCGTATTCTTAACTTCGGGGGTGCTGACGAGAAGGGGAGTACCCAAACCGCATATTCCTAACGTCGTTCCTGCTAAACATCCTACCGCGAACCAATCCAACTCATCACCCTCCAGCTCTTTATCCGCGTTCTGTTTCGCCATCTCGCAGGCGATGTAAGGGTCGCTCCAAGGGTTCTGTTGGGGTTGCTGATAGTATCCCTGATAAGGCGAGGATTGATAGGGTTGAGGTTGATACGGTTGTGGCTGCGGATATCCATAAGGCGCATTCTGTAAGGTTATTATCAGAGGGAGCATCTCTCAATCCTCCTTGGCGATGAATATAAGGGTCTCGCGCTTAAACCCAAAGTCAAGGAGTATCCCGGCGCGGCACGCTCTTAAATGAGGGTCGTAGTGATGGGGAATGGAGCGTAGGTAGGTTTCAACCTGCTTTTTGGCGGCGGTGGGGATGCTGCCATTCTTGGAGTTTTTCGCCTTCAGCTCCACTATAACGGGCCTGTCGTAGTCCCCGTAGCCCTCTACGATGAAGTCGGGCATATGGAAACCTATACGGGTGTTTTTGTATATGATGGGGATATATACCTCTCTCCAGAAAGCAATCCGCCTGTCCATAAGCTCCTTCTCCAGGGCGGCTTGATAAATCTTCTCATCAAAACCTTCCCCGAGCACGTTCAGGATCTCATCTCTTATATCTACGAGAAGAAGAAGCATATTTGCCAATCCCTCGCCGATCTCGTCGGCGAGCTTCTCCAGGTTGCCTGTATTCGCGAGGTCAATGGTCTCTATCCTTAGCATAGGACGGTAGAATACATCCGCAGCCTCGACACACCGCTAAATTTTGAACGGACCCCGTTCAAGGCAAAGGGAGGGGGCAGTTATCCCATCTTTAGAATGTAAATCCTATGGTAGTGCTTAAGTTTAGTGTGCCGCCCACCTCTTACGATGATGAGAGGGACCTCTTTAAAGAGCTGTTGGATGCCCTTGGGAAGGGAGGAGAGCACACCGAAATCGCGAAGGACTTCATAGAGGAAGCGTCCTCTCTCGAGAAAAAGCTGGAGCGGTTATCGGCCGTTCTCAGCTATGCTATGCTGCGGCATGATAGAGAACTTCTCAGGATCCTTATAGACCTCAAGCCGCCGTTAAGACACTTCGTAGATGCCCATATCCTTGAGGCTTGGAGGATGATCCTCTTTTTGGATAGTCTTAAGGACAAGGATATTCGCTCGCTTCTGACCTCCATCATACTCTTCCGGATAGGTATGTGCCCCGCATATTTCTGGAAAAATGACAGATTTGATCCCTACAAATATAAATATTTCTCCCTACTCTGGCGCACTGGAAATGAGCCTATCATCTTACCCTCTTCCCTTCTCTGCCATCTTATAATTGGCAACTTTTGCCAATACGAAAACCTACTTAAGGAGCTGAAGAGAAGGTTCGGAGAGGAGATAAGAAGGGAGGAGCCGAATTCCGATATGTACCGTCCCCTATACACCTACGTATCCGAGGGGATAGATGGGATATACAGGGCTATGCTGTTAGATGACCCCGCACAACGTCACGCGGGGTTTCATCAGCTCTACCGCCATTTGGGTAAAGCATATCCGTATACCTACATTCTTCTGTACCTGTACGCCGATACCAAGGGTAAATTTAGGAATAGCGTAGAGAGGGAAGCCCAGAGGATTTTAAAGGACTACGAAACCTTATATCGTGGGCGCCTGGGAGCAGATTATCTCCAAAGATGGAGAAGACGATACGAGTGGATTCACAGGCTGTGGGAGAGCACACCCTACCGCATTGTAACGGAAATCTTCAAGTTGAGAAAAATTGCCAATATGGCGAAAGAGATTTTCCTCTTCTGGACGTTCTATCTGCTGCGTACCGGCGAAAATACGGATTTTCCGTACTGGTTTAACTTTAACTTTAACTGTGAGGAGGGCCCAGCCCTTATGTATAAGAATCTTCCCTGCATCACAGCAAACAGGTCAACTCTCCGATGTGGCGACCTCCACAGTCGGAACGATAATCGTTATAAACCGGCGGCTGTGAAGGTGTATGCTTACCTCATCCTCTCCTTTTACTCTGAAGGTTTTAACTACAGGCGAGGAGTGGATATATCCCTTTTCCAAAAGGACTGGAATTTTAACGATAGATGGACTGAATGGGTGGATTTTATCGTTAATAGAGGAAAATCCCAAGGGCTCCGTAAGATGATAGCCGAAGATGCGAAGGTTGCTGAAAGCACGGTTAATGATATAATCTCCCGAGCCGTCAACGGTAAGGGTAAGAGTTTGGTCAAGCATCTTATAGCACGAAACAACCTCATACCTAACGCCCTTCTCGCGTGCCATCCCGTGTGCGAAAATGAGGATTGGAGGAAGGCTATATGCGAATGGATGGAAGGTTTTCAGAAGAAATACTATCACTATCTGATAAGAGAGCACTGGCAAAGGTCGGAAGGCCTGACGGAGGAAGAGCGGGAGAGAATAAAAGATTTCTGGGATGAGAGCTTTAACGATTGCGAAGACGCGTAGGTTTAAATATCATCATCGCCGACCGCCACGTGGCGGTCGGCAGGTTTTGTACTCCCCCTTAATAGGAGGATTTTATCCACCTCAAGCCCCGGACCTTGTTCTGAAGATAAATGACCAGGCTGGTGAAATAGCCACTTCCCTCCCTCTCAATCGCTCCCACCTCTATTAGGCCGAAATAGTCGTTGCCATCTATGACATTATATCCGCTGCGGGTATCATCTATCCAAAAAGCGTAATCTCCGTAGGAGCGTATGAATTTTGCGGTGTAGTAGGGGGCCGTGGGGGCTAAATACACGCCCGCGAACGGTACATCGTTGCTAAAGGCGATCTCGTAGGCGGCCATACCGAGATAGGTGGCCCCTACATCCTTAAACTGCGGTCCGCCATCGTTATCAAAAACGAAATATGCGGCGTTGGGCATATCCGTATCCACTTCCCATGTGCTCGTTATGGAAAGATTCGCTTCCTCTCCGTTGAGGTAGAAGGCTATCCAAGCTCTATCACTTATATCCCAAGATTCCAAGACCCAGATATAGAAGTTTTTGGTGTGTAGGTCTATTAGGGTTGAGTCCCTATAGATATAGGGGCCGCTCGCATATACGGTATCCGATTCCCTAAAGGAGCGGATAGTAACAGAACCGCATATGTCGGTGTTTTCCGAGGCCGATATGACGAAGAAGGTATCGGTCGTTGAGCCTATATAGAGATTGTCGCATTGAACACTGTAGCCATCTGCCTCCTCTACAGGTGTCCAAACTATCAGGAGATCCGAGCCGTTATTTATGGCCTCCAGTTTTACCACCTCCGGAGCGGGAGGGGGAGGAGAATAGTCCGGCTCGGGAGAGATGGAATCCTCCCGCCTGCATCCGAGAATCACAAGTGCGAGTGCGCCGAAGAGTAAAGTATAAGCGTACCTCATCATAGGAGGGAATTCTACCTATTTACCTCACCATCTCCTCAGTTTCTTGAACTGCCCCCGTTCAAATGGGCAGGCGGTGGGGCACCCGTAAAATTCCCACGTGAGGAAGGCGCTGCGAAGGGAGGTTCAAAAAAGTTTGGGTATATTCTTCACTCCCAAATGGGTGGTAAATCTGATGCTTGATCTGGTGGACGAGCACGTACTTCGTGGTGATGCGAATATCC
>JAADDJ010000040.1 GCA_013153965.1 Thermotogae bacterium
CCCGCTCTTCTATCTGGACAAGACCTACATGCTCTTCGGGGATGCCCAGGAGGTCATAAGCAAGCTGGTGCAGGCCCTGAAGAAGCTATAACCTACCCCCACCGCAGCCAATCCGGGCCGCCTTCGGGCGGCCCTTTTGCTTTGAATCAACCTTAAATTCCCCGCCTATGAGCATAGAGGAGAAGCTGAAACTTCTTAGGGAGATGAAGAGGAAGGCCTACGAGGGTGGAGGACCCGAAAGGATAAAGCGACAGCACGCCAAGGGTAAGCTGACGGCCCGGGAGCGAATAGAGTACCTGTTGGATGAGGGCTCCTTCATGGAGATAGGCGTCTTCGTCACCCACAGGAATCCGGACATAAAGGAGAAGTACTACGGCGACGGCGTCGTGGCCGGTTTCGGGACCATAGACGGCAGACGTGTGGGAATATTCGCCCACGACTTCACGGTCATAGGAGGGACCATATCCGAGACGAACGCCAAGAAGATCGTTCAGGTGATGGACACGGCCATGCGGGTGGGCATACCCGTTATAGGTCTCAACGACTCGGGAGGGGCGAGGATTCAGGACGGCGTAGCCTCCCTCGGCGGATACGCCGAGATATTCCTGCGGAACGTCTTGGCCTCCGGCGTGATACCCCAGATCTCTGCCATCCTCGGACCGTCGGCGGGTGGTGCGGTCTATAGTCCCGCCATGACCGACTTCATCTTCATGCGCAGGGGTGCCAGCTACATGTTCATAACGGGGCCGGAGGTGGTCAAGGCCGTCACCCACGAGGAGGTGACCCCCGAGGAGTTGGGTGGTGCGGACGTGCATGCCGAGAAGTCCGGTGTAGCCCACTTCGTGTATGATACCGAGGCCGAGGTCTTTGAGGGGATACGTAAGCTCCTCTCCTACCTACCATCCAACAACGCCGAGGAGCCTCCCTTCGTACCCACGGACGACCCCGAGGATAGGGAGGACCCGGACCTGAACTACATAGTCCCCGCGGACCCCTATCAGGGGTACGACATGAAGGATGTGATCCGGAAGGTAGTGGATAACGGCGAATTCTTTGAGGTGCATGAGCATTTCGCCCCCAACATCATCGTGGGATTCGCCCGGCTCGGTGGATTCCCCGTCGGCATAGTGGCCCAGCAACCGCTGCACCTGGCCGGCGCTCTGGATATAAACGCCTCCGTGAAGGCGGCCCGATTCGTGCGATTCTGCGATGCCTTCAACATACCGATAATAACGTTTGAGGATATTCCCGGATTCTTGCCCGGGGTGGAGCAGGAGCACGGGGGAATAATCCGCCACGGAGCCAAGCTTCTCTTCGCGTACGCCGAGGCCACCGTTCCCAAGATAACGGTGGTCGTGAGGAAGTCCTACGGAGGCGCGTACTGCGTTCTCGGCTCCAAGCAGATACGCGCCGACCTGAACTACGCTTGGCCGACGGCGGAGTTCGCCGTCATGGGCCCCGAGGGAGCGGTTAAGATCCTCCACAAGAAGGAGATAGCGCAGGCCGAGAATCCGCAGGAGTTGATAGATCGCCTCACGAGGGAGTACAGGGAGAAGTTTGCCAACCCCTACTACGCCGCCTCCTTGGGCTACATTGATGACGTGATAGAGCCTTCCAAGACCCGCCAGGTCCTGATAAAGGGGTTGAAGCTTCTGCGAACCAAACGGCAGACCCTACCGCCTAAGAAACACAGCAACATACCCCTCTAAGGGGTGAGGGCACGGGAGAGCCGGCGAACGGCGTTCATCTGACGCCTCCTCCGCAGGGCGCTCCAACGTATGGCGGTCTTTATGCGCGTCTTGCTTAGGACGTCCCTCGTGGCGTCGGTGGAATCCGGATGTCTCCGGTAGCGATACAGGACCGAATGTATCCTCCCGACGGGGAACCGCTCCGATATGCGCAGAACGAGGTCGTAATCCTCGGCGAAACCGGGGAGATTCTCCTCGTCAAAGCCTCCCAGCCGCTCCAGCACCTCCCGCCTGTAGGACCTGACGGCCCCGGCCCCATCAACCCGCAGGATGTTGTTTATGCTGAACTCAAGGTGTTTGACCACGGGTAGTTGGGGGATGGTCCTACCCTCCTCATCCACCACCTCGTAGTAGGAGACGGCCAGACCCACCTCATGGGTGCGGTGATAATCGTAGATGGTGCGCAAGGCCCAAGGTGTATAGGTGTCGTCCGAATCCAGCTGGGCCACGATCCAGCCACGACTGCTCCTTACGGCGATGTTCAGACATTGGCTTAAGGTCTTTCCGGCCGTCCTGATGAGCCTTATACGCCCGTCCCTGCGAGCGTACCTTTCCACCACGTCGGGGGTACCGTCATCCGAGCCGTTATCCACCACGATCATCTCCCAATCGTCGTAATCGTTGGCGAGGACCGACTCTATAGCCTCGCCGATGAATCGGGCCCGATTCCGGACGGGGGTTATGACGGATACGGCGGGGGAGTGGGGCCTCTCGTACAGGGGCCACCGGTGGGGGGCTTCCAAAAAGGCGTCCATCTCCCTGAGAAATCCGTAGAATATGCCTTCCACCCTCCTCTCGTAGTCGGGGCCGTACATGAGGTATTTGAAGGCCTCGGAGTGAAGTTTGCCGAAATCCTCCGGGGGGTCCCCCTTCACGGCGTAAGGTCGGTCCCGTAGGACAGCATGTGTCCGTCCGGAGGCGTACAGCTTTAGGGTGGCGTAGTACTCCCAGAGGCTTCCGTACTCATCCGCCCCTATCTCGCATAGGAAATCTCCCCTGTAGAACCTGAGCGGCCCCCTCATCGCCCTCTCGGTTATATCCGGGAACTCCGGAGGGAATACGACCTTCCCATCCTCCTCGTAGGCCGCATATACTATGGGATTCGGGGGCATAGTTTCGGGTAGGGCGAGGATGGAGGCTCCGCGGGCGACCACCATCACCCAACCGTCATGGCATCCACCGAGCGGCTCTCCTTCGGGTATAGGCCTGAAAGCCACGCCGGATTCTAAGCGCGCCATGCGTTCCCTCTTTCACATCACGGGCACGTGCAGATTTAGGAAAAATCCCCTGCCCGGAAGGGGTAGGGACTTAGGATTTAGGGTCCGGTAGGCGAGGGAGTTCGTCAAATTTGAGACTCCCGCGTCAATATCAACGCCCCTAAACCGTCCTCGCACCCCGAGGGTGAGCGTCATGGAGGAGGAGCGAGGTATCTCTATGGGGGAGACCTCCTCAACCGTCGGCTGATAGAGAATCTTCAGGTACGCTTTAACGGGTCCCCTCCACTCCAAGCGGCCGAACAGGTGGGACGGTGGTATTCCCGAGATTACCGTGGCGCCCGCGCTCCCTATCCAAGCGTATCCACCCTCCAGACCGAAGGACCCGGCGTTCCACCTGCCTCTAAGCTCCAAACCCCGTACGATGACATTCCCGGGAACGTTGTGATACCTAAAGATGGTATCCCCCTCCGGGGTCAGGGTGTCCTCCACGACCAAATCTATGTAGTTATCTATGGACGTGGCGAATAGGAGAGCCTCACCCCTCAATCCTCCCCTCTCCCACGCGCACCCCACATCCCCACCCAAACCTCTCTCAGGCTCAAGGTCGGGATTCCCGAGGAGAAATCCTCTCGGATGGGGAGAGTAGGACATGCTCTCGCTCAAGGTGGGGAACCTGTAGGATGTCTCCAGATTTCCGAACAGGGACCAATCCCCCGCCGATAGGCGGAAGCCCAAGTTGAAGGCGTTGGCGGGTTTCCAACCGGATACGTTGGTCGCCCGGTATAGGCCGAGCCTCCCGCCGAAGCTGAGCATGAGGTTTCGCAGGCTCCTCTCACCGAAGACGAATATACCCAAATCGTGGGTGTAGCCGTCGGATATCTCGTCGTACATCCAGACCCCCTCCTCCAGTATGGAGGAGCGCACGCCAAACCTTCCGAAGTATGCCACACCCACGTGGAGCTCACCGCGGTCGTACTGGAATCGCAAGGTCGCGTCCCGCCCCGTGCGGATATTCTCCGTGGGGCCTTTCCGCATAACCGTCGTGTAGCCGTGATATCCACCCGACAGGTAGCGACTTCCGAGCATCAGAAATAGATGGTCAATACGCGGATAGTGCGCCGTCCCCTTGTAGGCCCGGTAGAAATCCCTCACTCCGAAGAAGGCACCCTTAAGGCTCACGCCCCACCGCCTCCACTCCACCACGGTGGCGAATTTGCGGTTGGATGCCGGCGCCTCCAAGGCCCCCCTCCCCCAGAATCCGTTGGACAGGGTCGTGTCCGGGTAGCGGTATCCGAACATTGACGAGGATGCCACCCCCACGTAGGCGGAGTCAAATGGCGTGGTTGAGGCGTATAGGGAGTAGGATAGGGGGTTGCTCCGGAGCGAGAGGGAGAACTCCGGGGGACTCCCCACGCCCTTCAGGAGATAGATCACCGTTCCCCCCATAGCGTCCGAGCCGAAGGGTACTCCCCCACCCTCGGCCACCTCCACCTCCCTCACGACACCGGAAGGGGCGAAGAATAGGGAGGGACCTATCTCCCTCTCCGTACTCAATCGGAAGAAGTCCAGAATGACGAGAGTCCGAAAGTATGCCAGCCCTCTGACGGCGGGGACGGATGCCGTAGGGTCCTTGCCGACGAAGAAGACCCCCTGCACCTCCTCCAAAAGGTCATCCGGTCTGAGAAAGGGAACGCTCGGGTAGATTATGCTCTCCCTTGAGACCGCCCTGACGGGACGTGTGGATACGTTCTCTCCTATGGTCTTCTCAACCACAACGTCGGGGAACATTATGAGCGAGGGCTCCATAACGACCTCAATCTCCCTCCGCGAGCAGGATACGACGATGGAGGTATCCCGAAAGCCCACGTGCTTGAGGAGGAGGGTGTCCCCATCCTTAACCTTCAGGATGGCTATGCCGTGGGCGTCCGCGTAGGTTCCGAGCTCGTGGGTCCGCACGAAGGTGTTGGGAATCGTCCGTACCTTCACGCTGCAGTATGCGAGGAGAAAGAGCATGATGGCACCATCTATTATAGAGTCGCTCCATCTGGTGCAAATTCGGGCTTAAAATATAACCTATGCTTTTAAGCGTTTTATTCTCTTTTGGTGGAGAGGGGAGATTCACCCTCCACGTGGAGGGGATGGGCGACAATCCACCCGCCATCACGGGCGAGAAGGTTGAACCCCAATATGACCTCGCCCCCTTCTTCGGATGGACCGAAGAGAAACAATATTTGGTTGATACTTACGACCCTGCGGTAGCCCGGGCAAAATTGGAGAGCATATCCAAGGAGTGGAACGACAGATATCGCCGCATTCTAAACAACCACTTCGTTGAGAGCGGGGAGAGGAAGGCCCTCTGCGACAGATACACCGTTCTTGGGATGGACTGCCCGTCCGAGCACCTCCTCAACGTGAAGCTGAGGGACCTACTCCTGAGGTACGCCGCCGAGCCGGATCCGTGGCTCTACGCGGAGATTGTATATACCTTCAACGTGATAAGACGGAGGGCGTCGGCCTACGAGGAGGAGAAGATGGAGCGAGTCAAACCCCCCGTGGAGTTCAACGTGGCACCGGTCGCCAAGTCTTTGGCCCACAAGCCCTTCCAGTGGAACGACTTCTCCCTGTTGGATGGGAACAACTGGACCACCTTCGGGATAGGGATAACCGGTACCTACGAGTACAATCCCACGGTCGTGGCCGTGGGAGGAGCGGATACGCTGGTCTTCGCCTTTGAGGCTTACGACTGCAGCTACTGGTGCCCCACCTCCACGAACAACTCCTGCATCATAGTAGGCCACTCGTACAACGGCGGCCAGAGCATGACGCCGGACATCTGCATATATAACACGGCGCGGAACCTGGGGGAGCCGGCGGTGGGCGCCGACCCTTACCGCAAGATAATCCTGGTCGCCTACAGCTATCCGTCCTTCTGGGGCGACTACGACATAGACGTCTATGTAGCCCACATAAGCGACCTGCTGGGCGGATTCTTCAGATCCGTGGCCACATCCTTCAGAGACGAGCTGACCCCCTACGTGAATGTGGAGTTCAACTGGGGAGAGCCGGGATGTCAGGGGCAATGGACGTCCTCCTGCGCCTGCTCGGCTCTGGATAACTGGTACTTCATCGGGTACAATCGCAACATAGACCCCTACGTTGAGCGCAGCCAGGACTGCGGGAACAGCTGGAGCATCGTCTATAACGATATACCCTCCGACGGGAGCGCCTACGCCAGCTCCCAGATAATGCTGGAGACTTCCAACGACCCCTCCTCCTCGTCCTCCGTATGCTCCGCATCCGACGGCGGGGACAACACCATACAGGGGGTATTCGTTGAGAGCGACGACACGGACGATCACGAGATATGGCACATATACACCGACAGGTCCGGTGGATGGGGTACCATATGGACCTCCACGATCCTCATAAACAACTACCCGTACCCCATAAACCAGCCTTGGATGTCCATAGCGCGCACGCTGGACGCCCCCTCAATGACCCATCTCATCCTCTTTGAGAGCCAGTACTCATCCACCGATGGCGACATCATGGCTCTGCACACCACCGGCCTTCCACCGGGCACCTGGGACTCCTACGCCTTGGATTACACGACCGTTGATAGCCGGACGCCCACGGTCCATAGCGACGCCCGGTGGCAGTGGTGCCCCGGAGCCACCACCCTGACGGCGGATCACTTCCACGCCGCCTTCTATCACAAGTGCCCCAGCACCTACGACGGCACCTTCTGCAACGAGACGCCGAGCGCGTATAACAACACCTACAGGGTCGTAGTTATGCGTGCCCCTTGGGAATCGCCCGAGGAGTGGGGACCGGAGTACTGCACCATAGATCGCACCTACGCGGATACCGTCGCCATACCGCCTCCCCCCGTCTTCGCCAACGGTGGTATATGGCAGAATTGGTGGCAGATAAACGGCACCACCTACAGGGCCAACACCACGTCCGGAGCGGAGTGGTGGTTCGGCGCCCTCTGGCTTTACGAGTACTCCTCATCCGACTGGGACGTTGAGTGGAGCGTCCTCACGTGCCTGATAGGTCCCGGGGATGACGACGAGCTGGCGACGGACGAGCGCTCCGATGTGGCTACCTTGGAAGTCCTACCCGAGCCCGGAAGGCTCATCCTGCGGGGGAATGGGAGCGTATCCATATACACCGCTCAGGGTAGGCTCGTGAGGAGGTTGAAGGTTGATGGGAGGACGGAGGTTCCCCTGCCCAGCGGGGCGTACTTCGTGAGCACGTCCGAAGGTACGAGGAAGGTGCTGGTAAGGTGAGACTCCTAAATCTCATAAGGGACGCTCTGGTGTGGGCGTTGAAGGTCTATCGGAGGTACATCTCCCCCGTTAAGCCGCCCACGTGTCGCTACGTACCCACCTGCTCCGAGTACTCAATAGAGGCTCTCCAAAAGTACGGCCTCATCAAGGGGGGAGCCAAATCCCTCTGGCGGATCCTACGCTGCAATCCCTTCTCAAAGGGGGGGTGGGACCCCCCCTAACATCATTCGTAGCGCACCTCCTGCTCCCTCTCCTCCTCCCGGAGGATCTGCAGAACGAGTATTCCAGCCTCCGTGAGGCTGTTCTGGCCCACGAGACCGGCGGCCCGGGCGAGGAGCATGGTCTTGCGGAAGAGCTCCGGCTCAAGGCCGGAGCGCTTTATGGCCTCCTTTATGTTTCTGGGTAGTATGCGAATCTTACGCTCCTTCACGTACAGGGTTCCCACCTCGGCCAGGGCCTTCAGAAGGCGCACCGTTATGGGCGTTATGGGATTTATCATGCTGTCCGGAGCTCCGGCGAGGGCCCGCTTTATCTTGCGTCCCGTATCGGTCAGGACTATACCCTCATCGGGTAGGATGTATAGGTATCCCCTCGCCTCCAGTTTGTTGAGGGCGTAGGTGATCTCCTCGTGCCATATCTCGTCAAACGAATCATAAACGTCCCTCAGGAAGAATCCCTGCTCCGGAACGGACTTGAGAACCTGAAGCTCAAACTTGGTCAGGTGAGGCTTGCGCACTATCTCGTAGGAGAGCTGCGCGTAGAATCTACCCGACTCCGTGGGCCCGGCGACGCTCACGAGATTCCTCTTTAGGGCCTCATCGTACCACCTGCCGTTGGGTGCTATGAATTCCCCGTAGGATATGGTTATGCTCTTGACGGCCTCGGAGGGTATGTCCCTGAAGCCCCGGATGTGCATATCGTTGAGGACGCCCCTCCCGTGCTCGGTAATTCGGTATATCTCCTTGCCCTTCTCGTGCGAGGAGAAGACGAGGTCAAAGGACTCCAACGAGTACAGGGACTGGAGGACCAGCTCCTTCATCTTATCCCGCCACTTTCCACCCCTCTCGTAGAAGCTCTTAAAGAGCTCCTCAACCGTCTTCACCTCGGCGAACTTCTTCTCAATCTCCTTCTTCTTGTGGTACCCCACATCCTGATATATGCGCCTCCCGTAGTACGAGAGGAGATGCTTGTACTCCTTTATGGGACGGTAAAACAGCTCGTTGATTATCTCATCAACCGTCGGCAGCAGGTCCGGATTCTGCTCGTACTTCTTCCATAGGCTCTCAAGGGTCTTCAGGATCTCGGCATCCAGAAGGTCTATGGATATGGTCTTCACGGGCTTGAACTGGCGTCCCTTCCAGAGGTTGTAGGCCTCAAGGGCGTACTCACCGGCGGGGAGGAGCTCCCCCTCGGGTGAGACGAGGGCCAGAGCCATAAGTACCGCCCTCTCCGACTCCGAGAGCGCATCCCATCCCTCGTCCATGTAGCGGGCGAGGAGAACCATGAGGTCCTCCGACAGGAGGGTCTCCCTCGCCGGCGCCACGTACTCCATCATCCGCTTAACGGCCTGCCCGAGACCGGTGAAGGTGTATATCTCCCGCTTGGGCACGGACAGGGCGACGAGCCGCATGGACTCAAGCAACTCCGCGAAGCGCCTCTCCTTGAGCAGATTCTTGGAGGGGGAGGGGCCCTCCGGGATCTTCCTTACGTAATCGTAGAGGTCCCTGCCTATCACCAGCTTGGGGTGGGCCCCCCTGTATATCTCCCATACCCTCTGGGCGTAGTCGTTTATGACCTTGAAAATTCCCTTCTTCTTCTCCTTCCTCACCTCAACGAAACCCCTCTCGTTCAGGGCCTCCTCGGTCAGGTAGGATACCTTATCGCCGTTCCTCTTGGCGGACTCTATCATCGTCAGGACCTCGGAGCCTATCCATCTCCAGTCGTCGGGCCACTCGTCGGGATGGGGAAGGACGCCGTTGGAGATCATCTCGTCCAGAAGGTAAGCCATCAGACGACCCCAGTAGGTCAGAGAGTAGCGGAGGGGGCTGCGTAGGGCGACGAGGTTCGCCAGGTCAAGCTCTATGTGCTCGTCCTCGTTGATGGGGTCTATGTCCAGAAATCCATGGCCTTCCTGTTCCCGCTGGAGCAGATTTAAAAGGGCTTTTGCGTGTTCCTTCCTTATAAGCATACTTACCTCCCTTTAGGAGCGTATTATAAGCCAGAACCGTCATCTCCCCCTCATCCGGCGAAAGACCGGCCACATGATGGCCATGATCTCCACCGGTAGCCTGAGACGGGGATCCCCCGGGAGCCCCACGGCCAGAATGTAGAAGAGCGAGATCCCAAATAGCGCCTTGGAGCGTACGGTCTCCCGATAAATGTACAGGAGGTACGGATAGAACATCAGGTAGGCCACCGGCCACATGGGACCGAAGGGATAAAGGTATCCTCTCGGAATAGCCTTAACCACCGTAAAGAAGGTCTCCTTAAGCCAAAGGACGAGACTCTCAACGGGATGGTGGAGCATCCAACCGAAGGCCACCCTCTGGAGGTCCGTTATCCACACCCCCATCTGGGGTATGTCGGAGTAGGCCCGGATGTGGGGAGTGATGTCATAGAAACGTTCAACCAGATATACGGCCACCGTGGTCGTAAATACGCCGGAGAATATGGGAGCACCTCCCTTGAGCCAATTCACACCAGTCCATGCGACCACCGGTGTGAGAAAGAGCGTGATGTGAAGGAGCGCATAGCTCCACCGTTTGGACCTCCACACATCCACCAGAAGGATGGGCGGGAAGAGGAGGACCGTCGCCTGCCGCAGGAGGGCTAAAAGGCCCCACAGGAGCCCCCACACCCTCACTCTAACCGTCAGGAGAAGGGCTATGAGGGGGGCGAATAGCCCCTCCGTGAGATTCTGATTGACGAAAACGCTGACGGTGGGAGATAGGAAGAGGATAAGAGCCTCCCTCCTCCATCCCCTCCTCCAGAGGAGGAGAACCACGAGCAGAAGGAGCAGATGCTGAAGGACGAGGGTCCCCTTGCCACCGAGTAGGGCGAGGAGCAGAGGGTATATGGGCATCCTTATGACGTCGTGCTTTAGGGGAGGATGGGGATCGCTGGAGAATATGCCGTGAGTTTTGAGGTTATGGGCTATACGCATGTAATCCTGAGCATCGCTCGTGAATGTGGCGTAATCTCCGGTGAAGGCCACGTAGGTCAGATAGAGTTTGAAGAGCAGAAGGAGACCGCCGTAGAGGAGGAGAAGCCGAAGCCGCACGGAGGTATTTTAAAGTCCTACGGAGGCTTCTCGGTTGCCCCACCTTAGCCTTCTACGGTAAAATACCCGGTGTAGCCTGTGAGATGAGGTACAACATCGTAATGCTCCTGACCGACATCGTCGCCGTGTCCGTGGCGTCGGCTTTGTCCTTCCTGATAAAGTTCCGGGGCAGGTACTCCCAAGAGTTCTTCAACCGGTGGCGGGAATTTCTGGTCATAACCGTCATCCTCATAGCGGCCTTCGCCTTCAAGAGGCTGTACTCCCAGAGGAGGCTCTTCTACGAGGAGACCCGGGAGATAGTTGAGGCTCTGGTCCTCACAATGGTTCTCGTATTCGGCTTCTTCGCCATGACCCGCACGGACCCGGACTACTCCCGCCTCTTCATAGGGATGAGCATAGCCTTCTCCTTCGTTCTGGTCCCGGCCTTCCGATGGATCTCAAAGCGACTGTTCAACGGCTACCTGAAGG
>JAADDJ010000032.1 GCA_013153965.1 Thermotogae bacterium
CTATCTTGAAGCCGGGGAGAAGCCTACGAGAACGCTCGCTCCCGTCGTTCTTCCAGCGATACCGCAGGCTTATATGCTCACCCTCCACCCTAACTATCTCCCCATCAGGCTTGGGAACTATGCCTCTGGCGGGTATCGTGTCCCAATTGATTATGAACCACCCTTTATATTCGTACTCCTTTACTCCCAAGGCCTCATCGCCGACAGAAGCAAAAAGGAGATAGAACGGCACGAAAAACTATTTTAAAGGGGGTGGAATTATTCCGGAAGACGCATCCATAAAATTCACGGGAGATGCGAAGGATTTTTGGGGTGTGTGTCGTCGCTCTCCTTCTGGTCTCCTGCACGGAGGAGAGATATTCGGAGAGGCTCCTGCCGGGGAGTTTCTACCTTCAGACGGATACTCCCGCAACCGTCGCCCTCCTCTCGGCGGATGGGGAAGTGATATTCACCGGTGAAACGCGGAAATTCTACAAGACATCCTACTACTCACCCAACCGATTCGGAGAGTTGAAGGTCTATCTTCCCACCGGAAGCGGGTGTGCCAAGGCCGAGGTGGAGTTGGATGCGGATGAGGAGGGTTGCAACTTAGCCATAGTACCCGACACGCCCTCCATATATGCGGGGTGCCCCTCCTGCGACTCAATTGAGACCCGAAGAACGACCATAATAGACGTCCTCACGTGGGATAGGCCGGTGGCCGTTGTCAAAGATAAGCGATGTCTTCAGGTTTTTCAGAGCACGACGGTCTCGGCCCTATATATAGACAGTCTCATGCCGGGGATGTACGTTCTGATAATCGGCTCCGATACCGACACCGTATTCGTCTCATCGCGTAGGTGCTCCAAAATCCTAAGGGGAGGTGAAGAATGAGCGTGATATGGGGCGTATGGCTGGCTATGGGTGTGAGCGGGGGGGAGACGGTCTCCCCTATACCGAGGGCGAGCGCGGTCTTCGGGGCCGATTTATTCGGTGGTCTCATGTTCAACCGGCTACTTACGCTTCAGATATCCCTCTATCCCAACGTTCAGACGGCCGGTCCGTGCCTTGAGAACTGGCTGCGACTAAAATCCTCCCTCATCCTCGGAAATCACGAGGTGGGAGTGATGGCCTCAAACCTGTGCCTGCGGAATACGGGCACCTACAGGGTGGATAGGGGAGAGTACTATGAGGAGTACGCGTACATCACGGGGGCCAAGACGTACGGCGTGGGAATCTTCTACAACCTGCGTCTGACCTTCATCACATCCGTCCGCACCTACGTCGGCATGCACCTTATGTATCCGGTCCCCCCCGATGTGGTCCCCATCAAAGAGGGAACGTCCAAAGCTCCCCACGTGTCCTATCCCACCGTCGGAATCCACATCGGATGGACTTGGGGGAAGAGGATCATCCGCTAAGGAGCCTCCTCGCCTCCTCCTTCAGGACCACCGCCCATCTCTCCTCCTCGTCCCTTAGGAAGTTCCCGAATCTCAAGGTCATATAGAGGTCGGAGGGGGCAAATCGCAAGTCGGAGGCTCTGGATAGGTTCTCCAATGCCCGTCGCTGGGGATTCTTACTGCCGGGGAACAGGATGGGGGCGTACCTGTTGAGCAGGTCCCTGCCGCCGACTTTGACGAAGGCCACGCACAGAAGTTGCTTTTGGGGAAGCCTCATAACCCTGTTGCCTTCAACGACGCGCAGACGTCCCGCGAAGGTGATGTACAGCCTGCCGTTGCGAATCTTATCCAGATACCACCACGTGTTATAGACCGAGCGTATCCCCTCGTAGGGCTTAAATACCCCCTCCCGCCTGACTACGTACCTCAGATAGTCGTACATAGCCCGCAGTATTGGGAATCTCTCGGGAATCTCAAGCGTCGGTACCTTCCCCTCCACGAGGCCGGAGTAAATTTGAGCGACCGCCAGTCCCATCCTATCGTCCAGATTCTGCGATACGTAGCGGGCTATCTCTATGTCCCCCGAGTTCATCTGGAAGGCACCCCTAAGGACCATGGCGTTGAGGGCTATCGGCAGGGCCCCCTGCTTCAGGCTCAAGGCCAAGGCCTCGTTCAGATAGGCCATGGCCCTGTTTATCTCGCCTCCGACGATGAATCTCTTGGTGTTGAAGAAGGTGAAGAAGAGTTTCTCCAGAGGGGGAATGTCCTGTGGGGGTTGATAATCGTACCCCTCAAGCAATCTCACCGTGGCCATGCGTGCCGGCTTGGACAGGTCGTACCTCTTGGCCTCCTCCGTGTATCCGAGGGTGGTCAGTATCCAAAAGGCCACGTGTTCCGGGGTCTCGGGGAGGATGGGAAGTAGGCGGTCTATCTGCAGGGTTATAAGGTAGTAGAGGGCCAACACCTCCTTGAAGCTCTGGGGGAATTTTCCGTGCTCCTCCCTCCATCTGCGGAAGACCTTTCGCATGCTCTTGGCATCTCGCAGGGTGGCCAGAACCCGCAGCAGATTCAGAACGTTCTCCTCGTCAAATCTCTCCCGAACCTTGGAGTAGGCCACCTCCTTCGCCCGCTCTATCTCCGCATTCGCCAGAAGATCATCCACCGAAACCTCCACCCGCATCCGTATAAAATTATACGCTCGGCCGGCGTATCCTCCCTTAGAATAACTTCCTCCGGGTTGAGGGAATCCCGTGAGAATCGGGAGCCGTCCCGGCGGCCGTGAGCGGGAACGAAACCCCACACGAGGCCACTGCCCGTAGGGCGGGAAGGCCGGGGGAGTAGGTTGCCCGCGAGCCGGAAGACCTACCCGGAGGCATGTCCCGGAGCCTCGCCGGGGTTCGGGGCTCCGAAGACGGGATTCAAGGGAAGTCGGCCATGATGCGCAACGGAGTTTTTTTCTTGTTGGCTTTGGGCGCGCCTCTGTACGCACAGCAGGTGGTAGTATCGCATGGCCCCTACGGTGGGGCCGGACCCCTCTACAGGTTTGAGGCGGTATCGCCCTTCGGATTCATAGATTCGTCCGAGGCTTACGGGAGGCTTGTCAATCACGTGAGGTATCTGGACGGCTACCTCTACTCCGTGGCCTCCCAGGCGGACTTCATATACATACACGACACATCCCTCGTCCTCATAGATAGCGTGGCCGTTGATAGTGGAGCCAACCTCTGGATGGGCGATTACACGCCCGACGGGAGGGCATTCGTCGCCGAGTATCTCCTCAACCGCATAGCAGCCTACGACCTCAACTCCAAAGTGAAGCTGTGGGAGACGGATGTCAATCTCTCCCCCACCTACGTGGGTCTCTACGGCTCCACCCTGCTCGTCGTCTCCAGCGGCTACGATATGGGAAGCTACACGTCCGGACCCTCAACCCTGTACCTGTTGGATACGGCCACGGGGCAGATACTGGATTCGGTGCGGGTCGGCACCAATATGCTGGCGGCCCACCCGTGGGGAGGGGATACCATCCTCGTCGTCGGTGGAGATTACTTTGACGCCGCCACCCAGAAGGCCTACATCCTGACCTACTCGGGGGGATTCTCCGTCGTGGATTCCGTATCCACTCCCACATCCTTAAGCTTCATCGGCTACGTTTCGGGAGATACGGCCCTCGTATCCGGGTACGGCTACGTGGGATTCTTCGTCCTGTCCTCAAGGAGCTTCTTGGACTTCGCCTACGGCTCGCACGTGGGATTCGCCGGTGGGGTAGCCTACGGCGATTACGTCTTCGTTCCCGCCGCGGAGGATTACACCTCCCCGGGAAATCTCCTCGTATTCAACCGCTCCACCCTCTCGCTTGAGGCGACCCAAACCTTGAGCGTATCCCCCTCGTCCATAACCCTCATTCCCCCCGCCGTCGGCATATCCGAGAGGGAGGTGGTACTCCACGAGATTGAGGGCAGAATATACGACGTGGCCGGGAGAAGGCTCCCCGGAAAGGATGGCAGAGGGGTGATATTCGTCGTGGGCGATGGGAAGGTGAGGAAGGTTCTAAGGTTCTAAGCTTCTACAAACCTCATCGGGCCGGGGGTACCCCCGGCCCCCTTTTTACACCTCAGGACTCAAGAGCCAGACGCAACTGCTTGAGAAGTTCGGCGGGAGATTTTATCGGGTAGGATAGCTTCTCCAAAAGCTCCTCGGCGGGCCTGTCCTTTATCTTCAGGCCCCGAAGCCTCTCGTAGAGCTCCTCCTTCCCGACGGGGAAGTCAAGCCCCTTGATACGCATGAGGACCTCAACGGGCCACACTATACCCAAGACCTCCGAGGCGACGGAGAAGGCGAAGTTGAATATGGCCAGATGGTCCCGCCCCTCCTTGATCTCCCTGAAGGCGAGCTTGGCCAGACCCCCGGCCGTGTGGGCTCTCGGAGTCTTCTCCTGAAGCTCCCCCTGCAGCTTCTTTAGGACGAGCTCGGGGTCGGCGCGAAGGATGTTCCTCACGGTCTGGCGGGTTATGCCGAGGAATTCGGCTATCTCGCTCTCCGTCTTCATCTCCACCTCGTGCAGGACGATGGCGTACGCCGCCTCCATGAGGCTGGGAAGCCACGTGAGGTTGCGGTACTCTATGAGCTTTCTCGGCCCTCCCAGTATCTCAAGGGCCTTCAGGAAGACCCTTATGGCCATGGTATCAACGTCGTACCTCTTTATCTCCTCTGCTGTGAGTATCGGCATGCTTTCACCTCCTTTTTGGTTCTCACTTGGCCTTGCGGTAAATCTCCTTGAGGCTCGGCCCTATCCTTATGAGGCCGAGCTCAGTTATCTCCATGAAGTGGGTGTCGGTATCGTGGCCGCACATCCTGCACCCGTCAATTCTGAAGAGCCGGACCATCTCGCCTATCGGTCTCCTGTATATGCTCTCGTCGTAGCGGGTCATTATGAGCTTCTTGGACATCACCATGGTGCAATCCACGATGTGGGCTATGGCGTATCCGCCGGCAGCCTCCGCGGATAGCTCCTCGTGGCCCGAGCGCTTTTGGGAGACGAAGAGGGCCGTCTGGTACCACTTCTTCATGAAGTTGAAGAGCTGGCGCACGATGGAGCGGGCCATCATCTCCTTCGCCTCGTAAAGGCCGGTGATTGAGTCTATGATGGTGTAATCGGCCTTATAGGTCCGTATGGCGTAAGCCACGGTGTCCAAGAGGGTCTGAATGCTCTCGCGCAGGACCGCGTAGGAGGCGGCATCTATCAGGACTATGTTCTCGTCTATCACGGAGATATCCTCCACACCCATAGCCTTGGCCCTCTCCTTTAGGGCCATGGCCACGAAGGGGGCCGGCGACTCCACCGTGATGAATACGACCTTATCCCCCTCCATCGCCCTCTTCACGGAGAATTGCTCAACCAACAGCGACTTGCCCGTATCCGAAACGCCGGTTATGTTTATGACCGCGTACTTGGGTATCCCGCCGAGGGGAACCCTCTTGGGCCTGCCGCCCTCAAGGGTGGTCGTGAAGAACATCTCATCCAACCCCTCAACACCCGTGGGGACCCCCTCAAGTTTTGGGGCCTCCTTCCCGGCCTCCCTCAGGGTTTTCACGCCTTTAAGGAAGGGTTTGGATTCGTACTTGCTTTCTTTTCCAGTTTCCGCCATGAGGACGTATTTTAAGGTGGTCGGCTCCTATCCCTCCCCCCTCAAGAGTTTCTCCGCCTCATCGGCGCTTATCTCTCCCCTCTCCAGCATGTCCAGAACGTTGGATACGGTGGTCTTACGGCGCTTCTCTATCCCGAGTGTCCGAAGGATGGCGTAGAAGCGGGATTTTACCGTCGGGAAGGATAGGTTCATCCTGCGAGCCAGCTCGGTGAAGTTTCCCTCACTCCGCAGGAATTCCAGCAGAAACTCCGTCTGCTCGTCGTCCAGCCTATCAAAGGGGGACCTCAGAAACTTGCCATGCACTTGGGTTCCGCACACCTTGCACTCCAGAACCCTCGCTACGAGCTCGCCCCCGCACACGGGACATCGGTTGGGCCTACCCACGCCGAGATTATAACGGCGAAGACCGCAGCCGACGTTCCGATAAATCAAACCTATGATTCAACGATTTCAAACCTACTCTTTCAGGAAGTTAAAATCACCCTTAGAATATCTTGACCATGCGGGATGAGATACGTAGAGTTCTCAAGATGCTTGAGGAAGGCCGCATAACGGCCGAGCAGGCCGAGAGGCTGATAGATGCCATAGAGCGCCACCATCCCGAGCGAAAGCCCACCTCCAAATCGTCCGGAGGGAGCTTCCAGAGCAGGCTTGAGGATAGGATAGCGTCGTTCGTGATGGATATTATCCAGATGGCGTTTGACTCCGTGGCCCAAAGGATGGGTCCCCAGGCCGGGCAGGCTCACGATGTGCTCTCCCGGATTGCGGAGAGCATGGAGGAGATTCGCAGCGAGAATTTGCCGGAGGACTACTACGTCATCCGAATTCTGGAGGGGGACGTGCGCGTGCGCACATCCCCCGGCTCCCAACTCTCTCCCGGCACGTACGCCCAGGAGGAGCTGGTGGTGCCACCCGGCTCAAAGGTGGCCGTGAATCTGGTGGATGGGGATGTGCAAATTGAGGGGGATTACGAGGAGCTCCGCGTGTGGGTGGTTGATGGGGACATACGCTTCAGGGGAAAGTTCAAGGAGATGCTCTTCAACGCCGTTGATGGGAATGTGCATGTGCTCTTCACCGGTAGTGGTCTGACGGTTGAGGTGGATACGATTGACGGGAGCGTGAAGGCCCCCGGAGCCCGCAGGGAGAACGGCCGCCTGATACTGGGAGATGGCAGCGCCCACCTTGGAGGGAGAATAGTTGAAGGAGATCTCCACGTTTCCCTAAGCTCCGGCGATAGAATAGACGACTATGGCTATACTTCTGACGAAGGATAATCGCGTGATCGTCCAAGGCATCACCGGGAGGGACGGTTCATTCCACACCAAGCTGATGCTTGACTACGGAACCCAAATCGTCGGTGGAGTCACGCCGGGTAAAGGTGGGCAGGAGGTCCATGGGGTTCCCGTCTTCAACACCGTGAGGGAGGCCGTTGAGAGGACGGGGGCGGATACCTCCATAATCTTCGTTCCCGCCAAGTTTGCCGCCGACGCCGTGATGGAGGCCGCCGATGCCGGCATAAAGCTGATAGTCGTCATCACCGAGGGGATACCCGTCAACGACGTGATGAAGGCCAAGATCTTCGCCGAGGAGAGGGGAGCCCGGATCATAGGGCCCAACTGCCCGGGCCTGATAACCCCGGGGCAAGCCAAGGTGGGCATAATGCCGGGCCACATCTTCAAGGAGGGCTCGGTGGGTGTGGTATCCCGCAGCGGCACCCTCACCTACGAGATAGTCTCCCACCTGACGGCCAACGGTCTCGGTCAAAGCACGGCGATAGGTATAGGTGGAGACCCCATAATCGGCACCAAGTTCATTGACGCCCTGCGCTTCTTCAAGGACGATCCCCAGACGGAGGCCGTCGTACTCATAGGGGAGATAGGCGGTACGGACGAGCAGGATGCGGCCGATTACATAGCCTCGGAGTTTAACAAACCCGTCGTGGCCTTCATAGCCGGCCGCACGGCCCCCAAGGAGAAGAGGATGGGGCACGCGGGCGCCATAATAATGGGCTCCGAGGGCACCTACGAGGAGAAGCGTAAGAAGTTTGAGAGTGTTGGGGTACCCGTGGCGGACCTGCCGGAGGAGGTGCCCAAACTCCTGAAGGACCTGCTCAAGAAGTAGGCGGATGCGCTTCTTTGAGGAGACGCTCGGTCGGGAGATAGAAGTCCCCGACCGGCCGGAGCGTATAGTTTCCCTCGCGCCGAGCATAACCGACACCCTCTTCCGTCTGGGTCTGGACGATAGGGTGGTGGGGATAAGCCTGTACTGCAACCGGCCTAAGGATCGCCTTGAGGGTATCCCGAGGGTCGGAGCCTACCTGAACGTCATCTGGGACAGACTGGAGGAGCTTCAACCGGACCTCGTCCTGACCACGACGGGAGCCCAGAGGAGGATCACGGAGGAGTTGATGGCCCGCGGCTTCCCCGTGGCGCCGGTACCCGTACCCGTATCCATCTTCGGAGTTTTAGACGGGGTCCGTAAGGTGGGGCTGCTCACGGGGGCCGAGAGGGAGGCCGAGCGTCTGAATCTCTCCCTCCTCGGCACTTTGAACTCCCTAAAGGGAAGTCTGCCGAGCCTCCGCACCTACTACGAGATAGACCTCGGGGGGCCGATAACCGTGGGGGCCGCCAGCTACATAACCGACGCCCTCCATCTGCTGGGCCTTGAGAACGTCTATGCCTCCCAAAGACGGCCTTACGTGCAGCCGGACGATGCCCTCACCGTCTCGCTGAAACCGGAGCTAATAATCTATGAGGTCAAACCGGGCCGCCGATACACGCCGAGCGACGTGGAGGCCCGCCTGCGCGATAGGTTCGGGGATGTGGGAATCGTAGTTCTGCCTTCCGACTCTCTGGCCCACTACGGGCCCTCCCTCGTAGATGAGGTTCTGCCGGACGCGGCGCGCCGGGTTTCAGCCGTCCTGTAGGGTGAATTTCTTAACGTTGGGGGCGTCCGGGTCTATCCACTCTATGGCATCGTAGGGACAGACCTCAACGCACAGTCCGCAGCCTATGCACGTGAGCTCATCCACCTTCGCCTTCCCATCCTCCGCGTATATGGAGGGACACCCCACCTGAAGGCAGAGCTTGCAGAAGGTGCATTTGTCCGGATTCACCCGAACGCCGACGAACTCCGGATGATGTCTCTTCACCTCCCTCTTGAGAACGCAGGGACGATTCGTGACGATTACGGACAGGTCATCCCTCTCAACCTCCCGTCGGAGGACCTCCTCCGTACCCTTCAGGTCGTAGGGGTCAACCGTATAGACGTGCTTAACGCCCGCGGCCTTGAGGACCTCTTGGATGGATACGCTGTTGGCCACCTCCCCGTCAAGTTTGTACGGTACGCCGGGATGGTCCTGATGGCCGGTCATCGCCGTAGTGGAGTTGTTCAGAACGACTATGGTCCCCCTGTGCCGATTGTGGATGGCATCCAAGACGCCCGTTAATCCGCTGTGGAAGAATGTTGAGTCCCCTATAACGGAAACTATGGGCCTACGCCTCTTTTCGGGCTGGGCATAGGGGCTTCCAAGCGCCATCTCCATACCTATGGCCGTCCCTATGCTGGAGCCCATCTCAACCGTGGATTCCATCGTGCGTATGGGTGGCAGGGCTCCGAGGGTGTAGCACCCTATATCCCCCATGACGGCCGCCCGCATCTTCCTCAATATCCAGAATATGGGAGTGTGGGGACATCCGGGGCACATGGCGGGAAATCGGGGGGCCACCGGCGGGATCTCGTAGGACGGCTCCTCAAGGTCAAGGGCGAAGAGTGGGGCGAGGGCCTTCCGGAGTCTCTGGGGGGAGAGCTCCCCGTAGCGGGGTACGTACTCCTTGCCCACGACGTCTATGCCCATAGCCCTTATCTGCTCCTCCAAGAAGGGCTCCAACTCCTCAACCACAACGAGCCGGCGCACTCTGGATGCGAACTCCCTTATGAGTCCCTCCGGCAGGGGGAAGGTCATGGTGAGTTTGAGGAAGGAGGCGTTCGGGAAGACCTCTCTGGCGTAGGTGTAGGCCACACCGGAGGAGATTATGCCGATACTCGTATCGTTGTACTCGGCGCGGTTGTAGGGGAAACTCTCGGAGAACTCCTTCAACCTCTCCAGACGCTCCAAGACCCAACGCCTGCGTTTGCGGGCATTCACCGGGAGGAGGACTCTCCCCTCCACGTCCGGCCTGTAGCCTTTGAGGGGTACATCCTCCCTCTCGCCGAGCGGCACTACACCGACGGTGTGATTTATGCGGGTTGTGGTCCTGAAGAGTACGGGGGTTTGGAACTCCTCGGATATGCGGAAGGCCTCCCCGATGAGCTCCTTGGCCTCGGCGGGATCCGACGGCTCCAGCATCGGCACCAGCGCGAACTTGGCGTAATAGCGATTATCCTGCTCGTTCTGGGAGGAGTACATGTTGGGGTCGTCGGCGCTGAGAACGACCAACCCTCCCCAAGCCCCCACGAGGGAAGAATTTACGAAGGGGTCGGCCGCCACGTTCAGGCCCACGTGCTTCATAGTCACCAAAACCCTCGCTCCGGCGAAGCTGGCACCGAGGGCCACCTCGTATGCGACCTTCTCGTTGGGACTCCACTGGGCCCGCACATCATCCTTGTAATGGCGACCTATCGTCTCTAAAACTTCGGTGCTGGGAGTTCCCGGATAGCCCACGGCCACCCTCACGCCCGCCTCCCACGCGCCGCGAGCTATGGCCTCGTTCCCCAGAAGCAGGGTTTTCCTCCCCATCTTTCCCTCCTCACAGGAGGAATATCAGCGTGACCAGGACGAAGAGCGGTATGAGGATGGGGAAGGAGTACTTTATCATGTACGTGAAGAAGTCGGGCGTCTTGTATCCCCACTCGTCGGCTATGCTCTTGACGAGGAAGTTGGGAGCGTTGCCTATGTAGGTGTTGGCACCCATGAAGACGGCACCGAGGGATATGGCGGCCAGGAGTTTCTCCGGTATGCCGATGTGGGCGAGGGATTCGGGTATGTGGTACGCGTGGGGCATCTGCTCGGCAACACCTTGGGCCAAGGAGAAGAACGTCAGGTAGGTGGGGGCGTTGTCAAGGAAGGACGAGAGGCTCCCCGTCGCCCAGAAGAACTGCCAAGGCTCGGTTAGTCCGAGGGCGGGTCCCTTGGCCCTGAGAATCTCCAGAGCCGGAACCATGGCGATGA
>JAADDJ010000011.1 GCA_013153965.1 Thermotogae bacterium
CGGGGAGCCGAATGAGCCGGACAGATAGGCTCACCTTCCCATTTATCCGGTCTTCTACGGTGCATTTGAATCTTACAAGATAGATTAAAAATGAGGTTAGGGACTATGATTTTTCAGGTCGTAGGCCAGTTTAAATTCCACAAGGTAGATTAAGGACCTATTTATCATGTTTATGTGTCGCTTTCCCATATCGTGTTCAAATTCCACAAGGTAGATTAAGGACTCTTAAGGGTCCCACCCCTGTAAGCATAAACTTACTACGTTCAAATTCCACAAGGTAGATT
Source organism: Thermotogae bacterium (assembly GCA_013153965.1). GTDB lineage: Bacteria > Hydrothermota > Hydrothermia > LBFQ01 > LBFQ01 > JAADCS01. Next base: position 285 of record JAADDJ010000011.1, read on the forward strand.
AAGGACCTATCATCAATCCCCACCACACATCCGGTGGGGGAGGCGTTCAAATTCCACAAGGTAGATTAAGGACCGTAGCCGAATCTTCAATAAAAATCCCACTTGCACAACCTCATACTCCCCAAAAATCTCCTCGCCCTCCGGTCATGCATCTCCAATTATTTCCAAACTTACACACCGCACCGGAGAGTTGATACACTAAAACATCGCCGCCTCTACGGGCGCGACCCCCCAGCCTTCGCTGAGGCCTTCCCTCCCTCCCGTCGCCCCGCTGCTCCTCTCCGGCGGCTCCCTGCCCCAGCACTATCCTCGCCTGTCTCCCCGGTGCCGGGGCTTAGGTCTTTCTCCCTTCTCCTCCCTACCTGCTCACATTCTTATACCTACTACCCGTCATTATAAGGGCGAAGCTATAGCAGATGAACATGCTCGCCCAAAAACTCCATGAACTTCGGCGACCTGTGGGCATGCTCAAACGGTCCATCGTACTCAATACGACCATCGTCCAGATAGACTACCCTCCGCCCGAACCTCTTAGCCAGAACGACATCGTGGGATATTATGACCGTCGTAGCATCCAACTCCTCGTCCAAAGTCTGCATCAAATCGTAGATCATTCGCGACGTTTGGGGATCAAGACCGCTCGTAGGCTCATCGTAGAAGAGATAGGCCGGATTTACAACGATAGCCCGCGCTATCCCCACCCGCTTACGCATACCACCCGAAAGCTCGGACGGATACTTACCGTAGGATCCCTTGAGCCCCACGTGATTTAAGGATTGGATGGCTCGCCTCTTCGCCTCCTCGTACTCAACTCCCATCTCCCGAAGGGGCAGCATCACATTCTCAAGGACCGTCATCCAATCAAAGAGAGCGGCTCCCTGAAACACGTACCCGAACTTCTTCCTCAAGCGGCTGAGGACATCCCAACTGGCCGTATCCACCCTCACATCCTCCACCCACACTTCCCCCGACGTCGGCTTTAAGAGTCCGACTATGCACTTGAGGAGAACGGACTTACCCACACCGCTCCTTCCCAGCACCACCACCGTTTCCCCCCTTCCAATCTCCAAGTTTATACCATCCAGAACCTTATGCCTGCCGAAGTACATCCTCAGATCCTTAATCCGAATCAAGTTCCAATTCTAAACAGGACGAACCCTGTGGAATCATAGAATCCGCCGGGGGTATAATATCTACCTATGAAAAAAGAGTATGTTGTAGCATCCTTCGTCGCGGGGGTGATCGTGGGGGCGCTGGCCACCCTTCTTCTGACTCCCTACACGGGCGATGAGGTCAGGGAGAAGATAAAGGAGGAGTCGGACCGCATTCTGGACAGGCTCATAGAGTCCGTCGGAAAGTTTGAGGAGATGCGCGACAGACTTGAGGCCGAAGTTTTGGATATTGAGGAGGAACTAACATGAGGATAGCCATAAACGGATTTGGACGTATAGGAAGGCAAGTCTTCAAGATAGCCCACGAGAGGGGTTTGGATGTGGCTTACATAAACGATCTCGCCGACGTTAAGACCCTCGCCCATCTCCTGAAGTACGATTCCACCTATGGCAGGTACGACCGCCACGTTGAGGTCAAGGGGAACTCCATATTCGTGGATGGCAAGGAGGTGAAGGTCCTATCCTCCCCCGACCCCGCGGAGCTCCGTTGGGGCGATTGGGGGGTGGATCTGGTCGTGGAGGCCACGGGGAAGTTCCGCCACTACGATAAGGCCGCCAAGCACCTGCAGTCGGGTGCCAAGTGGGTTGTGATCACGGCTCCGGCCAAGGACAGGGCGGATATAACCGTCGTCTATGGGGCCAACCATCGGGATATAGACCCGGAGAAACACCGCATAATCTCCGCCGCATCCTGCACCACCAACGCCTTCGCCCTGATGATAAAGGTCCTGCGCGAGAAGTTCGGCATAAGGCGGGGACTTATGACGACCGTCCATGGCTATACCAACGACCAGCGGCTTCTGGACGCTCCCCACAAGAACCTCCGCCGGGCCCGAGCCGCCGCCTTGAGCATAATACCCACGACGACGGGGGCGGCGAAGACCATATATCACATCTATCCGGACCTTGAGGGTAAGCTGGACGCCGTGGCCTTGAGGGTACCCGTACCCATCCCGTCCATAGTTGATTTCACCGTTGAACTTGAGAGCACCCCCACGATAGACGATATCCATGCGGCCTACGAGGAGGCGGCCAACGGAGAGCTCAAGGGTCTGCTCGGAATCACCTACGAGGAGTTGGTGTCGGTGGATTTCAAGGGTGAGGACCGAACGGTGGTGATAGATGCCCCTCTGACCCGGGCCGTCAAGGGTGAGAACATGTACAAGATATTCGGGTGGTACGACAACGAGTGGGGGTACTCCAGAAGGGTCGTTGATATAGTTGAGTATATAAAGCGATGATGCTGCTTTTGATGAGTCAGTTGGGGGGCGGTCAGGAGGAGATATACCGCCTCCACAAGTTCGGTTCGTGGAGTTTCGGAGACGTCAGGAGGGTCAAAGTCGTCGGAGGATTCCTATTCGTGGCCAAGGAGGATGGGGTCAAGGTCCTCAACCTGATAACCCTCAAGGACTCGGTTAAGGGCGTCAAACTCCCCGAGTACATCACGGGCGAGAGACCTACGGACATCGTATATTACAAGCGCACCATGTACGTCGCGTACAACACCCGCACGGCCCCCCAGATAGACGTCGTGGATTTCGGAAGCGGTGAGCTGAAGATGAGCATACCGACGGGTGGATCCCTCATATCCATAGCCACGGGCTCCCACTATCTCTTCGCCCTCACATCCCTCGGACTTGAGTTCTACGACGTGAGCGATCCGGTGGAGCCCAAAGAGGCGGGAGCACTCACCTTCGCCGGATTCACTGGAACCTCAATGCGGGTGGTCTTCCCGTACATATACGTGGCGGCCGGTAAGGACGGCCTCTTCATCTTCAAGGTATCCAAGGGGGAGGTCAAGAAGGTGCTGAACTTCAAGCCGGCCGACGGCTCCCCCGTCATAGACGTGGAGGTGTATGGCAACTACGCCTTCTTGGCCTGTGCCAAAGGCGGTATAAAGGTCCTGAACACGGCCAAGGGACAGGTGGTATCCGAGGTTGAAACCCCCCATCCCATCTTCGCCCTTCGCAGATATAAGAAGTTCCTCCTCGGCCTCTTCGGCTCTAACGGCCTGAAGATGTATGCCATAAGGGACCCCCTAAATCCCCTTCTGGTCGCGTACTACACCAACGGCCAGTATCTCTACGATGCCGGAGCCTCCGGGAAGTACGTCGTTCTGGCCTACGGACCTTCGGGGGTAATCACCCTCAAATCCAACCTCCTTCGGTGAAGTTAAGTCAGGTCTTCCTGACGGACAGGCGATTCGTTGATAGGGTGGTTGAGAGGGTGGAGCCGAAGGAGGGAGATGTATTCGTTGAGGTCGGTCCGGGCTTGGGCGTCATCACCTTCCCCCTGATGGAGGCGGGGGCCAAGGTCGTTGCGATTGAGTTGGACACCTTCCTGTGTATGAGCCTCCGCCGCAAGGGGGTGGATGTGGTGTGCGGGGACTACCTGAAGACGGACGTTCATCGCCTTCTGAAGGAGAGGGGATACGATGGGCGGGTGCGTTTCTTCTCCTCCGTCCCCTACCACATAACCCACGACCTCCTGCTGAAGGTCTTCGGGGAGCGCTCCCTCTACAGGGACATACACCTTATCCTGCAGATGGAAGTTGCCCGTAGGCTGGTGGCTCCTCCGGGTGGAAAGGATTACGGCCCCTTCTCCGTGCTGGCCCAATCCCTCTTTGACGCCTCGCTGATTTTGAACATCCCCAACCGGGCCTTCTCGCCGGTTCCCAAGGTACATTCGTCCATGATTCGCCTGATTCCCCGTCCCGATAGGCTCAACGTTGATGCGGTGAAGTTCCTCAAGTTCCTCAAGGGACCCTTCGGAAGACGGCGTAAGAAACTTCGCAACACGCTAAGGGGCGTTCCCAAGGAGTTTGAGGACCTGCGTCCGGAGAATCTCCCTCCCGAGACTTGGTTTAAGCTCTTCTCCGAGAGCCGAAGAACGCCGAACCCATAACTACCTCGTCGGCCGGCCCTATCAGATGGAGATTATCCCACCTGACCCCCCCATCAACGGTTATGGTGAATTGGAGCCCCCTCTCTTCCCGGATGGTGGCGAGAGCCTTCACTTTGGGCAGGACCCACTCCAACATCCTCTGACCGGCGAATCCCGGATAGACCGTCATAACCAGCACCTGGTCCAACCTGTGCAGGAGTTTCATCAGGCGACTTACGGGGGTTTCGGGGGATATGGCCACGCCCGCCCGCAGGCCGGCGCTCCGAATCCGCCTCAACGTAGATGATAGGAAGGCGGAGCTCTCGTAATGGAGCGTTATTCGGAATACTCCGGGGAATATGAACCTATCCACGTACCTATCCGGATGCGTGAGCATAAGGTGAATGTCCAAAGGTTTCCCGGTGCGTCTGTGGATGGCCCTCGCTATGTCGGGGCCGAGGGTGAGATTTGGGACGAAGTGCCCGTCCATAACATCAACGTGTATGAAGTCCCCCTCCTTGGCCCGCTCCAACTCCTCATAGATGGAAGCCCAATCCGCCGCGATGATGGAAGGCCCTATCCTGTACATGTCAGTACGTCCTGCTCCTTATGAATTCCGCCATGCTCTTGAGGAAGGCTCCCCTCTTCCCCAGAACCCTATCAACCGTCCCTATGGCCTCATCCACGAGCCGGTTCATCTCCCGCCTCGCCCCCTCAAGGCCCAGAATGCGCACCGCAGAGGCCTTGTTGAAGTCTTTGCGCAGCCGCTTGCCCACCTTACTCTCGTCCCCCACGGCGTCCAAGATGTCGTCCATTATCTGGAAGGCGAGACCGATATTTTTGGCGTACCGGCGCATGTCGGCCACCTCCTCCTCCTTGGCCCCGGCCCCTATGGCGCCGATGACGACCGAGGCCTCTATGAGTTTGCCCGTCTTGTGGGTGTGGATGAAGAGCATGTCCTCGTACGTGGGCTCCTTGCTCAAGGACTCTATATCGGCCACCTGTCCCTCTATGACCCCCCTGTAGCACAGGGCGTTGTTTATCTCCCTCAGGAGCCTCACCTTCAAAGAGTCGGAGAGGCTGCCCGCCAGAGCCACCTTGAAGGCCAAGGCGAAGAGCGCGTCGCCGGTGAGTATGGCTATGGCGTTCCCAAAGACCTTATGTACGGTGGGCTTCCCGCGACGGAAGTCGTCGTCGTCTATATCGGGTAGGTCGTCATGGACGAGGGTGAAGGTGTGTATGAGCTCAATGGCCACGGCCTGCGGCAGGAGGAGCTTGGGGTCGGAGCCGAAGGCCTCCGCCGTCGCCAGCGTCAGAACGGGGCGCAGCCTCTTGCCGCCGGTGAAGACGGCGTATCTCATGGCGGAGTAGAGACTCTGCGGGTATTCGTCCTCGGAGGGGAGGAAATGCTCCAAACCCTCCTCAACGAGGCCGCGGTACCGCTCCCATCTACTCTCAAAGGTCTCCATACTTAGAAGGACCAGTCAATCACCAGACCGCCGTACGTCCCGTCGGCGGGGAATCTCGCCGCAAAGTTATAGCCCAACTCCAAGGAAACTTTGGCGTTGCTGACGGGGTAGAATCCTAAGGCCCACGTGAGCATGCTCAGATGGTCGCTCGGGAGATTCTCGCTCTGGAGGGCGCCCACGTAGTTGTAGAGTAGGGAGGTGTAGAATCTTCCGAATGTCAGGTCAAGGCCGTAGTCGCCGGTGATGAAGGCGGTTGAATCGTTCAGGTTGAAATTCCCCAACTTCTGGTTGAGACCCACGACCGTCGTCGTGAATAGGTCAAAGAAGGCGAATCTCACCCGAAGGTCAAGGGCGTACCTCTGGGCCCCATCCACCGGGACGGCCATTATGCCGAATCCGAAGTACTTGGTGTTCGCTCCCGCCCGGATGAAGGTTCGGGCTCCGCTCACGTCGTACATGCCGATTTGGAAGTAGGGGGTGAAGGAGAGGGCCACGCCGGTGCCGTACAGGTTCGCCCTCGTGTAGGGTACGAGGTCGTAGTACGTCAGGCGGGTCGTGCGCTTGACGAAGAATTCGGACAGGTCGTACCTGCCCACCAGGAGGCGGGACCTGAAGGGCAATTTAACCGACAGAAAGGCATTTCGGAGCATGTCTCCGTACTCGGCGGCCACGTAGAAGGAGGAGATGGAGCTCAAATTCCACGAAAGGAAAACGGCACCGCCAACATCCCCCTTGGGGGAGAGTTTGCTGCTGTCGGCCAGAAGGCCCATGAAGGCCTTGAATCTGAAGGATATGGGAGCATTCATGGGAAGGTATATCCTCTCATCCTTCCGGAAGGGGAAGGTCTTCATCCGGGGGTTGTAGTTCTGGGGTATGTAGCTGTCGTAGCGGAAATTCTCGGCCTCGTAGTTGAGCTTGGGATATCCCACGTGGCACTCAATGCAGCTCTTGCTGAACCTACGGGCGTAGGTGGGTATCCCCCATAGGGGGGCCGCCACTACCAAAATCAAACCCGCCGCTATCCGTTTCATACCTCTATTCTACAGTCGTACCTGCGGGTTTTAGAATTTCGTGGCGGAAGCGAAGTTGAATCCCTCAACCTTCAGCGTGGGTAGGATGGAGCCGTAGATGTGATGCTCGCCGTACCAGGTGGGATTTCCTACCAGCTCGCTCTCTTGCGATACGGCTGTGATCCGGGCGAATACGTCCAAAAGGCTCACGTTGTACCGCATATTCTTCATGCTGCCGACTATGCGACCGTTCTCTATCACGAAGAGGCCGTCGCGGGTCATACCCGTGATGGTTAGAGTTCTCGGCTCCACGAGGTTTGAGTACCAGAAGCGGGTTATCAGAAGGCCCCTCTCGGTGCTCTCAATCAACTCCTCATATTCCTGCTCGCCCTCCTTTATGCGGAGATTTTCAAAGTAGGGCTGGCTTGAGAAGGGGGATACGGCGCAGCCGTTGGACTCCCTGCCGTCCCTCTTGGCCGTTATGGAGTCGTGCGCGAACTCCTTCAAAACCCCGTTCTCAATCACGACTATCAGACCCCGACGCTTCCCCTCAGCGTCAAAGGGTGTGATGTACCCGCGGGGGTTGAGAGGGTCCTCGTAGAGGGTGAAGAGGTCGGAGAAGATTTTCTCGCCTATCTTGCCCGCCAGAGGGGACCTTCCCTCCTGAACGGAGCGGGCGGAGAGTCCCACCCAATTTAGAAAGCCCAGAAGCTCATCAACTGCCAGAGGCTCCAATATCACCGTCCAACTTCCGGGCTCGGCCTCAACCGGATTTAGAACCAGAGGGGCCCTCTCGTGGGCCTTGCGAAGGGCCGCCTCCACGGACAGGTCCCTGAACGTCTTGGCGGACTGCTGAACCAGATAACCCTCCGTAAGGTCGTGTATGGGGTTGTACTTGATATGGGCGTCCGTTACGCCTCTGTAGCCGACGAATCCTTCCGACGTCATCAGAACCATCTCGGATGAGCCACCCGATACGAGCCCGAACGCGTCAAACTTCTCCGGGGTGCCCTTTATAAGCTCGGCCGCCATCCCTATCAGCCGCTCCGGGTCGGCTTCGGCCGTGAGCTCGTCAAAGGCATCTTCGGAGGTCTCTATCTTGTCGGCGGGGGCCACCATGGGTAGATCAGGGTTCTCGGGCGATATGCGGGCCAACTCCTCGGCCCTCTTCACGGCCGTGGCTATATCTCTGGGGTCGTTTATGGCGTTCGTATAGACGGTCGCGGCCCTGTTGCCAAAACGTACGTGTATGTAGAGGGATATGTTTCTGACCTCGGTGTTCTGGTGTATGACCGAGTTCGCGAATCGGACGACCCTCGCCCTCTCCCCATGGACCACCACGACGGTTTCATCGGCTTTGCTCACCTTGAGGACGGATTCCCCCAGTTCGTAGAGTCTGTCTTTGAGCATGGGGACTATTCTACCGTGGAAAGTATCAGTATATCCGGCGACTCTCACCGAAGAATAGGTTCAGGCCGCCCGTACCGTACCCCACCAGCCCCAAAAATCTCCCGAAGGGGGTATATGCGTACGCTCCCACACCCAACAGGGCCGCCCCTCTGGCGTCTATCCACCCGGCGTCGGCGAAGACGACGGCCGCCCCTCCACCGTCCAAGAATCTCCCGAGAGGCTCCGGAAATCTCTCCCACACCAGATAGCGCACCTCGGCCGATACGATCCCCCGCCTGTACCCGAGCCATCTATCCTCCGGGATGCTCCCCCGCAGTATATCCGACCTTCCTATCAGGGGGAGTTGAACGTATATGGGCACATCGCCGAATATGGCGTGCAGGGACACATAGGGAACGAGTGTGATCCTCCCCAAGGTTAGGAAGGCTCTAAAGTCGCCACCGTAGTACCAGGCGGCGAAATCTCCCACGTAGGATATGAGGTGGCCTCTGGATACGTACCCCCGCCGTGGATAGGGCTCCCAATCGCGGGTGTCCCGGTACAGGTAGAATCCGGCCTTCAGGAAGGAGTCCTTGGAGTCCCCATAGAGCAGGTGCGTGCTGTCGGACGTGGTGATGTCCCCCTCAATCTCCAGCTTCAATCTCCACGGGGGTTCCAGTCTCGCCGTGTAGGTGGCCTTTAGGAAGAGGCGCTCCAGGGGCATCAGGTAGAGCTGGGAGTTATACACCTCCTTACCCCCATCCAAGGAGAAGACATTCAAGGCCATCCGATGGGACGCCGTGCTCCATCCTCCGACGAGCATCCTCCTGTCCCCCCACGTGAGCATCCCGTAGATTTTCTCACCCATGCCGCGGAAGTTCCCGTGATATATGCCGACCCCGTACGACAGCTCCTGCGATGAGATGCTCAAATAGGGAACCGGGTATATGTACCACATCTCCTCAACCTTTATCTTGAGCGTATCCCCCACCAGAGCCACATCAACCGCCCTGAACAGTCCCAACTGCCACAGGCGCCTCTCCACCGTCTCAAGGAGGGAATCGCTAACGGTGTCGCCTCTCCTGATGCCCGCGTACCGGAGGATGTAATCGCTCCTCGTCCATCTATTTCCCTCAACCGATATGGCCTCAATAGTCGGGGAGGAAGTTAAGAGAAAAATCATCACGGCTGTATCCCAACCTTAGGAGGAACTCTTCGTATTTTGGATGCTCCCTCGTGAGGAATACGTGGGCGAAGAATCTTTTCCCGTCCCTGCGTAAATTCCTAAAGAGTATCTCGGCCGGGTCCACTATCTCAACCTCCGGCCTCAACTCCTTTATTACGGGGATGGTTATGGGGTAGTGGGTACAACCTAATATGAGAACGTACTTCCCATGGGGTAGCAGGTCATCCAAGTAGGCCCGTATAACCGCATCCGTCCAGTGGCCCTCCTCTATCAGGAGGGCGAGCTCGGGAGCGGCTATGGCCTTCGCTCCGAGAACCCGCTGGTAGTATCCCGACTCCACGGTCGCCCTGGTGCCTATGGCTATCAGCTTCTTGTCTTTCGGTGGAGTCCAGTACTTCACCCACTCCGTTATGCCGTGAATCGGAACGTTGAAGGAGGCTCTAAGGGAGCCGAGGGCGTTGGCCGCTATGGTGTTGCACACGACGAAGATCTCCTCCGCTCCCATGTCCAGAAGGAAGGATACGGCTTTCTTTGAGAGTTCAACTATCTCGCTGCGGGGACGGGCCCCGTAGGGCTGATGTTTGAGATCCCCCAAATATACCACTTCACCCTTTGAGTACTTTCTAAACTCCCGCAGGGAGACGAGCCCTCCCAATCCCGAGTCCAAGAATCCAAACAAAATAAGCGGGCCCGGCAGGACTCGAACCTGCAACCCCCCGGTTAACAGCCGGGTGCTCTGCCTGTTGAGCTACGGACCCGCCTGAGGTAGGTATTATACTGCTGAAACTCCGGCTATGTAGGCGGGTGGGGTGGCCGTTTGCGGACGACCCCTCATAGGTAGGCTACAAACCGCTCTGTGGAGGTAGTCTTCACCGGGAGAGACCTGCGTTTCAATCCCTCATAGGTAGGCTACAAACGTGGATAGGTCCGGATGGTCTGACAGGACGCTGTTTCAATCCCTCATAGGTAGGCTACAAACAGACAGCAGAGGATATGGATATCATCATAGAAGTCGCGTTTCAATCCCTTATAGGTAGGCTACAAACGAGGCGGTTGTCCGTCTCCGCCCCCCGCCTTCGCGAGGTTTCAATCCCTTATAGGTAGGCTACAAACTTAAAGTGGCGGTAGGCCTTGAGTATGCGGGCCTTGTTTCAATCCCTTATAG
>JAADDJ010000037.1 GCA_013153965.1 Thermotogae bacterium
CCTGCGCCGCCTTCACCGCCTCATGCACATCCTCCTTCGTTGAGAGGGGATGGATGGAGATGACCTCGTCCGGATAGGAGGGGTTGCGATTCTCAAACGTGCGCCCACTCTTGGAGGGAACCCACTTGCCGTTTATGAAGTTAAGGTACTCTCTTGCCATAGGAAGGAATTTTACCGTAGAGGATGCCCCGATTCATCCCGCCTGCGGCAGAATCGTGGATTCCATCCGCGAATGCGAATCTCGGGCGAGGCCACCCTTAGAATACTTGACAGATGTCTGGATACATATACATGCACCGCAAGGAGAAGGGCAGGATCGTTGAGGGATACGTTCCGTGGGACGAGGCCAAGATACACGTACTCTCACACGTCATACACTACAGCAGCGGTGTATTTGAGGGGATACGCGGCTACATAACCGACAGGGGCGTGGCCATATTCAGGGGCAGGGACCACTATCGGAGGCTCGTCAGATCCGCCAAGATATACCGGATGTTCGCACAGGACTACATGCCCCCGGAGATAGCCGGAGACGGCATCCCTCCCGTTGAGCGGGTCGTGGATTACTTCATGAGGATAACCGGGGAGCTCATCCGTAAGAACGACCTGTACAACAGGGCCAAGGAGGTCAAGGAGAAGGGGGACATGGCGAATCCCTTCGTGTATATAAGACCCGTCATCTACAGGGGATACGACGTGGGCGACGACCCCATCCTCAAACCCCCTCTGGGAGTCAATCCCTTGGGCAACCCCGTTGAGTGGTTCATAGCCGTCTTCCTGTGGGATGACTATCTGGGGACCGAGGCTATAGAGAAAGGTGCGGACGTGATAACCTCCGCTTGGGCCAAGAATGCCCCCAGCACCACCCCGTTCATGGCCAAAGGTGCCTCCAACTACGCCACGGGGCAGCTGGCCAAGATGGAGAGCGTCCTGAGCGCCTTCTTCAAGGATTACGACAAGGTCAGAAGGTTGAAGATGGGAGATTCCCTGACGAGGGACGACCTGTTCCTGCCGGTTGAAAGCATCCAGCTGACGGTATCCGGGCACGTGGCCGAGGGGACCGGCGAGAACATCTTCGTGGTCATTTACCGCGATGGGGATCCCCAGAGGCCCATCATATACACGCCACCGATAGCAGCCTCAATACTCCCCGGCATAACGCGGGACTCCATAATCCGCATAGCCAAGGATGAGGGATACGAGGTCGTGGAGACCATGATTCCTCGGGAGATGCTCTACATCGCCGATGAGGTCTTCTTCACGGGTACCGCGGCGGAGGTGACACCCATAAGGACCGTTGATGGCATCCCGGTCGGAGCGGGCAAGCCCGGACCCATAACCCTCCACCTGCGCGAGATATACACCAAGCTCGTGAGGGGACAGATAGAGGACAGGTACGGTTGGGTGGAGTACGTTGAATGAAAACCTACACCAAGTACCTGTGGTTCAACACCCCCACCCGTAGGGCGGTGGTGCGCATTACGGATGACGTCAGGGAGGCCGTAAGGGAGTCCAAAGTGAAGGAGGGCCTATGTCTGGTCTCGGCCATGCACCTTACGGCCTCCGTCCTCATTCAGGACAACGAATCCGGCCTGCACGAGGACATATGGGAGTGGCTGGAGAGGCTCGCCCCCTACCGTCCCGACTACAGACATCACAGGACGGGGGAGGACAACGCCGACGCCCATTTGAAGAATCTCATAACTCACCTTCAGGTAGTCCTCCCCATCACCAACGGGGATCTTGACCTCGGGCCTTGGCAGGAGATATTCTATTTTGAGTACGACGGCCAACGTCCCAAACGCGTCGTGATTAAAATCATCGGTGAATGAAAAAGGTCGGGAATTTTGATTCGCTACTGACGGCGATAAGGGCGAGCGCGAACGTGGGTGGCAACTTCCTCTGGGAGTTCAAGGTGAAGGCCGGATCTCTGGAGGGAAGAATAATAACCCAAGGCGAGATGATCCTATACGCGGAGTACGGCGGCAAGAGGGGTTTGGATGCCCTCATGGAACTTCAGAACTACGACGTACTGACGTACGAGGTCAATATCTACACGGGCGATATTCCGGAGCTCCACAACATCAAGCTTAGGGACTTGGAAACTTTGGACGTGAAGGCGGAGTACGAGGACGTTGAGCCCGTCGTCGTGGAGAGGATATTCTACGATTTCCTCGTTGAGATGGAGGATAAGGAGACCACGGCCTTGGCCATATTCCCCTCCCGCGAGGGGCGCCCCGTCATGGCCGGCTTCATAGACGGCAGGTTGGTAGGTCTCAGAACTCCGGAGGAGACCTTCTCAACCGTTGAACTTTTGGACGAGTTGAGGACCTACAGGACACGCTTCCACATCCTTGAGGGTGAATTCGTACCTTACATGTCCGGATACTTCACCCTCACCAAGTCGGCCATAGACACCCCCGCGGGGAGTTGGACTACGGAGAGGATAATCTCCCACGAGGGGACATTGGTATCCTTCGGAGTCGGGGATCGCATAATAGCCGTCTCCGACGGCCACAACCTCCTGATAGTCTTCAGACCTGTGGTCCCTCCGCAGATAACGAGCAAACTCCTGAAGGAATTCCAGAAGAAGGGGAGACTGGTGGATGCGTATCCGGTGATTGAGATTGAGCCCATATTCCGATACAGCTTCAAGGACATAAAGGAGATACGTCGCACGTTTGACGCTCTGATAAAGGAGTCGCGAAAGCTGGTGGGTGAGATAATCTTCAACATGGCCAGCGATAGGGTCCTCAACTTCGCCCATCCCACCAACCCCTACCCGGACGAGTACGCCGAATTCACGAAGAACGTATATAAGCAGTACGAGGACGAGATAGCCGCCTTCACGGGGAAACGCTGGAAGGAGATAAAGGCGAGCGTCCTCAAGGACGCCCCAGAACACGTAATTGAACTCTTCGGCTCTTAGGGGGGCGTTCCTCCTGTACGACGCCCTCATGCGCACCTTGAGGGTGAGGGTTGTAGGTCAGGTCTTCTCAAAGGAGCGCCCCAGCATCTTCTTCTTCTGGCATCGCAACCTTCTGCCCTTGCCCCACGTATTCCGCAACACCCCCATACGGGTGATGGTCTCGCCCAGCAGGGATGGAAGGCTGATAGGGAGCCTCGTTGAGCTGAAGGGATTGGGCGTTATATGGTCCTCCCAGCACAAATCCCCCCTAAGGGGGGTGATCTCGGTCGTCCGGGCGTTGAGGGAGGGATGGAACGTGGCCATAACGCCTGACGGCCCCAAGGGCCCGGCGCGCTGCTTCAAAGTGGGGACCTTGGAGTTAGCCAGAAGGAGTGGGGCGAGGATCGTATTCGTGGGGGTGGGATTCTCCGCCGCCTACCGCCTGAACACTTGGGATTCGCTCCGGGTACCCATGCCGCTCTCATCGGTCGCCGTCGTGGTTGAGGAGGCCTACCCCGAGAGTCCCGAGGAGGCGGCCCGTCTTTTGGACGATTTGGACGCCCGGGCCTTCAACTATCTGGAGATTTGAGCCGCGGTAGAATAGACGCTATGGTCAAGCTCTCGCACATAGCGCTCGCCGTACCGGCCGAGGAGTACGAGGAGGTCAAGCGGAATCTGCGGGCCATACTCAACGTATCCCCGCAGGAGAAGGAGCTCCCCCACGCCAAACTCAAGGTGGCCCTCTTCAAATTGGCCAACGCCACCGTGGAGCTGTTGGCCCCGACCGGGGAGGGGTCCGACATAGACAAATTCTTGGAAAAGCGCGGCAAGGGCATACACCACATAGCCCTCCAGGTGGATAGCATCGCGGATGAGGTTGAGAGGCTTGAGAGGGAGGGATTCGTTTTTTCCGTCAAGGATTACGAGGGGGCGAAGGGTGGGAAGGTTGCCTTCCTCCATCCCAAATCCACCGGAGGTTTCCTCTTTGAGCTGGTGGAGGAGGAGTACTAACCCACCTCCGACAGCACCCTATTGACCTGCCCGGCCGTCCTCTCCCATGAGAAGCTCTTAACCCTCTCCAGCCCCCTCCTCACGAACTCATCCCGCCGGGTCTCAAGCTGGCGCACGGCCTCAACCCAAGAGTCGGGATCGTCGGGGGAGGCGTACAGTATGGCGTCGCCTCCGGCCTCCACGACCGTATCCGTCCCTATCACGGGACATCCCGACGCCATGGCCTCAAGGACGGGGAGGCCGAATCCCTCGTATCTGGAGGGAAACACCAGAGCGAAAGCCCCCGCGTACAGGAGGGGAAGCTCCTCCCGGGGGACGTAGCCGCGCAGATGCACCCTCTCGGATACTCCCAAAGAGGTCGCCAACTCCCGCAGGAACTCCGCGTACTCGTCCGACGCACCCACGACTATGAAGTCGTAGGGCAACTTGGGCAGCGCCCTCACCACCACGTGCGCGTTCTTGTAGCGGTACCGGGCCCCCACCATGAGGAGGTAGGGCCTGCCGAAACCGAGCCTCCTCCTCGCCTCCGAGCCATCCATGGGCCTGAAGAGCTCCTCATCGTAGGATGGATAGGCCACCAGAACCCTCTCAGGCTTCACCCGGAAAAACTCCACTATATCCGCCTTGGAGCGCTCCGAGACGGTGATTATCCTATCAACCTTCCAGATGAAGGGGCGGAGGAAGAAGCGGTAGAGATAAGCCTGCTCCCGATACTTATCCGGCAGGATTATGGGTTGAATGTCATGCACCGTTATCACCTGCGGCCCTCTCCAGAGGAGCGATATGGAGTGGTAGGTCCTGTAGAGGATACCTCTACCCGTGAGCCTCTGGATATACAGGAGCCTCCTGACGGCCGCCCCCTTACCGTACTTGGGGGCCGTATCCTTCGGCGCCAACCGAATCCGCGCACCCGGAAAGAGCTCGGGAGAGTGCGTGAGGACCGTCATATCCTCCCGGAGGCGGAGAAGTTGCCTGACGACGTTTATCGTGTATATGCCGATGCCCATGGGACGGTCATCTGCTATTAGGGTATCCGCCAGAATCACACCCTGAACCCTCCCCTTACTATCATCACTCCGAAGAGGGCCATGAATAGGCTCAGGAAGAAGACGGTCATGCCGACGGCTCGGGCGTAGGCCTTGTACTTGCGGTACTCCTTTGAATCCGGGGCCTCCTCACCGAGGCGGGTAGCCTTGGGACCTATCAGAAAGTCGTGGAAAGCCTGAAGGATGAGTATGGCCGTGTAGAAGGTGAGCTTGAGGGCGACGAGTCTCCCCGTGGGACCCCGGTACGTCTCCAACTTGAAGAGGTCGTACCACTCAATCCCCCTCACGTGCAGTTGGTACAGGCCCGTTATGAAGAAGAGGCTCAAGGCCCACCATCCCAAGCGGCTGAAATTGACCCCCGTCTCATGCACCAGCCGGTGGTAGAGGTGGAGATACTGGGGCTTCCTTATGGCCGGGAGAAGAACGAAGGAGAGGAAGAGCATCCCCCCGATCCAGAAGGTAGCCATAAGGATGTGGGTATATACCGACAGGATGTAGAGCCACCTCACGTGGCGGCTATTATACCGGCGGTTCGCGGCTACCTGAGGCGCACGTAGGCCAGATACATCCTCTGGACGACGGTAATGACGAGGAGGATATCGTATATACCCAACCCCCAGAGGAGGGCATCCCTCCCGAAGGCCCACCATATGAGAAGTAATGCCAATAGGCCCAAGAATCTCGGGTAGCGGCTCATCAGTCCCTCCCGCAGGCTCCCGCCTAAACCCTCAACCCTCGCCCTGATGTAGCTGATCAAATAGGCCGAGATGAGCGCCACCAGCGACAGAATCAAGATCTCGGCCTCCCCGCGGAAGTGGTACGCCATGGCCGAGAAGAGTAGGCCGTCGGTTAGCCTGTCCAAGGTGGAGTCCAGAAAGGCCCCGAAACGGCTCGTCCTACCCGTGAGCCTCGCCACGCCACCGTCAAGGGCATCCAGAGGAGCGAAGGTGGCCAGCCATATGGCCGCCCACAGGGGGCGTCCCGTCGCTATGAGGATGGAGCCTCCCGCCGTCAGCAGGGCGGACAGCACCGTCAGGACGTTCGGGGATACCCCCGTCTTGGCCAGAAGTTCCACCAGAGGCCTTATGAGGGAGCGGGAGAACTGCTCGTAATTCATATTATCGGATTCCTCCTCGCCTCCATCAGGCGGCGGTACTCCCGCAGGACCGCCTGAAACTCATCCCTGAGGTCCTCCGGTAGGGGCTTCTCAGGCTCGGACTTTATCAGGAGAGGATTTATCCGCTTACCGTAATGCCGAACCTCATAGTGGAGGTGGGGACCGGTGGATAGGCCGGTTGAGCCCACCGCCCCTATGCTCTGCCCCTGCTCAACGTACTGCCCCCGCTTGACGTATATGCGCGATAGATGGCCGTAGAGGGTCGTATAGCCGTTGTTGTGGCGCACCACGACCGTCTTTCCGTAGCCCCTCCTCCAGCCGGCGAATATCACGGTGCCGTTGGCCACGGAGCGCACGGGAGTTCCGTAGGGTGCGGCGTAATCCACGCCGTGGTGAGGCCTCCATCGGCGGAGTATAGGATGGAATCTGACACCGAATCCGGATGTGATTCGGTAGGACCTCAGCGGGGAGCGGAGGAAGGCCCTCCGTACGCTGTTGCCCTCTTCATCGTAGTAGGAGCCCATGAATCGGGCCGCCACGTGCCTCCCAACGCTCTTTCCGATGTACTCGGCGTAATAGACCGTGCCGTCGGGGGCGTAGAGGACCTTAAGGGAATCCCCCTTTTGGGTCTCCGTGGCGAAATCCACCTCCCAAGCGAAGATATTGACGAGATTTACCAGGAGGATGGGGGGCAGACCCCTCTCCATGAAGGCATCCCACAGGGTACTCTTCACCTCAACCTCAGCGTAGTTGGGGGTGAGGGCGCGGAATTTCCGATGACCCCGGAACATGCCCTTGGACGGCACGTACTCCCATACCATACTCCTTCTCCTCAACTCCAATCTCATCAGGGAATCGTTCCTATAGACCGCGCGGACGGTGTCCCCCACCCGCAGGATGCGAACGCTGTCGGCCAGAAGACGTACGAACCTCCCCTTCACGGAATCTGGAACGCCCGTGAGTCTGCCTACCACGCTCGCGAAAACGTCCCCCCTCTCGGCTACGACCTCCCGCTTGGACACTTTAGGAGCCGGATTATCCGGAAGGACCACCTCCTCGTCGCTCCTGCATCCTGCCAAGATGAGAATGATTGGAAGGTAATAGGGAACGCTCTTCGCCCACTTCAAGACGGTATTTTACCTCGGAACTCCGCAGGGTTCCAATCACTGCCAGATAATCCCACTTAAGTTCTCGGAGGCGACCTTAGAATACTCGGCTTATGCGCAAGAACGACATAGCGATAAAAATCGCGGGCCTTGCCGGAGATGGGAGCCTGACCACCGGTGAGATGCTCTCAAAGGTTCTTAAGAAGATGGGCCTTTACGTTACGACCATAAAGGATTTCCCCTCCAACATCCGGGGATTGCCCACCAACATGACCGTTAGGGCCAAGTACGAACCCGTGTATGGACCCAAGGATACCGTGGATTACCTGATAGCCTTCCACGTGGCCAACCTGTATAACCACGCCCACGAGGTGGCCCCGGGTGGTGTGATAATTTACGACACATCCGTAAAGCCCTTCCCCGACGAGCTGCGCAGGGACGACGTCTTCATCTACGAGTTGCCTCTGGCCAAGAAGGCCCGGGAGGAGTTGGGGTTGGAGATAATAAAGAACGTGGTGGCCGTGGGCATCGTGGGTGAGGTCCTCGGCTTCAAGCACGACCTCGTCCATAAGGTCATAGCAGCGTGGTTCAAGGAGAAGGGCGAGAAGATCATAAAGAAGAACATAGACGCGTACGAGCTGGGGAGGAAACTCGCATCCCAGTACGAGAAGCGGGACGAGTACGTCATTGAGGACCTCGGGGATCCCGGCCGGGTGATGATGGTCGGGAACGAGGCCATAACCCTCGGAGCTCTGGCCGCCGGGGTCCGGTTTGAGGCGGCCTACCCGATAACCCCCGCCTCCGAGATACTTGAGATGCTCGCCCTATACCTGCCCCACTTCAACGGGGCCGTGGTGCAGGCGGAGGATGAGATAGCCGCCATAAACTTCGCCTTGGGCGCCGCGTACGCCGGCGTGCGCTCCATGACCTCAACCTCCGGACCGGGTATGTCTCTGAAGACGGAGACCTTCGGTCTGGCCTACAACAACGAGACGCCCGTGGTGATAGTAGATTCCCAGAGGGCTGGACCCTCCACGGGTCTTCCCACAAAGACCGAGCAATCCGACGTTCATCATGCTCTATTCGGGGGACACGGGGACGTCCTTCGGGTGGTTATAGCCCCCGCCACGTTGGAGGAGGGCTTCTATCTGACGGCGGAGGCCTTCAACTTGGCTGAGAAGTACCAGACTCCCGTCATCATCCTTACGGAGCAGGCCTTCGCCCAGAATAAATTCACGGCCGAGCCCGATGCCCTTGATCCCTACAAGGTCAAGATAGACCGGGGCAAGCTGATAGACAGGGAGGAGGCCGAGAGGTACGCCAAGGAGGGCAAGCAGTTCCTCCGCTACGAGATAACCGAGGACGGCGTGTCCCCCCGCTCCATTCCGGGCTACCCCGGAACCTTCTTCAACGCGAACTCCAACGAGCACGACGAGACCGGCTACACCACCGAGGACATAGACATGCGCAAGCGGATGGTGGATAAGAGGCTCCGCAAGTACATGACCGCCCTCAAGAATGGGGACCTCCCCGCGCCGGTCTATTCGGGCGACGAGAACGCCGAGGTCGGCATAATAGGCTTCGGAGCCACCATGGGTCCCATCCTTGAGGCCATGGAGCAGCTCAAGGATAAGGGGATACCCACCCGCTTCATGCGTCTGCGCACCCTCATGCCCCTCCACGAGGACGAGGTCAGGGACTTCATATCCAAGCACAGGTACGTCTTCGTCGTTGAGCTCAACGCTCTCGGCCAGCTCTACAACTACCTGAAGCGCTACACCACCGAGCACGACAAACTTCACTCCATAACCAAGTACGTGGGCCAGATGTTCCGTCCTCGCGAGATAGCGGAGGCCATAGAGAAGGTGGTTAAGGGCTGAGGGACAGGATAGAGATAATAATCACTCGGGCCGGGAGGGTGAAACACTACACCCTCACCGGCCTCTCTTTAAAACTGCTGCGACTTGGAATATTCCTCCTCTCCCTCTTCGCCCTCGTGGGTTTCCTCACCGTGCTGGCCTTCACGCTGGCCTTGATATTCAGGGGTGAGGTCCTGAGGAGGTACTATGATCTCCTGCGGGCCGAGAGAGACCTGGCGGATCTTAGGAGCCGGTATGCCCGCCTTGAGGAGAGGATGCGGAGGATAGACTCCGCCCTCACGAGCGGCCTTCCCGGAGACACCTTGCCGACTTCAAAGGATTGGGGCTCCCCCATACCCATATACATCACCGATTGCGATACCCCGTGCGCTCTTCCCGTATCCGCCCCCATAGTCCGGGGTATGCACGAGGACTATCACACCGGTGTGGACCTACCCGTGAAGGAGGGAACGCCCGTCTTCGCCACGGCTCGGGGGGTCGTGGTAGAGGTGGGTGAGAATCGTAGGTACGGAAAGTACGTGCGCATAAGACACGCGAGGGGGTACGAGAGCCTGTACGCCCACCTGCAGGACGTACTCGTGAAGCGGGGGGATAGCGTCCAGATCGGCCGAATGATAGGCTTGGCGGGAAGTACGGGTATGAGCACGGGCCCGCACGTCCATTACGAGGTCTATAAAGACGGCAAGCCGATTGATCCGGTCCTCTTGGCCGAGTGATTTCCCCCCGTAAAATCCGTCCTTGAGCTCGGTCCTGCGAACGGAGAAACTGGTAAAGATATACCGCAAGCGGCGGGTGGTCAATGAGGTGAGCATAGAGGTGAAGCAGGGGGAGATAGTTGGCCTTCTGGGTCCCAACGGTGCCGGCAAGACGACCACCTTCTATATGATCGTGGGAGCCATAAGGCCCAACGCGGGCAAGGTCTTTCTGGACGACAGGGATATAACCAACCTACCCATGTTTAAGAGGGCGAGAATGGGCATAGGATACCTGCCGCAGGAGCCCTCCGTCTTCCGCTATCTGTCGGTATGGGACAACATATACGGCGTTCTGGAGATGAGGGGGTACCCCCGCAAGGAGGCCCGGCGCAGGACGGAGGAGGTCATAGACATGCTCAACCTCGGGAAGGTGGTAAAGAGCCTCGGGGTCCAGCTGTCGGGTGGGGAGAGGAGGCGGGTGGAGGTGGCCCGGGCCATAGTTTTGGAGCCCAAATTCCTCCTTTTGGACGAGCCCTTCGCCGCCGTGGACCCCAAAACGCGGGAGGAGATTCAGGAGATGGTCCTCAAGCTCAAACAGATGAACATAGGCGTCGTCATCACCGACCACAACGTGCGAGAGACCTTGGAGATAACCGATAGAGCCTACATCATCTACGAGGGCCGGATACTCTTGGAGGGGACGACCGAGTACCTCATAAACAACCCCGAGGCGCGCAAACTCTATCTGGGGGAGAAGTTCCGGATGTGAGACTGCTCCACGTCGTCGCCAAAAGGGGAGGGGGCGTCGGAAGGTACCTGAGCATCATAGAGAGGGCCGGGGAGCGCATCTGGGAGGTGGGTACGGGCCCTCCCCCCGGCGGATACGATGCCCTGATACTGCACGGCGTCGTACCGCACCGTCTCCTACCCGAAGGACCAAAACTCCTCTACCTACACGGTTTGAGGGCCGTCAGCAGGAGGATAGTCCTTGGCGAGCGGGAGTTCAACCCTCTCCATATCCTCAAGCTCCTCAGATTCAGGCGCTACCTATCCGGATTCTCCGGCTTCCTCTTCCCGAGTGGGGCCATCCGTCGGAGGGCTTCCCGCATCTACGGGGTGGGCGGTGAGGTCGTGTATCTTCCCTTTGATATCCCCCTGCCGGAGGGCCTCCGAACCGTGCCGCGAGGCGGGGAGATCCTCTGGGTGGGGAGGAGAAGCTGGATAAAGGGTTTGGACACCCTCCTACAGGTGGCCGGGAGGTTGCCCGACTGGAATTTCCGCGTGGTGGGGGTGGAGGGTGAGTCCCGAGGCAACGTCCTATTCCTCGGGCGAGTCTCCCATTCAGACCTCCTGAGACTCTACGCCCGGGCGACCTTCACCCTGATAACCTCCTACTACGAGTCCTTCTCGTACGTTGTCCTTGAATCGGCGTCCCAAGGTACTCCAATTCTCGTCCTGAGAAGAGCGGAGGGGGCAGCTGAGATCCTGAGGATTCTGGGATTCGGTAGGGTCATGGATAATGCGAACGATTTGATTGACTATCTGGCCAACTACACGCCGGAGGAGTTCTCCCTCCGCCCCGTCGGCGAAATCTTCCGCGTGGATGGGCACCTGGAGAGGTTGAGGGAGGCCTCGGAGAAACTTCTACAGTAAAATACCCGTTCTATGCAGAGGGTAAGCCCTACGCGGATGAACCTCCTCATCCGTAAGCGACAGATGAAGATAGCCCAACAGGGTGCGGACCTCCTACGCAAGAAGAGGGACGCCCTCATGAAGGAGTTCCAAAAGATGCTCAAACCCATAGTCCAAGCCCACAGGGAGTTGGACCGCACGGCCAGGGAGGCCATCACCTTCCTCTCCTTGGCCCTCGGTAAGGACGGGCCGGAGGCCGTGAGATCCGCCGCCCTGTCCTCCATGGGCAGGCTCAAGGTCAAGAGGGAGGAGGAGAAGGTGTGGGGCGTGCGCATACCTAAGTTGAAGGCCGAGCACGTCGTTCGCAAGAGCGCGGAGAGGGGCTACACCCTGCTAAGCGTGAGCGCCCGCATAGAGCTTACGGCGATGGCGTACGAGAGGCTCATGGCCAAGATATTTGAGCTGGTACCCCTTGAGGCCAAGATGAAGAAGATAGGTCAGGAGATACGTAAGACCTCCCGGAGGGTGAATACCCTTGAGCAGAGGGTCATACCGCAGCTTCAGGCCGAGATGAGATTCATCCGTCAGGTTCTTGAGGACAGGGAGAGGGAGGACAAGTTCCGCCTCAAGAGGCTCAAGGCCAAGAAAGAGAAGAAATTCTGATGATAGCGCTTCTACTATCCCAGTGGTCTTACGGATACAACAAGGTTGATTACAAGAATCTGAAGTGGGGCTATCTGGACGGGAAACACTTCAACGTCTATTTCTATCAGGGGGGAGAGCGGTTGGCGGAGTTCGCTCTGGCGGTTCTGGAGGAGGCCTACGAGGAGTATAAAGACTACTTTCCCGGGGCGGTGGGTAAGAAGGAGAAGATACCGGTCCTCATATACGTGTCCCCCAAGGACTTCCAGATGACCAACGTATCCCCATACCTGATACCCGAGGGCGTCGGCGGATTCACGGAGGGTTTCAAGAGGAGGATAGTGGTGCCCTTCGCCGGCTCCTACGCCGAGTTCCGGCACGTCCTGCGCCACGAGCTGGTCCATGCCTTCCAGTACTCCTACTCTCGGGGGCTCTCGTCCATGTTCTCGTCGCCTCCACCTCTCTGGTTCGTGGAGGGCATGGCCGAGTTCCTCTCGGAGGGTTGGAGTGTGCGCACCGAAGCGTACATGAGAGATATGGTCATAAACCTCACCCTACCTCCCCTGAGCGAGATGGATTACTACTCCGGCTACGTGGTCTATCGCTACGGCGAGGCCTTCTTCAACTACATTAAGGACATCTACGGGCGGGAGGCGGTTCGGGACTTCATCAGGTACGGCATGGGAGGGAACATCCGCAGCGCCCTCAAACGTATAACCCACAAGGACCTGCCCGAGATAGACGAGGAATTCTCCATGTACATCAAGGAGAGGGTCCTTAAGGCCATGGGGAGGTTCAACTTCCCCGACGATATAAAAAAGCTCACGAGCCGCAGGAGGGACCACTCATTCCTCAACCTCGGAACTGCCATCTCCCCCGATGGCTCCAAGGTGGCCTTCATGTCCGACAGAGGAGGGCGCATAGGTATATACGTGATAGACCTCGCCACCCGCAAGGTGCATAAACTCCTGACGGCCGGACGCTCCCCCGACTTTGAGAACCTCCACATCCTCAAACCCTCCCTCAGCATATCCAAGGACAACCGCCTCGTGACTATATCGCAGGGGACCTACTCCGACATCCTCCACATATACGACCTCAACACCTTCAAGCGAGTGCGGAAGGTGCCTCTGGACTTTTTGGACGGCGCCCACGGGGCCCGCATCTCCCCGAACGGCTCCAAGGTCGTCTTCGTCGGATACGTAAATGGCCGTACGGACCTCTACATATACGACGTGGAGGGAGATTCGTTCCGTAAGATAACCGACGACGAGTGGAGCGAGGACGACCCCTACTGGTGGGACGACTCCACCGTCATATACGTCAGCGACAGGAACGACCTCGGGCAGATAGGCTCCTACTCCATATACCGGATGACTTTGGGAGGGGAGCCGGAGTACGTTTGGGGACGTCGTAAGATACTGCGCTCACCCATCCGGTGGAAGGATGGGGTTGCCTTCCTGACCGACTACGATGGGGCGGTCAATCTCTTCCTCCTCCGGGGCGACAGCATCCTGATGCTCACCGATTACTTCACCGAGATAGCCCATCCCGACGTATCCGAGAATGGTCGCTTGGCCTTCTCAATGATGTGGGAGGGGGGATGGGACGTATTCTTGGCCCCCTACTCCGTTGACCCCAAATATGCGGTGAATCTGATGGAGGAGGAGGGCTACCCGAAGCCGGATTCAACCGTCTTGGCGGGCGTCGTGAAGCGCCCCTTGGGTTTCACCTTGGGGTTGGATATGGCCTTCGCCAATCTGGGATACTCCTCCTTCTACGGGACGGTGGGGACGTTCTACATGCTCTTCTCGGACATACCGGGAGATAACTGGATATTTTTGGAGATACTCGGCCAGTCGCAGAACATAGACAACTCCGAATTCGTATTCGTGTGGTACAACTTCAAGGGGCGGTTGGATAAGGTGGTCGGATTCTCCCAGCTCTGGAACTTCAAGTACCTGACACCCTACTTCGTCTTTGAGAAACGGCTCTCGGGAGAGTTGGGATTCCAATATCCCTTCACCCGGTACTTCAGAAGTGAGGGATACCTATCCGCCCACTACAACACGTGGATAAGGTTCCACGAGGATTCCCTGCCCTACTACTGCGTATTCCAAGCCGTACCCACGCCCGGATGTAAGGTGCCGGAGGTGGTTTATCCCAAGGGCTACGACGTGGCCCTATCGTTGGTCTATGACGACGTCCTGCTGACCAACTACGGCTCAACGGACGGCGTAAGGTGGAGACTCGTCGGTGCCACGAGCCTTCCCAACTCGCAGGTGGATTTCCGGACCCTCTTCTTTGAGGGGATGCTCTTCAGGAGGATAACCTACAGGAGCATATGGGCGAACCGTCTCGTTCTCGCCCGGAGCGTGGGCAGGCACCGGGACGCCTTCACGGCCGGCGGCCCTTACGGCTTGAGGGCGTACGACCTCTTCTACTTCTTCTACGACGAGAGCGGCAAGCCCGTGCGCTACCTCATAGGCAACAATCTGGCACTCCTCAACTCCGAGATAAGGTTTCCCTTCTTGGACCGGTTGAAGTTCGGATTCCTGCCCTTTGAGATAAGGGGCATAAGGGCCTTGGCCTTCTTTGACATCGGGAACGCTTGGTTTGACGAGGATATACCGTTGGATAAGTTTCAGCCCATAAGGGACGGGGCCCTGTGGGACCTCTTCGCCGACGTTGGGGTGGGCTTGAGGTTGAATCTCGGATACTTCCCCCTGAGACTGGACTACGCCTATCCCACGGATTTCCGCCGTCTCTATCCGGCCCGGTGGGTCATATCCTTCGGCTGGGACTTCTAAACGGCAGCTGCAGGAGGCTCTTGAGAGCGATAGGCTCGGGTCCGTGGCGAAGACTCTTGAGGGCGTACTTGAGGGCCCCCTTCCTGTCTCCCGAGCGCAACAGCCTACGGGATAGGGCCCCGTAGAAGTGGCGTTTCACCTTCCTATGGAGGCTCGGCGGAAGATACTCTCCCACTACCTCAAGGAGTCTCTCGTAGTGGAGGGGAGCGTCGGGAGATTGGCGGAGCCGCAAACCGTCGGGGCGGTTCTGGTAATGCACCACCCCGGCAAAATTGTAAAATCCAACTTTATAATTTAGGAAGAGACGGAGCGAAAATTCCCAGTCCTCCAGAAGGGTCAGCCTCTCGTTGAATCCTCCGAGCTTCAGGAAGGTATCACGTCGCACCATCAGGGCACCCACCTGCGGAATGAACCCATACCCCCCGAAGGGGAAGAGCAGGCGCCTTAGGAGGGGGCGAGGGCTATCGGCGTAGGCCAGCCCTATAGGCTCCCCGCTGCGGTGGTCTATCACGAGGACGTTGCACACGGACGCGTCGTAGTTTCCGTCCATGAGATGGTGGGCCTGCAGGGCTAATCTGCCATCAACGTACTCGTCGTCGTCGTCCAAGAAAGCTACGAGAGGTGCGTCGGCCATCTCCACCAGGCGGTTCCGCACGTAGGAGGGGTTGCCCGTGTGGGGGAAGCGCACCACCCGCACGCGCGGATGGTCGTATCTGACCGGTGGGGTACTCCCGTCATCCCCTATCCAAACCTCGTGCGGGTACCTCTGGCGCAGGACGCTCTCCACGGCCCGCCTTAGGGCCTCGTGGCGGTTGTAGGTGGGGATTATTACGGCTACCTTCACCGGAGGAACTTATACACCACCATACCCTTTCTGGAGGCGGCGTAGATGTAGTCCCCCTGCACCACTATGTCAAAGACGTAATCCCCCTTGTATATGGGTGGTCTGTAGCGGGCCACCTCCACCTTCCTGAAGGGGTCTATCACGCTCACGCCTCCGTCCCCGAAGGCCACGAAGATCAGGTTGTTTATCGCCTTAACGTTTAGGGCGGAGCCGGGACCCTTGGCCCACCTTATCTCCTTAGGTTGGGACGGGTCGCTCACGTCAAACAGCTGGACCCCATCCCTCCCCAGAGCCACGTACGCCACGCCACCCTCCACCTCAACGCTTATGGCAAATCCGCGCGTGGGTGCCTGCCCCACGATCCGGGGCCTGCGCGGGTTTGAGATGTCAAAGACCTTCAACCCTCCTCTCCCGGCCGCTATGTACGCGTATTTGCCCTTAACGGTGATGCCGCGGGTGAATCCGCCGGTCTTCGTCAGACTTACAAGGCGGGGGCGTGCAGGGTTGGAGAGACTCAATATGGCGAATCCGGAATCTCCCACGGTCACGTAAAGACGATTCCCCCGCAGGAGGACCTCCATGACCGTGTCGGGTAGCGGAACCGTGTACATCTCCCTGACCATGTTGGGATTGGAGACGTTGAACACGGATAGACCCTTGTAGCCGTGGCCCACGTACAGGTACTTGCCCTTGAGGGCGAGACCGAGGGGCATGTTGGTGGTGTTGAATGTGGCCTCCCTATAGAGACTCTCGGGCTTGGAGACATCTACGATGTATATACGGCGCAGGGAGGATAGGTACGCGTACCTGTTGCCAACGGCCAAACCGAAGCACGGGGTGGGCAGCCGGAGGCGCTTGACCAGCGTCATATTGAGGGAGTCGGGCTTGTACTTGTTCGCTCCGAGGGTATCCTCCTGCCACATCTGACCGAAAATCAGCAGAATCATAGGATGTATTTTACCCCCGAGGTATTCTCCCGGTAGAATACACGTTATGCCGAACGTAGGAGATCTGGCACCGGACTTCACGCTCAAGGATGAGTCGGGACGGGACGTGTCCCTCTCGGCTCTTAAGGGTAGATGGGTCGTCCTCTACTTCTACCCCAAGGACGATACGCCCGGATGCACCACCGAAGCCAAGGGATTTACGGCTCTCGCCGACGAGTTCGCCCGCCTCGGGGCTGCGGTCGTGGGTGTGAGCCCGGACCCACCCCAGAGACACGCCAAGTTCAAGCGTAAGCACGGCCTGAAGGTCGTACTGTTGAGCGATCCCGAGGCGCGGGTCCTGCGGGCCTACGGGGCTTGGGGTAAGAGGCGGGTCAGAGGTAAGGAGCGGGAGGGGGTGATAAGGAGCACGTACCTTATAGACCCCGAGGGGAGGGTGGCGCACGTCTGGCCCAAGGTCCGGCCCAAGGGACACGCGGAGGAGGTCCTTGAGGTTCTGAAGGCGCTCGTGGAGGGCCGGAACCCTTGAACCACCTTATAATAGCGGCCGCAAGATGGTTATTCTCAAGAGCAGTACCGACCTGGTCGGACTACGCGAAGCAGCACGCATAGCCTCCGAGGCCCTGAGGATCGCCAAGAGGATGATAGCCGACGGAGTGTCGGCCGCCGACATAGACGAGGTCTTGAGGGATTACATATACTCGCAGGGAGCCCGCCCCTCCTTCCTCAACTACGAGGTGGAAGATAAGATATACAGGTACAGCACCTGCATCTCCATAGACAACGAGATCGTACATGGACTGCCTCTCAAGAGCAAGGTGCTTAAGGCTCCCATGCTGGTAAAGGTTGATGTGGGAGTCTATAAGGATGGCTACCACGCCGATACCGCTTGGACCTTCGCCCTCGGGGACGTCTCGGATGAAGCCCGCCGCCTGATGCGGGCCACCAAGGAGGCCCTCTACAGGGCCATAGACGTCATACGTCCCGGGGCACGCATATCCGACATCACCTACGCCATAGATGAGGTCGCTCGCAGGTACGGCTTCAGGCCCGCGGAGACGGTGACGGGCCACGGGGTCGGCCTTGAGCTTCACGAGGACCCCATAATCCCCAACAATCCCAAGGATCTGGATAAGGACGGCAGGTTGCGCCGAGGCATGACCTTGGCGATAGAGCCCATGATAAACGCCGGAACCGAGGAGGTGATAACCCTGCCGGACGGATGGACGATCGTCACGGCCGATGGATCCCTATCCGCCCACTACGAGCACACCGTGTATGTAGGTAAGGAAGGTCCGGAGATTTTGACGGAGGACATAGATGGCTAAGAAGGGCACCATCCGGATGGAAGGAACGGTGGTTGAAGTTCTGCCCAACACGATGTTCAAGGTGCGCCTTGACAACGGCATAGAGGTCAAGGCCCATCTCAGCGGTAAGATGAGGGTAAGATGGATAAGGATAGTCCCGGGAGACAGGGTGGTCGTAGAGCTGAGCGCGTACGACCTAACCAGAGGAAGGATAGTCGCCCGAAAGTAGCGGAAGTCTCCATCGTAGGTGGGGAATTTGAGCACTTCCTGCTGACGAATCCTTTGAGGTGTAGGGGAAAGTGCTCCTACGTCTTCATCCGGATAGAGGGGGAGGATAGGGAGCGGCTCGTCAAGATACTTCGCATCCGCAATCACCGTCAGGGGGAAGAGTTGCGCAAGGCCCAATTCGTGAGGGAGGCCTCCCGTAAGGAGGTACTCCGCATGATGAAGAACATGGTCAAGGGGATCCTCTGGGAGAGGGGACTGAACGTCAAGTTGGGGGAGACCTTCATTGATCTGGAGAAGGGGATCCTGACCGTTGAGTACATATCCGACAGGCCCATAAACGACGTCAGGAGCCTCGCTGCAAACATAGCCAAATTCCTGCATCTGCGGGTTGAGTTCGTCTTCGTCCCCCGCCAGCGGTACGCCGCCCGTGTGGGATGGCTGGGAAGGTGCGGTCTGGAGCTGTGCTGCCACACGTGGCTGAAAAACGTCCCGAGCATAACGCAGGACATGGCCCGCCGCCAGTACCTGTTCGCCGCCCCCGACAAGCTCACCGGGGCCTGCGGACGGCTCCTCTGCTGTCTCGCCTTTGAGATGCCCTATTACAACGAAATGGCCCGGAGGGTGCCCCGCCTCAACGCTATAATAGACACCGAGAGGGGTAAAGCGAAGGTGGTTGAGGTGAATGTGGTGGCGGGATACTACGTTTTAAGGTACGAGGACGGCAAAAAGGAGAAGTTCAAGATTGAAGGAGCACCTTAGGGAACTCTGGGAGAAACACTCGTCCTTCCTCGCGAAGCTGGAATCCCTTTTGGAGAGTACGGCCGGATGGCTGAACATCCCCGTCTATCTCATAAAGGGCAAGAGACTGCGTGCTCTCTCCTCCCACATAAGCTGCGAGATATACGGTGTGGATACGGATACGGCCGTCCTATCCGGCTACGCTCTGGAGATGATCCACGCCGCCTCACTCATACACGACGATATAGTTGATGAGGCGGACACCCGCAGGGGAGGCAGGACCCTCAACGACATATTCTCCATCAGGAGGGCCGTTCTGGTCGGGGACCTGGTCTTCACCCGCGCCCTGTCGGAGATAGCCAAGGCGAACGTTCCCCTCTACCTGTCCGCCATGTCGGACACCGTGTATAAGATGTCCTACGGCCAGTACGTTGAGGATATAACGCCGCCGGAGAAGTTTGACGAGCATCTCTATCTGGACGTCATATACAACAAGACAGCCTCCCTCTACGAGCTCGCCTTCGCATCGGGGGCTCTCATATACGGGGAGGAGAATCCCTACCTGCGGGAGGCGGGTAAGAGTTTCGGTATGGCCTTCCAGATACTGGACGATTACGACGACTATGAGGAGGACGTGGGCAAGCCCACCCTGCCCCACATATACGAGAGGGAGGGCCATCCGGACCCGAGAGGGGCAACCCTTGATCTCGCCAAATCCTACATCCGCCGCACGGAGTGGGAGCTGGAGAGGGCGGGTCTTAAAGAGTACTTCGGGGACCTTCTGAACTACATGTGGAGCAGGATACCCTGAGCTCGGTGGAATATCGGGAATTTCGGGAATAGAATCCCCACCATGGCTTGGAAGAAGCTGACGCAACTGCGAAGTTTCTGGCGCGACCGCCACGACGCGTACCTGCTATACAAACCCGAGGCTTGGATGGGGTCGGATCTCCGATACATCACCGGCTTCTCGGGGTCAACCGGAGTCTTCCTCCAAACCCGTCGCAGGAACTTCATCCTGGTGGATTTCCGATACAAGTCGCAGGTGAGAGAGGAGGTCAGGGAGGGGATCACGGTTCTGGACGTCCCTCCGGGCGAGTCCCTCATTCAGGTTCTCGGCGACAAGCTCCGGGAGCTGGGTGTCAAGTCGGTGGCCTTGGAGGGGAACGCTCCGGTGTATTTCCTCAAAGCTCTGCGTAAGACCCTCAGGGGAAGCGGTATCAGGCTGTACGCCGTTTCGGGTCTGATAGCACGTTTGAGGGTCCGCAAGGAGGCCCACGAGATTGAGAGGTTAAGGCGGGCCCAAGAGCTCACCGACCGACTCTTTGAGTGGGTTCTGAACAACGTGAGACCGGGGAAGATGACGGAGAGGGATCTTGCCCTTGAGATGGAGGTCTGGGCCAGACGCAACGGGGCCGACGGCATGTCCTTCCCGCCCATAGTGGCGGTGGGTGCGAACTCCGCCAAGCCCCACGCCCGGCCCACCGACACCCTGATACCCACCAGGGGAGTCCTGCTCTTGGACTTCGGCCTAAAGGTGGAGGGCTACGTGTCCGATATGACCCGCACCCTGTGGATAGGGCGCAGGGTTCCCTCCCTCTTCAAGAGGGCGTACGAGGTGGTTCTGGAGGCGCAGGAGAGGGCCATAAGAAAACTCTCCTTCTCCGGAGCCGTTCCGGCCAAGGAGGTAGATGCCGCCGCCAGAGAGTACATAGACTCAACGGAGTTCAAGGGGACTTTCGGCCACGGTCTGGGCCACGGTATAGGTATGGACGTGCATGAGGCCCCCTCCCTGAATCCCAAGTCCGAGTACGTCCTCAAGGGGAAGGAGGTCGTGACTGTTGAGCCGGGTATCTATCTGGATGGGGAATTCGGCGTGCGAATAGAGGACGTGGTGATCGCGGGCTCGGGAGAGAATATCACCGGCTCCCCCAAGAGGGAGATAATCAAACTCTGACGTCGGAAGGTACCTTAACGGCGTACTCCCCCGTAAAGCAGGACACGCAGAAGTTGGGGAGGGCCTCCCTGAAGCGGGAGAGGGGCAGGTAGAGGATGCTGTCCGCCTCAATGAACTCGCCTATGCGTGCCGTATCCATGCGGGAGGCTGCCAGCTCCTCCCTCGTGGGAGTATCTATACCGAAGTAGCAGGGGGATATAACCGGAGGGGAGCCTATCCTCACATGCACCTCCTTGGCCCCCGCGTCCCTCACCATCCGCACGATCTCCCTCATCGTCGTCCCTCGGACGAGGGAGTCATCTATCAGGACGACCCGCCTACCCTTCAGGACGAAGGGGACCGGAAAGAGCTTGGCCCTTACGGTCCTCCGACGCACGTCCTGCGACGGCTGGATGAAACTTCTCCCCACGTAATGGCTCCTTATCAGACCCATCTGGAAGGGTATCCCGGACCTGCGGGCGTACCCTATGGCGTATATGGTGCCGGAGTCGGGTACCGGAACCACCACGTCGGCCTCCAGGGAATCAACCTCGGCGAGCACCTCCCCCGCCCGGAGCCTCCACTCATAGACGGACCTACCGAATAGGTTGCTGTCGGGACGGGCGAAATACACCAACTCAAACGAGCAGGGTAGCGGAACCTTCACTCCGACGCCGAACTTGCGCACCCTCCCATCAACCACGTATCCCTCACCTATGCCCACCTCCTCAACCACGTCTATCTCCGCGGAGCGGAGGGCGGAATCCTCCGAGGCGAACCAGACCTCATCCCCCTCCCTGCCCATCCAGAGGGGCCGGAAACCGTAGGGGTCCCGAAAGGCCAACAGCCTGTCCCCGTCAATCATCAGCACCGTCCAAGCTCCCTCCACCTTTGACGTTAGGCGTCTTATCCTCTCCTCCGGCGCACCGCTCTCCCGGGCGTACAGGAGGAGTATCACCTCGGAGTCGGAGGTTGAGCGCAAGATTACACCGTCTCGCTGGAGCTCCGCCTTCAGCTGGGGATAGTTGGTCAGATTCCCGTTATGCACCAGAGCCAGCAGGCGCTCACCTATGAATCCCACGAAGGGTTGCACGTTCTCCGGCCTGTAGCTCTCCCCTTGGGTGGAGTAGCGGGTGTGGGCCACGGCGACCTTCAGGAGGGGGTCCGCCCCGTACCGGCGGAATACCTCCGAGACCAAGCCCACGTCCTTGAAACCCACCTCCCGCCCGTCCGTAGTTATACCCACGAATCCACTCGCCTCCTGACCCCTGTGCTGTAGGCCTTGGAGGACCGAGACGACGCGACTTAGCCTCACTCCCCTTTCGCTCCTTACTCCAACTATACCGCACATGCTGAGAGGCTATTCTACAACCGAGTCCGCCCCCTTGGAGCGGGAGTTCTTCATCTCCTCCACCACGAACATGACGGCGAGGCCCGCCAATCCCAAAGTTACCCAGACGTCGGCCAAGTTGAAGGTGTACCAACGGAATTGACCCACACCGAGGTCCACGAAATCCACCACGCCGCCACGCAGGAGCCTATCCACGATGTTGCCGATGGCCCCACCGAGTATGGTCGCATAGAGAAACTTGTATATCCTCCTTCTCTCAAAGAACATGACCCAGAAAAGGAGTACGGCGAGGGCCGTTGATGCGGCCACGTAGGGAAAGTCCTTACCCAGCGAGAGGCCGAAGGCCGTGTTGTAGTTTATCACCAGAGTGAATCGGAGGAACTCGCCCAATATGTTCTTCGGCTCGTGAAGATTCAGCGATGAGTAGGCCCATGCCTTCGTGAGCAGGTCCAACATCCCCAGAAAGGCGGAGTATAGGAGCAGCAGGAAGGATAGGACGATGTTCCTCTTGGAGAATGCCCATCTCAAGGTAGCACGCATCGGATGCGTGGATTCTACTGCCGAAAGGCCCCGTCCCAACGCCCGGATGTCTCGGCGAACTACCTCCGTAAAATGGCGTGATGTTCAGAAGGCTAAATCGCACTCTGAGATTCAAGGGCAAGGGCCTGCATACGGGGGAGATGTGCGAGATGCTCCTGCATCCCGAGGGGGAGTGGTACTCCTTCCTCAGGGACGGGGTTGAGATAGTTGCCACCTACGAGAACGTCTGCGACACGGAAAGGAACACATCCCTATGCGCGGATGGGGTGAAGGTGATGACGGTTGAGCATATTCTCTCCGCCCTCTACGGGCTGGGGGTGGTGGGGGCCAAGATTGAGGTGAGGGGGCCGGAGGTGCCGGATGTGGATGGCTCCGCCCACGAGTTCGCCCGAGCCATATACGAGAATTCGGAGGAGGCCGAGGGACAGGAGTGGCATCTCCACTCGCCCCTTCACCACTCGCACGGCCGCGCGGAGGTGATGGCCTTTCCCTCCGATACGCTTCGGATAGCCTACGCTCTGGAGTACGACTCCCCGCGCAGATTCAGCGCCTTCTACGAGATTCCCGTATCTCCCGAGACCTACCTGAAGGAGATAGCCCCGGCCCGAACCTTCGTATTTGAGGAGGAGGTGCAGGAGATCCTATCCTCCGGCTTAGGGAGAGGTGGGGATGCGGATAGGGTCCTGTTGCTCGGGAGCGACGAGAGACTACCCGACGAGGCCGTGAGGCACAAGATTTTGGACTTCATCGGGGATCTGGCCCTCTCGGGGAGATTCATAAGGGGTCGCTATATCGTCCTGAGGGGCGGACACGGCTCCCACGTCTCCTTCGCCAAGAGGCTCGCCGAGGAGGGCCTGTGGGGACTGCAGATGGACATAGATGAGATAAGGGGATTGCTTCCCCATCGGTATCCCTTTCTCCTCGTTGATCGCATACTCCATCTGGACGAGCGGAGGGTGGTCGGGATGAAGAACATTACGGTCAACGAGGAATTCTTCAACGGCCACTTCCCGGACCGGCCCATAATGCCCGGTGTCCTTCAGATTGAAGCCTTGGCACAGGTCGCCGGCGTCGGACTGGCCTACCGGCTTCGCCAGATGGGTAAGGGAGACGTTCTTCCCCTCTTCGCGGGCATAGAGGATGTGCGATTCCGTAGGGTGGTCAGGCCGGGGGATACCCTCATTCTGGAGGCCGTTCTCCTGCGTTTCGGAGGGCGTCTCGCCAAGGCTAAGGGGAGGGCCTTCGTTGATGGGAACCTCGTCGCCGAGGCCACCATGATAGCGACGATGGTTCCAAGCGGCAGCGCCTGAGGGACCGGAAATTCGCCTGTATAATCCGGAGTCATGTTGTGGATATTTATAACTGGCCTTTCGGACGCACAGCTTAAAGGGATCCTCCGGTACAAGCCGGAGAACGCATCCCTTTTGAAGAGGCCTTCGGCGGATGTGATCAAGCCCAGCTCCGCCATTGACGGCTTCGGGTACATGCTAATTTCCAATCAGGATGGGGAAGCGGTTGATTTCAACTACGTGGATATCTCCTCCACTGGAACGAATGTCGGTGCCGGCGACGATTGGTGCTCCGGCTTCTCCGGTGGCATCTTCTACCAGCTGGGATTCTCCATGCCCTTCTACACCACCACCGTGGATTCCATATCCATATGCTCCAACGGTACGGTCGTCTTGGAGAATGTGGGCAGATACGTCGGTATCTCAAATGGTCCTCTGCCGGATACCACCTACGGACCCACCGGCTTCGTCGCCGTCATGTGGGATGACCTTGATCCCTCCGATGCCTCCGCCGGTGGAGTGTATTTCCAGAGCTTTTCCAGCTGTCCCGACGGTTATCCCGGCGCCTGCGCCATAGTGCAGTACAACCGCGTTCCCCGCTACGGAGGCTCCACCTACATGGACTTTGAGGTCATATTCTACGACAACGGCAACATAAAGCTGCTCTACAACTCCGCCGTGGATTACAGGGATGCCACCATCGGGGTGCAGGATTCCACCGCCGCCACGGGGGAGAATCCCGACTGGTACCTCCAGTACGTCTATAACGGGATTCCCTCCAACCACGTACCCGACAGCGGTACGGCCGTCCTCATAAGGCGCATTCCCATCCAGAGTGGGGATGCTCTGGTTATGGACGTTGACCCCGACGAGTACATTCCGGTGGCTCCCGTAAGTGTGAGCGCCAAGATCTTCAACGCCGATACCTTGATTCTATCCTCCTTCGCCCTGCATCTGGACATATACGACACCGTGTCCAACACCCTCGTCTTCAGCGACGACCAGACGGTAGATTTGGCTCCCCGCACCATCACCACCGTAACGTTCAACAGCTTCACCCCCGAGGAGCGCTCCTACTACATGGCCGTCGTGTATGTGACGGACACGAGGGATCCCGACGCCACCTACGACACCGCCTCCACCGTCTTTAGGACCCACGTGAGGGTGGGCGACGTTCTGGATACCTTCAGCCTCCTCATACCGCCTCTTCTGGGCTATAACTTCTCCTTCATCACCTACAACGACCTGAGGGGCCGCTTCTTCATAAGCGACATGTACGGGGCCGTATATTCGTTTGATCCCAAGAATCCCGCCTCCTCCTTCCGCAGCGAGGTGTGGGCGTACGCGCCCATATACGACCCCTACGTCAATTATCCCTTCTCCATAGCGAACGACGGCGACAGCACCTTCTTCCTGACCCACCTGGAGTACGACGGATGGTACGTGTATAACCAGCATCTCGCCTTCTACAGCGAGATCTCTCCCGGTATCTTCGCTTGGACGGGAGACACCATGAATCTTTGGGCCTTCGTTCCCGGCGCCCTCATCTACGGGATAGATTGGGATGATAATACTAACACCCTCTGGGCCATGAGCACGGACGGCACCAACCACACGCTGGTGAATCTGAACGTCCAGAGCCCGGGAATTGAGGGTACGATCCCCGTAAGCGGAACGGTGGATGTTCCCACCGGCCTCACCCTGCTTGACTACACGGGTGAGTTCCTCATCACCGACGGTGCCCAGGTCTATAGGGTTGATACCTCCGGAAACATAGTAGATGCGTACTACACCCCCGGCCACGTCCCTCTCTTTGACCTGGCCTTCTATCCCGGCTGTGCGGCGGGTTCAACCGAGCCCGTGGTGGCCTACGCCGTCGGCGGGGACTCGGCGAATACGGTTCTGGTGATAGGTACCGGATACTACTGCGACCAGGTCATATCCGTCGCCGAGAAGCCCAAGAGCACGGAGGGAACCGTCTCCATACTCGTAAATGGCCGGACCGTCAAGGTTGAGGGCGTAGATGGCTCCGCGCACGTCTATGACATAGCCGGCAGGAGGATCGCATCCTTCAGGACCAGCGAGCCCTACACCTTCAGCCGTACGGGCGTCTTCTTCATAAAGACCGACAGGAAGGTCTTCAAGGTCGTCGTAAGGTAAGTCCGACCGCGCGACTTTTGGGCGGGGCATTTGCCCCGCCCTTTTTGATGGTACGGGCTTAGAATGGGGAGATGAGTTCTCTCCTCAACGCCCTATACCTGTGCGTGGTTGGGCAGGGATGTAAGGCGGCGCTACTTCAGGCGGCCAGGGAGAGCTCGGAGGCCGCCTTTCTCTATAGGGTGTGGGATGCGATACCGGACAAGAAGAACTTCGCGTTCGGCTACCTGAGGCTTGAGAGGGGGGACTTCTCGCCCAAGGACTTTAAGCCCAAGAGCCCCTATGATCACTACATCCTCGCCCTCTTCTACGAGAGGAGCGGGAAGGCCGAGAAGGCGGCCAAGGAGTACTACGAGGTGTGCAGGAGGACGGATGGGCTCTTCGCCGCCGAATCGTGCTACAGGGCCTATAGGCTCGGGGTTGAGGAGGCCAAGAGGGTGATGAAGGAGCGATTCTCAAGCACCTACTACATGTACTTCCTCTCGGAGGACGACCGATAGCACCAGTATAATACCCGCCTATGGCTATAAGAAAGTTTCGGGAAAGTTTTAAATGGCTCATATGGTTGGTGGCCATAGCGTTCGTGGCGTGGTTGGGCTTGGAGCTGGGAGCCAACATTCTCAACTTCAATTGGACCAGAACTAAACCTTGGCAGGAGGGTATAGTCGCGGAGGTTGGCGATTATCAGCTGACCGTTCAGGAGTACGATGCCGCCGTTCAGAAGGCCATAGCCGAGACTCTGGCCGTGAGGGGCGTTGAGGCCCTCTCACCCGAGGAGGAGGAGGCCATAAGGGATGCGGTGTTCTACCAGCTGGTTGATATGATCCGCTGGAAGAAGTTGGCCGACAAGTACGGCATAAGGCTATCCGATAAGGCTATCCTGACCATAATCGCCATGTTTCCCCCTCCGGAGATAATGCGTGATACGACCTTCAATAGGAACGGTCAGTTCAACTATCAGCTCTACCTGCAGGTCCTCAACGATAAGAGGTACGCCCCCATATTCGCCGCCTACGAGAGGGAGCTCCGCAGGATAATCCCCGTTGAGATAACGAGGGCGCTGTTCGTGAAGCTTCCGGCCACCTCCCGCTACGAGATGTGGAAGGAGTACGAGAGGGATAACACCAAGTACGGTTTCTCCTTCGTGAATCTGGTCTATAGCCAGATACCCGATACTCCCACGGGGGTGAGCGAGGAGGACCTCAAGAGATTCTACAAGGAGCATAGGGAGAAGTTCAAGAAGCCTCCGAGGGCGGACCTGTACATCGTCCGGGTGGATAAGGTCCCCCTGAAGGCGGATTCGCTTCAAGCCCAAGAGCTCGTTGAGAGTGCTCTGGAGGAGGCTAAGCTTAACTGGGAGGGGGCCGTAAAGGCCTACTCCGAGGATCCT
This sequence comes from Thermotogae bacterium, assembly GCA_013153965.1. Classification (GTDB taxonomy): domain Bacteria; phylum Hydrothermota; class Hydrothermia; order LBFQ01; family LBFQ01; genus JAADCS01. The sequence goes on from JAADDJ010000037.1 coordinate 27,572, forward strand.
CGCACCAAGGACACTGGAGGGGATCTGGGATGGTTCGCCGTTGATGATCCCAACCTTCCTCCCGAGATAAGGCAAGCCTTGAGCGACGCCGACAGCGGGGCCGTTCTCGGTCCCTTCCTCTTCCCCTTCGGCTGGGACATAGTCAAGGTCCTTGAGATTGATACGGCGACCGACAGCGTGAGGCTCGCCCACATCCTCATAACCGTCAAGACCTCCTACCAGAGCCGTCAGCAGATTCGTGATTCGCTCATAAAGTTCCTTGAGGAGGCCCGCAAGCTCAAGGATAACAAGGCCTTCCTTGAGTTGGCCAAGAGGTACGGTTTCAGGGTTGATAGTACGGGGCTCTTCAGCCTCGCGGAGGGGTTCGTTCCCTTCGTCGGTCCCGACCGGGCCCTGATCAGCTGGATAAAGCGCTCCAAGGTCGGCGCCGTCTCCGACATAATCTACCGGCCCCAATTCTACATGGTGGCCAAGCTCATAGATAAGAGGGAGGCGGGTGTTCCTCCTTACGAGGAGGTTAAGGAGGATGTGAAGAGGGAGTACGTTCTGAACTTCAAGCGCGGAAAGGGACTTGAGCTTATGCGGGAGATAAAGGGGAAGTTGGAGTCGGGAGTTCCCTTGGACAGCTTGGAGGCCATGTACTCCTCCTATAGGGTGAGCGTGGGAACGGCCGACTCCGCCAGCGTGAATACTTTTGTGCGCGGTCTGGTGGCGAAGGACCTCTTCTTCTCCCTCCTCGGTAGGGTCAAGCCCGGAGGATGGAGGGGCCCTTACGATTACGAGAATGGCGCCTATCTACTCTTCAAGCGGTACGAGGTGCCCGTAAGTAAGGAGGAGTTTGACGCCAAGTTCGCCACCCTCCTTCCCCAGAAGCAGCAGCAGGTGGCGATGAAGTTCATAGGTGGTTTCGCCAAGGAGTTGGAGGAGCTCTTCCCTCTGAAGGACTATCGGGGATACATATACTGAAGGAGGTCGCCATGAACTATGAGGAGATTCGCAGGTTGGCGGAGGAGATAGAGCGGGAGCCGGTTGATGAGAGCTTGGACATCCGTCCCTACATAGAGAATACCCTCCTGAAGCCGGAGGCCACCCCCGAGCAGGTCCGGAGCTTCTGTGAGGAATCTCTACGCTACGGATTCCTCGGCGTCTGCGTCAATCCCGCCTACGTGAGACTGGCCAGGGAGGTGGTCGGAGATGAACTCAAGGTCGTCAGCGTGGTGGGTTTCCCCTTGGGAGCCAGCCGGAGCGACGTCAAGGCCTACGAGGCGGCCAAGGCCGTTGAGGATGGGGCGGATGAGGTGGATATGGTCATAAACGTTGGGCTTCTCAAGGCCGGGAGGTACGACGAGGTCAGGAGGGATATAGAGGCGGTGGTGAAGGCCGCCGGCGTCCCCGTGAAGGTGATAATAGAGACGGGGCTCCTGAGCGACGACGAGAAGGTGATAGCCTGCCGTCTGGCGGAGGAGGCGGGGGCTGCCTTTGTCAAGACATCAACGGGATTCGTGAAGGGAGGGGCTACCATATACGACGTTCTACTGATGAGTAGGGCCACGAAGTTGCCGGTGAAGGCCTCCGGTGGCATAAGGACGAAGGAGTTCGCCCTAAAACTTATCAAGGCTGGCGCCAAACGCCTCGGTACCAGCAGGGGACCGCAGGTGGCGGGGTTGGCTTAGCGCACCAGTACGGTGAAGCTTCTCCTGTTTATCAGTACCACGTAGGTGCCGGGTTTGAGGTTCAGGAAGGTCTCGCCGGCGAGGACTCCCCGCGTGAGGACGAGGCGTCCGTCAGGCCGGTAGATGCGCACGAGCGAATTCCTGTTGCTCTTTATGAGAATTCCCCCGTCCCTACCCTCAACCTCCGTGAAGACGTAGGAGATGGAAGCCTCCGATACGTCGGTCTCGTCGTTGCTGCCGATTATTCCGCACGTGTCGTTGTAGGGATAGGCTCCGCAGTCGGACACGGCGTCGTTATCAACGACGACGAGGATATTCCTACCGGCGGAGGGTAGAACGAGGATCTCGGAGCATCCATCCCCATCCACGTCGGCGAAGGAGGAGCCTTCGCCCACCACTCCACCGGCCGTCCATTCTATCCCTCCGGTACCGTTGAACATGCGGAAGACCCCATCTCCGAAGCACATGTAGCTGCTCCAGTAGGGGACGACGGCTATCTCCAGCTGACCATCGCTGTCAAAGTCGGAGACCACCCTACCCCCTCCGTGGGTCATGTTGGGACCCGTGAAGGTGTTGCTCCACAGGGGTAATCCGGAGGCGCCGTTTATCACGGTGACCCCTCCCGGAGTTCCGCACGAGCACGTTCTAAGATGTCCGACTATCACGTCGTTTATGGAATCGCCGTTCAGGTCGGCGGTTGATATGGGACCGCAGGCCATCTGTCCGGATATCACGTAGTCCCAGAGAACGCTTCCATCGGTGCCTCGCAGGGCGTATATGTGGCCGTTGTCGTTGGAGACTATCACCTCATCCACGCAGTCGCCCGTGAGGTCCACCAAAGTCGCGGGCGTGCGGGTGTAGTAGCGGGTGCCCACGCTCACGCTCCACAGGGCCGCGCCGGTGCGGAAATCGTAGGCATAGACCGTGCCGTTCCCGGCGACCACCACCTCCAGATTCCCATCGCCATCTATATCGTTTATGGCGGGGGATTTGGCTATACCTATCAGGGTATTCCCGCCGCTGGGGGCCGACCATCTCACCGAGCCGGTCAGGGGATTGAGGGCGTAGAGGGTCCCGTCGTCATTTACGAGTATGAGGGTGTCAGGGCCATCGTGGGCCACGGCGGGAGCGCCGGCGTTGGAGCCGCAGCCCACCGATGCGGTCCAGATGACGGAGCCGTCGGTCCCCCTGAGGAGTTGGGTATTCGTGGAGCTGCAGACCACCACCTCCAGACCGGGAATTGAGGGAATCAGGTCGGCCGCCGCCGGGGCTCCCCACGACCCTCCGGGGTAGCTCGTGCTCCAGAGGGTGCTACCGGTATTCCCTCTCAATGCTATCACGCTGGCCCCGAGACCTCCCAAACAGCCGAAGACGATCTCGGGAAGTCCGTCGGCGTTTATATCTCCGACAACGGGCTGGGACTCGCCCGTACATAGGGATACGGTGTATTTGACGCTCCATCCGCTTATGCGTCCTCTCAGAGCGCCGAAACCGTTGTGCCCTGTGCTGCCATGGAGCATTAACCAATCCCCCACGGCAACGTGCTTGGGGGGGAACTGTGAAATCATTAAGGCGATAATCATAAGCTTCCCATTATAAAGGGGCGATGGAAGGCGGCATACGTGGATTTCAGCCGTACTTCCTCATTTGAAACTCCCACATCTTGGCGTACTCTCCACCTCTTTGAAGGAGCTCCTCATGCGTTCCCTCCTCTACCACCTTCCCGCCCTTGAAGACGAATATCCTATCAACGTTCCTGACGCTCCAGAGGCGATGGGTGACCAGAATCAGGGTCTTGTCCCTGTAGAGGTTCATCATGAAGTTGAAGATCTCGTACTCCGACTTCGGGTCCAGATTCTCCGTAGGCTCGTCAAATATGACAATATCGGCATTCTCCCTGTACAGGGTCCTCGCCAACGCTATCCTCTGCCACTCCCCTCCGGAGGGCTCAATACCCCCGAACTCCCGCCCTATCTGGATATCGGGTGGGAGCTCTATACCTACCCACTTCAGAACCTCCATCAGCCTCCGGTGGTCTATGCCGTCGTCTCCCCCGTAGTCCGAGAGTATGACATTATCCCGCAAACTCAACTTGTACCTTCCGAAATTCTGGAAGGCCATGGTTATCCTGTCGGAGGAGAGTTTTATCCTTCCCTCCGTCGGAGCGTACAGGCCGAGAATTATCCTGCACAGGGTAGTCTTACCCGCTCCGTTGTGCCCCACGAAGGCGACCTTTTTTCCTTTGGGTATTGTGATGTTAATGCCGTCAAGTACGTACCGTTTCCCGTCGTAGGTGAATCTTAGATTCTCGCACTTTATAGCCATCTCCCCATCCAAGTTTCCGATTTCCCTCCTATCCACATCCCGCACGGGCATGTTTATGAAGCTCTCCAGCTCCTTGAAGGTCCCTAAGGTCCTGCTTGAGTACTCCGAGAACCATGCTATGAGACTGAGCAAGGCCTCCTGCAGATAGACGAAGGAAAGGACGATTGAGCCCAAGAACCGACCTTTGAATCCCAAATACACTGCTGCTATTGATAGCACAGCCCCGAAGGTTATGGCGGGGATGATCTTCAGGAGGTAGGACCTCCTTATCCTGCGCATCCTGCCGTGGAAGGAGCGGTAAGCCTCGTTGAAGCGGTTTCTAAAGAGCCTCACGGCCCCGAAGGATAGGATTTCATATATGTGGGGGAAGGTGAAGACTGCCGATAGCGTGTAATTCATCCGGCGATTCTCCAAGCTGGTGTCGTATATGGCCCACCACGACTTGTAGGAGAATTTTCCCCACACGATGCTGTAGGGCAGGAGGGCCAGAATGATTATGAAGGGCAGTACGGGGTTCAGGCGGAATATGGCCGCGGAAATGCCAACTATCGTGAGGGACGACTTCAGTATGTGCGAGAAGGTCCAGAGGAAGTTCGCCGGGGCGAATCTGGCCATGCTCTTTATGACCTCCAACCGGTTATGCACGTCGGGGGACTCAAACTGCTCCACGCTCTTGAACTTCTCCAGCTTCGCGAAGATCCTATCCGCCACGTACTGGGAGAACTTCTCGGTCAAGTTGCCGCTGATGTGCGCGTTGAGGGGATACGTGATGCTGTCCATGAAGACGAGCAGGCCCACCGCCACTATAAGAAGCACGGGGTTGTGAAGCGCATCCCCCTCGCCTATGAATCGGACGACGAAAGCCGGCGCAAGTCCCGCCGGGAGCATAAGCCCCATGAACATCAGGACCTCCCACGGCGCTATCCTAAAGAGCAGGGTGAAGTTGCGTAAAATCACCCGTAGGCTTTCCACGAGATAAACCTCCATATAGCATCAGAAGATTCTGTCGCGCCTATCCCCTACATTCGGAGATAGCAACGGGGTAGCATTTGCCACCCTTAAATCCCAGAGGGATATTCTACGCTTGAGGGGAAATGGTCGCCTGTGGTGGCTTTCTCATAGCCTGAAGTACCCCTTGAGCTTTACGCCGAATATGTAGTCGGCCCGATGGTAGGATAGGGGATTTACACTCAAGGAATCATCGGGGAGGAGCTTGGTGTTGAGGGATATGTACAGGCCGGTAAGTCCCCTCTCAAAGGAGAGGAAGACCCAAACCCTGTCGTATATCCCGGTGATAGCCTCCTCTCTCTGCAGCACCTTCTCCCATCCCAAGCGCGCGGTGGCTATGTTCCCCACCGAGAGGGTCAGGCGCAGGATGTTTCTCAACGTGGGTGCCATCCCCGGATAATTCCACAGGGAGATGTCGTTGGAAACCCGTAGATACTGGGAGAAGCGCCACGGAAGGCTCATATACACCTGCGAGTGTGTCCCCAGCTCCCCCGTCGCGTAGTTATACATCTCCCCGGCGTTGAGCGTGAGGACGATGTAGTTTGACCTGAAGTTGAAGAGCGACATGAGGGCGAAGTTCCTGCCGAAGAAGTGTATGAGAGTGTCCCTGTAGGGGTCGTACTCGTACTCGTCGCCCACTCCCAGCGCTGTGAAGACGGAGTGTCCCCTGCCGAACGACAGGGCGAAGTTGCCCTCTACTCCCTTGGAGTAAGGCTCCCCCGCCTCCTTCGCCATGTGCGCCTGAAAGCCGAAGGATAGAGAGTTGAGGCTCAAGGTGTTGTACAGGGTGCGCCTCATCTTAAAGAGCATATCTCTGGACGCGGCGTAAGGCATGAAGGTTATACGCTCGGCGTAGAAGAGGGAGTCTATCTCACTGTAGAGGATGCCAGTTTCCCACTCGGGGGACTTATACCCGAAGCCGAAGTTTCTAAGCCACCCGCTCTTCCATCCCGATAGCTCATCGTAATAGTCCGCATGCATGAGGGCGAATCCGCCCAGAAGGTATCCGTAGTTGAAGGCCACGTCCATATCCGCCAAAATGTTGGTGTCGGGAACCTGCACGAATTGGCCCGGATTGAAAAGGTCCGGAATCGGATAATATCCGGAGTACCTTCCCCAGAATGCTCCCACGGAGAGGTATTTGCCCTTGTAGTTGGTCCTTAGGAGCTTCCAATCTTGACCCGAATCTGTGCGCACGTTCATGAGGGCCAAATTTGTACCGAGTACGGATATTCCCCCCTTGATACCGTAGGTTATGGGTATATCGTTCCCATACATGTCCGACCCTATGTTGCGGGTATATACGAGCATCGTGTAGGGGAGGAAGTCGTTGAAGTTGGGCTGGAAGAGCTCCTTATCGTGGGTGAAGAAGGGGCGCCTCTCCTGAAGGAAGTACCGGTAGCGGCTCACGTTTATGTAGTAGGGATCGGATTCCACGTCCGCGAAGTCGGGCTTTACGGTCAGATGTAGGAAGTTGTCCTCCAAGGTGAAGCGGAGGTCCCCTCCACCGTAGATTCTGCTCTGCTCCTCGTAGTCGCCCGTCCATGGGTTGAGGAGGGAATCCTTTCTGTAGGTCAGATAGGGGATGAGACTCAAAGCCCAAGAGAGGGGGGCGTCTATCTCAACCGGATGCATGTCGGGATACACTCCGTGCCGGTTCAGAGGGGAGCGCAGCTGATAGCCATCGGATGTCCATCGGGAGAAGGCCACGCCCCAGACCGTTCCCCTGCGATAACGGAATGCCTTGAAGGGAATTTTCATCTCCACGATGTAGCCATCCTCCGTCAGAGTGCCGGCGGCGTCCCACTCCGTATCCCACTGGGAGTTGAATATGCCTCCATTCACTTCCACGTCCGCCCTGTTGCCGAAGACGTCGGCGGAGAAGATGTAATATCTCTTACCGTTCCCACCGTAGGGGTCCAACGCGAAGGCCACGTTATCCGGCGACAGGCTCCCACGACTTCCCCTCTGAAGTACCGGTCGCTTGCCGGAGCATTTGAAGGCCACGTAGAGGGCCTCATCCGTGTAAAAGAATCTGGCTTCCGTCGGATAGGGTGGGTCGCCGCCCAGCGAGGGATGCTGCTGGCGAAAGTCCCGAATGATCAAGGCGGAATCCCACAC
>JAADDJ010000010.1 GCA_013153965.1 Thermotogae bacterium
TGGAGTTCCTCTGCCCCAAGGTCGCGATACCCATGCACTACGACACCTTTGACATGATAAAGGCGGACCCCCAGAAGTTCGCCTCCGCGGTCGGGAACACGGCCAAGGTGGTGATACTCAAGCCGGGAGGTTTCTTTGAGCTTTAGTCCCCTTGAGAAGTCCATAAGGGAGATCCAGTCCAAGCTGGACGAGATGTATAACCACATAGTGGTCATGATAGACCACTCCTTGGAAGACCCCGACGAGACCCTCAAGCGGGAGGACAGGGTGAATGCGCTGGAGATAGAGATTGACGAGCTGATCGTGCGCACAATAGCCCTCTACCATCCGGAGGCCTCCCCCCTGCGGGAGATCCTCATGTCCCTGAAGATAAACAATGACCTGGAGCGGATAGCGGACCACGCCGAGAATGTGGCCCGGGATGTGAAGCAACTGCGCAGGAAGGGGGAGGACCTGTCCCACCTATGGGACGACATCTCCCTCATAAGGGATATGTCCCGCAGGGCCTTCGTGGAGGCCTACTCCTCCTTCAAGAATCGGGATGCGGACCTGGCGAAGGAGATATGGAGGTCGGATTACATGGTTGATGCCCTAAGGGACAAGATCCTCAAGAAGGCCGTTGATACTCTGCCCACCCCAACCGCCCTGAAGACGGTTAGCATCGCCCAGAACTTTGAGAGGATAGCGGACCTCGCCACCAACATAGCCGAGGATGTGGTCTTCATAGTGGAGGGCGAGATAATTAAGCACCGGTCCTTAGAGGACGTGTAGGGAGCCCTCAACCTCCTCAAGCAACCTCCGCTTGCGTTGGAGGCGGCGCATCTTGCGCTCCGTGGCTTCCTCGTATATCTCGGGCGATGGGGCGTAGGGTTTGAGCTTGCGACTGCGGTCTACCAGAACGGCGCTGACGAACATGTGGGTGGCCATCCGCCTGTTGGCCGTTATGGGGTCGTTGGCGAACACCCAAACTTCAACCTCTGCCGACGTTCTCCAGACGGCATTCAGGCGGGTGTATATCTCTATGTACTCATTGACCCGGATGGGACTTAAGAATACCGTCTCGTCTATTGAAGCGGTGAACATCGGGGCCTTGGCGTACCTCATGGCCGTGAGCGTGGCTATCTGATCCACGTACTCCAAGAGGCGCGCCCCCGAGAGCAGGTTGTAGAAGAAGGTATCCTCCACGGTTATACCGTACGTAGTCTTCAGGTCGTACCCCTCCGGCTCCCTTATCCTCGCGTACTCCTCCTTCAGGGCTGCTATCTTCCTCTTGAATTCCCTCTCAAGCGTGGGGGAGCGCATGCGGAAGGCGTGAGGGGAGGGACGAGCCCGGTCATCTATACTTATGAAGGTCATCTCGGCCGCCGTCGTAAAGCGGAACTCCTCATCCGAAGTGGCGCCGGAGAATACGGCCACCTTGACCGTTATGGTGTGGGTCGTGGAGAAGAGGGGGGATATCTGAACGAGGACCATGTCCCCAACCCTTATGGGGTTTATGAAGTCAAAGCTACCCATGTATCCTATCACGACCGGCTTACGTGCGAGCATGGACGCGTATATGGAGCTGCTGTGGATGACCCACCTCATCAGGCGTCCCCCGAAGAGATAGCCGAGGGGATTCGCATCCTGCGGGAAGACCCAGTAGGCCGTGGTGAAGGGTTTCATCTTATCAGGAGCTTGACCACCCTGCCTCCCGTCCTCACGAATATGACCCGACGACCTCCCACCTTCAGATAGCGAACGCCGGAGGCTATGAGCCTACCCGAAACGTCGTACGCGCTGAAGGGCTCGTCGGAGATCACCGCCCCATCCACGACCCGCACGTGGGAGGGGACATCGTCGTGGTACTCGGCCAGAGCCACCGCAGATTTGTAGGCTATCCTACCCTCCGATGTGGGATTGAGGAGTATCATCTCGGAGAAGTACTCCCTCATGGCGCTGAACATGGTGTAGGCGGTGGTTTCAACGGATATGGGGGTGATTCCGAGCAGGTTGGCCAGATATAGGGTACCCATATCCAGAGCCAACGAGTAGGAGGCGTTGGTATCCAAGGGTAGGCCCCCCACGGTTATGTCCGAGACCTCCAGAGGGGGGCTTTGGGATGGATCAAAGCGGTACTCCATGCCGGAGACCTGCGCTATGGGGGTACTGTCGGAGAAGCTCTGGGTTATGGAGAGGAGACGGTACAGGTCCGCCCCCCGCAGCGTGGCCCGAAGCAACCGCATGTTGGTACCCGTCTGGGCCGTCTCGCTCAAGCCGTAGGGAAAGGCCAGCAGAACGTCGTTTGAGGTTATGCGCCCGGCCGGAAGCTCTGCGATGTAGAAGTACGGGACGACGCCGATATCGGCCGAGGCCTTATCCCTTATGGCGTCGGCTATGAGATTCCCCAAGGGAGTGTCCAGATACCGCGCGCTGTCGGGGACGTTGCGCAGCTCCCGCGGCGTGTAGGCCACGAAGTCGGAGAATACGTCGCCGTAGCGGGCCTCTATCCTCGCGCGCAGAGCCGAGAGGGAATCAACGAATTCGCCATCAACCGGGGAGCCCGCATCCAGCCGAAACAGTGCGTGGGATACCGGCCGAAGGGTGCCCATATCTATCAGCCACAGACCCACAGCCTCGTAGTGCTGGCAGGCCTCCGCGAAGTATGTGGTGTCGCCGGAGGTGTTGATTATCTTCGCGGGCTCGTCGTAGCAGGCGTGGGTATGACCCGAGACTATGAGGTCGTAGGAGCGGGTGGAGGAGGCGATGGCGCTGTCGGCATCAACGCCGGCGTGCGAGAGGATTATCCGATAATCGCAGCCGAGAACGTCAAAAGTATCCTCGTAAATCTGGGCTATATAGACGGGGTTCTCAAACTGCACCGGCTGCTGGGCCGGGCTCAAGAGGTTGAACTGGTTGGTCGTCAGTCCGAGGACGCATATGAGCCTTCCGGAGCGGGTGAAGGTGGTGTAGGGACGCACCAGAGAGGCCAAAGGGATGGTGTCGGGACGGAGGTTGGCGGATAGGAACGTGGTGAAGCCCCCCACGTCCGAGAGGACGGCGTACAGGCTGTCGGGAGTTATGTCCAGCTCGTGATTTCCCAAGGTGATGGCGTCGGGCCCGAGGAGGCTCAGAAGCTTGAGCTCCTCCCTTCCGAGGCCGTAGGGGAAGGAGAAATCCCCCACGAAGACATCGCCCGCGTGGAAGAGAAGGTTGTTCGGATAGGTTGCCCGAAGGTTGCGTATCAGGTAGGCGGCGGAGGCTATACCGTTGTAGGACTTGTAGGGAAAGAGATGGTGATGGGTGTCGTTTATGTGTATTATCGCCAGCGTATCCCCCAGAAGGGGGAGCGGAAGAGCCGCCAACATAAGCGCGTACCTGTACATGGTGCCCATTTTAAAGGGGGAGAAATCCTCCACCCTATAATACCCTACCATGGCTCACCACGAGCATAGGGAGACCTGGTTGGTTGAGGAAGCTCTCAAGTACGAGGAGGAGTTGGAGCGCATCCTGCGGGAGGCGGAGGAGAAGGCGCGGGAGATAGTGAGGAGGGCGCAGGAGAGGGCGGCGGCCATAGTTGAGGAGGCCCGGAGGGAGGGAATGGCCATGGTGGAGGGCGCCCGCCAGAAGGCCAAGATGGACGCCGACAGAAGGGGTAGGGAGATAGTGAGGAAGGCGCAGGAGGTTGCTTCCAAGGTCCTCTCCGAGAAGGATGAGAGGAGCGGTAAGATAGCGCGCATGCTCGTTGATGCCGTCCTCTCCACATGACGGGTAGGCTGTACGTCGTCGCGACGCCCATAGGCAACCTGAAGGATATAACCCTGCGGGCTTTGGATGTCCTGAAGAGCAGCGATGTGATCCTCTGCGAGGACACGCGCCGTACCCGCAAACTCCTATCCCACTACGATATAGAGGGACGGCTCCTTTCCTTCTACGAGGGAAACGAGGGGAGGAGGTTGCCGGAGGTCCTTGAGATGCTATCGGAGGGTAAGACAGTCAGTCTGGTCAGCGACGCGGGTACTCCCCTGATATCGGACCCCGGGTACCGTCTGGTCAGAGCGTGCAGGGAGAGGGGGATACCCGTTCTGCCCGTTCCCGGACCCTCGGCCGTCGTGGCGGCCCTATCCGTATCGGGCATAGGTACCGACAGGTTCGCCTTCTTCGGATTCCCTCCGAAGAGAGAGGGAAGGCGACGCAGGTGGCTTGAGGAGGCCGCATCCTTCGGCGGAACCGTAGTCTTCTACGTCCCTCCCCACCGGGTGAGGCGCTTCTTGGAGGAGGTTCTGGAGGTCTTCGGAGACAGGGAGGCCTGCCTGTGTAGGGAGATGACCAAAATTCACGAGGAGTATCTCTTTGGGAGACTCTCGGAGATAGCCGAGGCGGTGAAGGAGAGAGGTGAGATGGTTCTGGTAATCGGCAAGCCCTCTCAACCTTAACATAGCCACCATGTCCCGGATAAAGGACCCGTCCTTAGCCCCACTCGGGAGGAAACGCATAGAGTGGGCCGGCATGAGGATGCCCGTACTGCGGGGGATAGGGGAGGATTACTCAAGGGAGCGGCCACTTAAGGGAATTCGCATAGCAGCCTGTCTGCACGTGACTACGGAGACGGCCAACCTAATGATAACCTTGGTGAGGATGGGCGCGAAGGTCCGGCTCTGCGCCTCAAATCCCCTATCCACGCAGGATGACGTCGCCGCCAGCTTGGTTGAGGATTACGGGGTTGAAGTCTTCGCCGTCAGGGGCGAGAGCGAGGAGGAGTACTACGCGCACATTGATCGCTGCCTTGAGTTCAATCCCCAGATAACCATGGACGATGGGGGGGATCTTACGGTCGTCGCCCACAGGAAAGGGTACTGGAGGGGTATCTGGGGAGGGACCGAGGAGACGACCACGGGGGTCAAGAGGCTGAGGGAGATGGAGAGGGAGGGGGTTTTGAGGTACCCCGTCATCGCCGTAAATGACTCCAAGACGAAGTATCTCTTTGATAACCGCTACGGGACGGGTCAGAGTACCATAGACGGGATACTCCGGGCTACGAACATCCTTCTGGCGGGTAGGGTGGTGGTGGTCGCCGGCTACGGATGGGTCGGTAGGGGTATAGCCATGAGGGCGAAGGGGATGGGAGCCCGGGTCATCATCACGGAGATTGACCCTATAAAGGCTCTGGAGGCCCTACACGACGGCTACGACGTGATGCCCATGCTTCGGGCCATAGAGCGGGCCGACGTGGTCATAACGGCCACGGGAGAGCCGGACGTGGTACGTGCGGAGCATATGCGCGCGGCCAAGGACGGTGTGCTGATGGCCAACGCCGGCCACTTCAACGTGGAGATAAACGTGAGAGACTTGGAGGGACTGGCCACGTCCAAGAGGGAGATAAGGCCCAACGTCTCCGAGTACGTACTGCCCGACGGCCGTCGCATATACCTCCTGTGCGAGGGACGCCTCGTGAATCTGTGCGCCGCCGAGGGACATCCCGCCGAGGTCATGGACCTCAGTTTCTCCAATCAAGCCTTAGCCGTCATATACATCAAGGAGAATCACAGGCGTCTCAAACCCGCCGTATATACTCTGCCCGACGCCATAGACGAGGACGTCGCCGAGAGGAAACTTCAGAGTATGGGGGTTGAGATAGACGAGCCCTCCGAAGCGCAGCTGAGGAGAAGATGGACGGAGGGGACTTAGTTGGCCCGCAGAGAGGTGGTCGCCTTCGTTCCCTTAGGTCCGCCCTACGCGGGACCGGAGGTCTCCAACTCCATCCTGCTGAAGCCCGATAAACTCCCCTTCAACATACACATCATAAACACCTCCTACCAGCAGAGCAACGCGGAGAAGGGACACATCACTCGGCGCTCCCTCGGAGCGTGGGCCAAGAACCTCTACAGGCTCCTTCGTACGCTCGTATCGGTTGGTCCCGACGTCTTCTACTTCAACCTGAGCGCCACCCCACTCGGACTCCTGAAGGACTGGGTGGTCGTATCACTGGCCGCCCCATTCTCGGCGAGAGTCGTGGGGCACGCGCGCGGAGGCCACTACGGGCGACTGTACCGGGAGGGAAATCCTCTCGTAAAACTTCTGGCCCTATGGACTTGGAACCGGTGCCACCGGATACTGGTCCAATCGGAGGGCCTCAAGGGGCAGTTTAAAGGGGTGGTCCCCGAGTACAAGCTGGGTGTGGTGCCGAATCCCGCCCCCGAGGAGTTCTTCCGGATAACGCCGAAATACGGCGAGCGCGTCGTCCTCTTCGTGGGGCACAGGTCGGTGGCCAAGGGATGGACTACCCTTCTGGCCGCCGTACCCCGGATAGTTGAGAGGTTTCCGGATGTCAGATTCCTCGTCATGGGTACGGAGATAGAGGAGGAGACGAACATCACCTGGGCCCCCAAGGAGAGCGTGCGGGAGGCGTGGAAAAGGTACGTGGTAGATGAGGGACTTGAGGATAGGTTTCGTATATACGAGGACGTCTTCGGGGAGGCCAAGCTCCGCATATACTCCTCCGCCTCCGTCTTCGTTCTACCCTCATACTCCGAAGGTTTCTCCATGGCTGTGCTTGAGGCCATGGCCTCTGGCCTTCCCGTTATAACTACACCGGTGGGAGCCCTGCCGGAGGTTCTACCCCCATCCACCCCCTTCGTCCAACCGGGGGACGTGGAGGGTCTGGTTGAGGCCCTAAGCCGTCTGCTGGAGAGTGAGACCCTTCGGATGGAGATGGGCCGTCTCAACAGGGAAGCCGCCCTACGATTCCACGAAGATAGGGTTCGGGGGATCTTCGCGAGGGAGCTCTTCGCCTCCCATCCGTAGGAACGGGCTTAGAATCCCACCTATGCTCTTTGTCCTCGCCCAAACGTGGCAGCTCTGGACGAATACCGAGCTCCTACTGGACGTGTGCCGCAGGGACGATGGGATATACTTGGCGACGGCCGGAGGGTTGATAGTTAGCGACGGCGACACCATCCTAAGACTCTACACCAAGCTGGACGGCCTCAAGACCACGCAGGTTCTCTCCGTAGCCTGCGAGGAGGGGGACGTTTGGGTGCTGACGAGGAGCGGTCTCCAGCACCTTGACGGAGGGAATTTCCGGGACATCAATCTCATCGTCTTTGAGGACCCGGAGGAGATACTGGAGGGTAAGCGGATCCTGCGCAGGGGGGATTTTCTCTTCATCCTTGGGAAAACTCGCCCCACAGCCCTTAGGGTTTCGGACACGGTTGAGATACTGTTTCCCCGGGATATAGTTGGGGAGCACGTCCTGAAGATATTCGGGGACCGCATCGTCGTCGGAGGGAGCGCCGGAGCCTTCGTGGCACCTATAGACAGCTTCTTCCTCTCCTCCGCGTGGGATACCCTCGTGGAGGGTATGACCGTCTATGATGTGGATACCTTCGCGGGGGATTGGATCCTCGCGACGGACTCGGGCCTGAGGAGGACCGACGGCGCGGTGGCGCTTGATAGCGTTCCCGTCGGATGGGTGTATTCGGCCGATGGTAGGCTCTGGATCTCGGCCCTGCGTGCCCTCTTCGTTCTGGACTCTCTGGGCGGGGACACCGTGCGGGTGAGGGGAGGGGACGTCCGATTCCTCGGCGGGGGGTACGTGGGTTTCGGGTACGTATCCGACCCCTCCTACATGATAGGCTTGGGGATATACCGTCTTCCCGATATGCACAGGCTTCGCACGGGTGGATTGGGCTTCACGTCCATAACGGGCATGGTAGAGCTGGGGGACAGCCTCATCGTATGCGGTAAGGGGATAGAGTACTCGTGTGCCGTCTGGCCCACCGGGGCCACCTTCAACAACCTGTTCGTCAATTCCTTCAAGTACATAAACGGTTGGCTCTGGATAGGGTACCACGGATTCGGTATAAAGGCCTACAGGCCCGACTTCTCCGACACCATAACCATACGCCCGTCGGATCTCGGAGATTTCGGATACGTGTTTGATTTCACCGGATTTGGCGGTAAGGTCTATACGGTGGCGTGGAATTCCTTCGGCTCCGCTCGGGTCTTTGAGATTGAGGACAGCATAGCCCGAAGCACCGGGATAAGCGGAATAGCCCAGCACCTGCTGTACTCAACCGACGAGTACCTCATCCTCTGCTCCGAGACGGAGTGCAAGTTCTACGATGAGGACTTGCGGTTGGAGGGCTC
This sequence comes from Thermotogae bacterium, assembly GCA_013153965.1. GTDB lineage: Bacteria > Hydrothermota > Hydrothermia > LBFQ01 > LBFQ01 > JAADCS01. The sequence goes on from JAADDJ010000010.1 coordinate 8,128, forward strand.
CGTGGGTATAGGGGCCAACGTCATATACGGGAGCGGCGATAGCCTCCTCTTCGGAACCAGCAACGGCCTGTACGTGGTGTCGTCCCGAACCCTCACGGCCTCCGGACCCTACCTCGTGGGACACAACATAACGGGCGTGTGGAAGGGATTTGACGGCCGGATATGGGTGGCGGACGATAACGGAGTCCTCGTCCTCGGCGAGGATATGGAGATGGTCAAATCCTACACGCCGTTCAACTCCTATCTGGCGGGCTTTCCGGTCTCCGTGTCCTCGTACTTCCCCCTGAGATATACCCTTCTGGTGAATCCGGAGAAGAACCGGCTCTACGTGGCGACGGACGGAGGTATAACTATCATGACCTCCCCGGAGGTGGTCTCGGGGTGGGAGGAGGTATCCTACGTCTATCCCAATCCGGCGCGCCGCGGCCAGACGGTGAGGGTCAAGGATTGCCCCGTGGGGGCGGAGATTGTTCTATATACGGCCTCCGGCCATGAGGTGGCCCGCCGTGAGGGATGTCAGATTGAGCACAACTTCAGACCCGGCCTGTACTTCATCGCCGTGGTGGCTCCCAACGGCAGAAAGGTGTTCAAGGTGGTCCTCACCGATTGAGATCCACGAGGATGTACCTTCTGGGATTTACCGGCTGACCATTCACGAGGACCTCATAGTGCAGGTGATCCCCGACGGAGCGGCCGGTATTACCCACGAGGCCTATCACCTGACCTCGCTTGACCGTATCCCCAACCCTCACCAGCGCCCGCATCATGTGGGCGTACCGGGTCTTTATTCCGTCGCCGTGGTCAATGAGCACCTGAATACCGTACCCGGCGTCGCTCCTGCCGGCCTTCTCAACCACCCCATCGGCCGTCGCGACTATGGGGGTACCCTCCGGAGCGGCGTAATCTATCCCCTCGTGGAACTTCAGGCCACCCGTTAGAGGATCCCTACGGACGCCGTACCCCGATATGGGTATCCCCCTGACGGGCGGGATGCTCGGAAGCCTCCTCAATCTATCCTCGTTATCAAAAGTCCTCTTTTCAACCGCATCCATCAGACTCTCCCCATAGCGGAGATGAGCATCCAACTTATCCAACTCCGGATACTTAAGGTTCCCTCCAACTCCCACCTCCTTGAGGCTGGAAAAATACACGGGTATCCCGACGAAGGCGGCGAGTTTCTTCTGCTTCTCGTACAGGACATCCATCCGAGAGCGTAGATCCTCTATCCTCCTGCGCAGGAAGGCATTCTCCGCCTGCAGGGCGGCCACCCTCCCATCCGTCTCCTTCTTCTCCTCTATGGGCCTAATGATGGCCTTCAATCCGTAAGCGGCAAGGCCGATGAGGGCCCCACCTATCACAACCGAAAACAGGAGGATGCCGATGACCCGTCGGTTGAGTTCTATGCTGAAGAAAAGGTAAGTTTCACCCCAGCGGATAAAAAACATCTTCTTCTTACGAGCCATGGAGAAGGTATTCTAAGGGGGGAAGTTAGAAGTGTTGCCAACCCGTAGGCTTTATCTCGTTTCCCTCCTCGTCAAACACGCCCTCAGGTCCCGGCTCAACGCGTCCGATCCTGCGGTATCCCATACCCTCCACCATCTTGGCCCACCTCTCCGGTACGGTGAATAGCAGCTCGTACTCCTCCCCGCTCGCGAGGGCTATATCCTCGGGATCCTTATTCAGATTCTCGGCCACGTACTTCACGGAATCGTCTATGGGGAGGGCATCCCCGTTTATGACTATGCGCACGCCCGAAGCCTTGGCCATCCTGTAGGCGTCTATGGAGAGGCCGTCGGATATGTCTATGGCGGCGGAGACCTCCACCCCCTCCGCCCTCAATCTCTTCGCCTCCTCAATGCGGGGGACCGGATGGGCGAACTTCTCGCGAAGCTTCACGTACCACCACTCGTTCCCCTCCGGCGACAGTTTCTCCGACATGAAGAAGGCTTTGACCCTGCCGAGGTCTCCCGTTACGAATAGAACGTCCCCCTCGTTGGCGCCGCTGCGGAGCCACTTACCCTTGCGGGGGGCCTCGCCGAGTACGATGAACGTTAGGGCGAGCTCGCCTCCCCGGCTGAGGTTGCCTCCCACGAGGGAGACGCAGTACTTCTCGCTTAGGGGAAGGAAGCCGGAGTATATCCTCTTCAGCGTCTCCAGATAGTCCTTGGGTGTCTGGACGTTCAGGAGGAAGGCCAAAGGCTCCCCTCCCATGGCGGCTATGTCCGAGAGGGCCCCAGCCAGCCCCCTGTATCCCACCTCCGCGGGCGTCAGCAGGTCAAAGTTGAAATGTACCCCCTCAACGAAGGTATCAACGCTTATCAGAAGAGACCTACCGGGATTTTGACTTATCAGGGAGCAGTCGTCCCCCACCCCCATCTCAACGCGAGGGTGGGGGTTGCTGAACTGCTCCGTAAGCTCTTTTATAAGGTCGTCCTCTCGCATCACTTCGTGCTCTTGCTCTTGGGCTTCTCCTTAACGCCCCCCTCCATCTTCTGGGGATTTTCCGGATGCACGCCCTTAGGTTCGGTCTTCTCCTTGCGCTCTATCCTGTCCTCATACACCACGATGTGATACTTCTTCTTCAGATAATCCAGAGCCTTCTCGTAGAGCTCCCTCTCCTTCTGGCGCGACAGCCGGGCGTAGATTATCTCCCGGACCTCCTCGTACGGCTTGACCCTTCTCTTCTTCTTCTCCAACACCCTATATACGGCCCAACGACCGTCCTTAAGGCGGGTTATCCTCCACCTCTTGAGAGGGGAGCGCATCGCCTTACGGTAGAAGTCGGGCTCCGACTTCTCCGTGATATACACGTAGCCGTTCCTCAACCTCTCGGTCCTTACGTCGGAGAGCTTCCGGGCGAGGGAGTCGGGATTGGCCTTGCCCCTGCGGATGTCTCTCAGAATTCGGTAGGCCGTCCTGCGATCCTTCACGACTATCCTCTGGACGCGCACCTTACCCTCCTCCACGAACTCGTCCCTGTGGGTATCGTAGTACTTGCGCACCTCGTCGTCGCTCACCTCAACCTTGCTCTTTACGAGCTTGTCGTAGAGGGCCATGAGCATGGCGTCCTTGTAGGACCTGCGGAGACGGGAGTATATCGGATAGTGCAGATAGTAGCGACGGAGCTCCGCCTCGGATACCTCCAGTATCTCCGGGAGGATGCCGTTCTCCAAGAAATCTCGGGCTCCCCTCACCGTCAGATACATGTTCTGATACTTCGGAGGCAGCTTCTGGATGCGGTCAAGCAGATCCTCCTTGGTTATGACCTTTGAGAGGGCTCTTATCACGGCCACCGTATCGGGGAGGGCCTTCTCCAGCCTGGTGAAGGCCTCGGCGTCGGGAGCCTCCTCCATCTCGGGCTCCATCACCCTCTCCTCCTTACCCTCGGACGTATCGGCCTCTATGAAGATCTCAACGCCGTAGAACTTCTTCAGCCTCTCCCTCTCACGGGTGTATATCTCCCTCTCCTTCTCCCCCTCAATGGCGTTCCTGACTATGTTCTTCACCTCGTCGTAGGTCTTGTACCTCTCCGGCTTCTTGGAGAGGAGCTTTACCACCATCCAGAGGGTATCCTGATGGAAGACGAAGACGTCGCCCGTGTCGTGCTTGAAGGCCACTTTGAAGAGAGGTTTGTACGTCTCGTAGGTGTCAAATATGACCAGTTTCCCACCGTTCTTGGCCTCCCGCTTCATCACGTTGATGGTGGTGTCGGAGGCTAAGGAATCTATGCTGGCTCCCTCCCTTACGGCTTTCAGGATCTCGTAGGCCTTGGCGCTATCCTTGAGGACCACCCTCACGATCTCTATACGGGCGGGCTCCCTGTAGTTGGAGCGGTGGGCCTTGTAGTAAGCTTTCATCTCCTTCTCCGTGGCCTTCGCCTTGGCCTTCACACCGTACTGGTAGTAAGCCTGACGGAGGGCCGTCTTGCGCTCAACCTCCATCCTGCGACGTACGAAGTCGGTGGTGTCCAGCCCGAGGGCCTCGGCTTCCTTCAAGGCCACCTCCTCAATGGCCAGCCTCTCAACCAGCGTCTTGCGCCCCTCGGGGTTGTCGTAGCGGTTCCTCTGGAAGGGAGGTATCTGCTCCAAGGCCCACTCAAGCATCATGGAGCTCACGTACCCGCCATCGTAGGTGGCCAAGGTCTCGGGGAAGTTGCGGCGGAACATCTCCTCCACGGCCTCGGTGGCATCCTCAAAGTACTTACCCTCGGGGAAATTGACGGCCACGTACTCGTAGACCTTTCCCGCCTCGGGGTACCTGCCCATGGACTGGAGGATCAGCCCCTTGCGGTACAAAACCTCCTCGGCCTCGGGAGATTTCCGGTTTATGCTCTTCTCAACTTCCTCCACCTCCTTCAGGGCCCTGTCGTAGTCCCTGAACCTGTAGAGGTACATATCCGAGAGGAGCAGATGGCCCCAGTACCGATCCGGTGAGGAGCGGAATATCTTCTCCGCCGTCTCGTAGTCTCCCTTGAGCTCCGCGAAGAGACCCTCCTTGAGGTTCGGATCCGATACGAAAACATCCTCCTTCACGTGCTTGGCACACGAAACGAGTCCGGCGGTCAAAATCAAAACCGCTCCTAACAGCATCCTTCTCATAGGCGTGTATTATACGGTGAGGGGAAAGCTGCGTTCGCCCGGCACGCACCGGTTTTTACGATTTCGTGGGGGACGGAGCCGACATCCGCTACAACGGAGCCCCTTTTTAACGCCATATGCGGGCGCTACACCGGTAAAATCCCAACCTATGGCCGAAAAGATGGTCTATTTCTTCGGCAACGGTGTGGCCGAGGGGCACGGTCTCGGTAAGGACCTGCTGGGAGGGAAGGGACATGGACTTCACGAGATGACTTACGCCGGTTTCCCGGTGCCTCCGGGTTTCACGATAACTACGGAGGTTTGCCGCTACTACTACGCCCACAACCGGCAACTGCCAGAAGGTTTGAAGGAAGAAGTGTTGGAGAACCTCCGGAGGATTGAGGAGGCGAAGGGTCAGAGGTTCGGAGACCCCGAAAATCCGCTGCTGGTGTCCGTCAGGTCCGGGGCCCCGGTATCCATGCCGGGGATGATGGACACCATTCTGAATCTCGGCCTGAACGATGAGACCGTCAAGGGGCTGGCGAGGATGGCCAACGAGAGGTTCGCCTACGACTCCTATCGCCGCTTCCTGCAGATGTTCGGCAAGGTAGTTCTCAAGATAGATGAGGGGAAATTTGAGGAGATTTTGAACGAGGTGAAGGCCCGTAGGGCGACCGAGATACTCCGCCCCCTGCGGGATAGGGGCATGGACGTTGAGGCTCTGGTGAAGAGGTTGGAGGAGGAGAACAAGATGGCCTCGCTCCCCGAGGATCTACGCCCTATAGCCGAGGAGTTGAAGGTTCCCGCCAAGAGCTCGGCTTTAAGGAACCGCCTGAAGGACCTGCTGGAGGGTAAGGCGAAGGACACGGACCTGACGGCCGAGGACCTGAAGGAGGTGGTCTCCCGCTTCAAGAGGCTGATCCGTGAGGAGACCGGTAAAGACTTCCCACAGGATCCGTACGAGCAGCTTTGGCTGGCGATAAGGGCCGTCTTTGACTCTTGGAATAATCCCAGAGCCATAGAGTATCGTCGGATTGAGGGTATTCCGGATGATCTCGGAACCGCCTGCAACGTGGTGGCCATGGTCTTTGGCAACTTGGGAGATGACAGCGGCACCGGCGTGATGTTCAGTCGCGACCCGAACACCGGAGAGAAGCGGGTTTACGGGGAATTCCTGCCCAACGCCCAAGGGGAGGATATTGTAGCCGGAATCCGCACCCCCATGCCTCTCTCCAAGGCCGATAAGACCGACGAGACTCAGATGAGCCTTGAGGAGTGGGACCCGGCCATATACAGGGAGCTCTTGGACTTGGCCGAGCGGCTGGAGAAGTATTACCGCGATATGCAGGATATTGAATTTACGATAGAGCGCAAGAAGGTGTGGCTCCTGCAGACTCGCACGGGTAAGCGCACGCCCAGAGCGGAGGTCAAGATAGCCGTTGATATGGCCAAGGAGGGGATGATAGACTGGAAGGAGGCCATAAGACGGGTGAATCCCTACCGCTTTGAGCGGGTCCTTTACCCCTACGTGGATGAGGTAGTCGTGAGGAGGAAGCTCGGATACGTCCCCTACATAGGTTGGGGCATAGCCGCGGCTCCCGGTGCCGTTACGGGTAAGGTGGTATTTGACCCCGAGAAAGCTCACGAGCTGGCTAAAGAAGGTGAGGACGTGATACTTGTCCGCAAGGAGACATCCCCCGAGGATATAAAGGGACTGGAGGCCTCAAAGGGCGTCCTGACGAGCAAAGGGGGAGCCCTGTCGCACGCGGCCGTCGTAGCGCGTGGGAAGGGAAAGGCGGCCATCGTAGGAGCCGAGATAATAGAGATAAACGAGGATGAGGGATACTTCCGCGTGCCGGGTGAATACACCTACACCGGCGAGGATATCATAGTCCGGGAGGGGGACATTATAACTATAGACGGTGGCTCTGGTAGGGTGTATCTGGGAGATGTACCCAAGACGAAGCCTAAGCTTGGCGGCGAGGTGGCGGAGATCCTTGAGTGGGCGGACGAGATTAGGAGGGGAAAGCTGGGCGTCAGGGCCAACGCGGACACCCCCGAGGATGCCCGTCAGGCCCGCGAATTCGGAGCGGAGGGTATAGGACTGGCCCGCACCGAGCACATGTTCTTCGCCGAGGAGCGCATAAAGGACTTTCGCACCATGATTCTCCTGGCCTCCCGCAAGGGCGATAGGTACGATGCGGCCAAAGAGCGCGTCAAGTCCTACCAGAGGGAGGACTTCTACGGCCTCCTGAAGGAGATGGACGGTTTGCCGGTCATAATCCGGCTTCTGGATCCACCTCTGCATGAGTTCCTGCCCAAGACCGACGAGCAGATAAGGGAGACAGCCGAGTACGTCGGCGTTTCCGAGGAGGAGATACGGAAGTTGGTGGAGGCCACCCACGAGGCCAACCCCATGCTGGGGCACAGGGGTGTGCGTCTGGCCATCACCTACCCCGACATATACGCGATGCAGACGGAGGCTTTGGCGGAGGCCTATCTGAAGCTCAAGGAGGAGGGATACGACCCGAGACCCAAGATAATGCTGCCTCTGGTGGCCTTCGCCACCGAGATGGAGAGGGTGAGGGCCATAGTGGAGGAGGTCCTTGACAGGTACGGCCTGAAGGGGAAGATAGACGTGGGCACCATGATAGAGCTCCCGAGCGCGGCGATACGGGCCGACGAGATAGCCCGTCATGCCGACTTCTTCTCCTTTGGGACCAACGACCTGACCCAGACCACTCTGGGCCTATCCCGAGACGACGCCGGTAAATTCCTACCCACCTATATGGAGGAGAAACTTTTGAAGGAGAATCCCTTCCGAACGGTAGATGATGCGGTGGCCGAGCTGGTTAAGATGGGAACGTCCAGAGGCAAGGGTGTGAAACCGTCTCTGGAGGTGGGTGTGTGTGGCGAGCATGGAGGGGATCCCAAGAGCATATCCAAGTTCTACGATGCCGGCGTGGATTATGTGAGCGCCTCCCCCTTCCGGGTTCCGGTGGCCAGGCTCGCGGCCGCTTGGGTGATACTGCATAAGGAGGGATAGAGTGCTCGCGTACGCCTTTCCCGGTCAGGGGAGCCAGTACTCCGGAATGGGAAGGTTGCTCCTTGAGACTTACCCGGAGGCCGAGAGAACTCTGCGCCTGGCCGACGAGGTGGCGGGATTCCCAATCAGCAGACTACTTTTAGATGCTTCTGAGGAGGAGTTGCGGAGGACGGAGAATACGCAGCCGGCCATATTCCTATACTCTGCCGCCCTCTACGACGCTCTGGGCGAGACATCTCCGCCCGAGGTGGTCTTCGGCCACAGTCTCGGGGAGTTCTCCGCGCTCTACGCGGCGGGGGTGTTTGACTTCGCCACGGCCCTACATCTCGTCCTCAAGAGGGGGGAGATCATGGGGCGGGCCGCCGGTGGAGGGATGGTGGCCATCGTGGGTGAGGGTGCCCTAAAATGGGCGAGAAGGGTGATAGAGGAGGGGAAGCACTCCACACTGGTGATAGCAAACTACAACTCCCCCAAGCAGGTGGTCATATCGGGGGCGAAGGAAGAGATTGACCGGGCCCTGAAGGATCTCCGGGAGATAACGAGGAGCGAAGGGATACGTCTGCGCCTCGTGCCGCTGAAGGTGGGAGCGGCCTTCCACTCCCCTATGATGGAGGAGGCGGCGAGGGAATTTAAAGAGGTCCTTGAGAGAGTCAAATTCAACGACCCCAAGGTACCCGTAATCATGAATTCCACGGGACGGGTGGCGCGCACGGCCCGGGAGGTTAGAGAAGCCCTCCACGTCCAACTCCGCTCCCCGGTCAGATTTACCGACATGATAGACGAGGCCCTCTCCTTGGGGGTGGATACCGTCTGGGAGGTTGGTCCCGGAAGGGTGCTGTGCGGTCTCATACGGCAGACGACGGATGCTATAAGCTGCGAGCCTAAGGACCCCAAGTACGCACGTGTAGAATAGCCACCTATGGCTAAGATAGGTGTAATCGGAACAGGGTACGTGGGTTTAGTCAGCGCGGTGGGTATGGCGGCGTTGGGCCACGAGGTGGTGGGTATGGACAAGGACGAGTCCAAAATTCGGAAGCTCCGCCGAGGGGAATTACCCTTCTACGAGGAGGGTTTGGAGGACTATCTGAAGGATGCCATGGCCAAGGGCCTCCTGAGATTCACCCTATCGTACGAGGAGGCTCTTGAGGGTGCGAGGTACGTATTCGTCGCCGTGAATACCCCCATGGATGACGACGGGAGTGCGGATTTGAGCCAGCTGCTGTCGGCGAGCCGCTCCATAGCCAGAGCGATGAGGGATTTTGCCATCCTCATAGTGAGGAGTACGGCCCCCGTCGGGAGTTTGGACGCCATGGTTGAGGTGATGCGTCAGGAGGGTAAGGAGCGCGGCAGGGATTACGAGTTGGCATACAACCCGGAGTTCCTGAGGGAGGGAACGGGCATATACGACTTTCTTAACCCATCCCGCGTGGTGGTGGGGGCGGACGACCCCCGCATAGCCGAGGAGGTTATGGCTCTCTACGAGGGGATAAAGGCCCCGAAGCTGAAGACGACCATAAAGAACGCCCAGATCATAAAGTACGCCTCCAACGCATTCCTCGCCGCCAGAGTATCCTTCATAAACGAGATAGCCGCCATATGCGAGAGCCTCGGGGCGGACGTGTGGGACGTGGCCGAGGGTATGGGTCTGGATCCGAGGATAGGTCGCCAATACCTGCGCCCCGGCCCGGGATACGGAGGCCCGTGTCTGCCCAAGGACCTGCTGGCCCTTATACGTATGTCCGAGGAGCATGGCCACTTCCCATCCTTTCTGGAGGCCATACACCTGAAGAATGAGGCCCAGAAGAGGAGAGTGGTGTGGAAGGTGAAGGAGGCCCTCGGAGGGGTTCTGACGGGGAAGACGGTGGGTGTTCTGGGTCTCACATTCAAGCCGAATACGGACGACGTGCGGAACTCCATAGCCATACCGCTCCTGACGAGGATGGGACGGCAGGGGGCGAAGGTGAAGGCCTACGACCCCATGGGAGCCGAGAGTGCCCGCCGTGTTCTACGGGACGAGAACATATCCATACACGATGACCCCTACGAGGCCCTTGAGGGGGCCGACGTGGTCCTTATTCTCACAGCTTGGAAGGACTTCGCCGAGCTGGATTGGGAGCGCATCCGCAAAGCGGTGAGGAACCCCTACATAGTTGATAGCGTGGGGGTCTTCCGCGATTCGGTCCCCGCGGGATGGAGGGCTTGGGTGGTGGGAAAGGGTGAGGTTGCCGGCGTAGAATAGGCCACTATGCGCAAGCTCTGGGCACCGTGGAGAGCCAAGTTCATCCTGCATGTGAAGAAGGACGAGTGCATATTCTGCACCAAACCCAAGGAGGGAGACGAGGAGGCCTACATCCTCTATCGCGGGAGGTACAACTTCATCATGCTCAACATCTTCCCCTACAACTCCGGCCATCTGATGATAGCCCCCTACGCCCATAAGTCCTCCCCGGAGATGCTCAGCCGCGAGGAATACACCGAGATGTTTGAGCTGCTGCAGTGGAGCATAGAGAATCTGCGACTTGCCCTCAAACCCGACGGTTTCAACGTGGGATTCAACATAGGGAGAGTTTCGGGAGCCGGGTACGAGGGCCACATACACATGCACGTGGTTCCCCGCTGGAACGGCGATACGAACTTCATGCCCGTTCTGGCCGATACGAAGGTGGTGTCGGTGGGAATTGAGGATACCTATCGCACCTTAAAACCGCTCTTTGAGAGGGAAAGCCAATGACAGCCTTAAAATGCGGGATAGATGGACGAGGATAAGGTCAAAGAGTTGATGGGGATATTCCCCACGAAGGGGGATCTGGAGGATGCCATAGCCACGCTGCAGGGGGAGCTTGGCGGATTCAAGGCGGAGATATACAACCATCTCCACGCCCTGGAGAATCGGGTGGATACGTTGGAGAGTCTGTCCCGCAAGTGTCGCTCACTGGAGAGCTCGTTGGAGGAGATTCGCGGTCGGGTCTCCCGTCTGGAGCAGGGAATTGATAGGCTCACATCAAGGCTGGAGCGTCTCCACACGAGTGTCATTGTGGTTTTGGGTATAAACGTGGCCCTCGTGCTTTTAACTTTGATAGTGCTCCTGCTCCATCTTCGGACTTAGAATAGGGACGATATGACGCACGACGCGAAATTCTCCCAAGAGGATATTGAGAGGAACAAACTTCTGGCGGCCCTAAGCTACGTGTGGATCCTCTTCATCCTATACTGGATCGTTGATAGTCCCTTCGTCAAGTTCCACGCGAAGCAATCCCTCGTCATCTTCTTGGCCGAGATGGGTTTGTGGATTCTGGGGATATTCGCGGGGGGTATGATACCTATGTGGGGGATGATATCCTCCCTCCTGTTTCTGCTGCTCCTCGCCCTGCGGATAGTGGGATTCATAAATGCCCTGACGGGAAAGGCCGCCAAGTTGCCGGTCGTCGGGGATATGGCCGAGAGTCTGGGAGTTTGATCACACGGGAGGTATCCTGACGGGCCTACCGAATCCCAGAGGCCCGTGCGAGGTTATTATGAAGGTTTTACCCTTGCGGTTGAGGTACCTTATATGCTCCGTCAGACGCTCCCTGCTCTCCTCGTCCAGATGGGAGTAGGGCTCGTCCAAGGCTATTATGGGGGCGCTGGAGGACAACGCCCTGACCAGCTGCACCTTACGGTTCTGACCGGACGATAGGGCCTTAAGGGGTCTGTCCAGAAGCTCATCAACCCCGTATTCGGACGCCAACTCCCTCCAGAGGGAGTTCGGAGATAGGGTCAGGTACCTGCGCACGGTTATCTCCCCCCGCAGAACCTCGGCGAAGAGGACGGAGACGTACCCCACCCTCTCAATAGGTTTCATCTCCAGAAGGTTCCGGGAGAATACCCTTATCTCCCCCCACACGCTGACCGCCCCCACGAAGGCCTTGAGGATCGTAGTCTTCCCCACCCCGTTCTCGCCGTAGAAATTGACTATCTCCCCCATCTCAACGGACAGGTTCAGGTCCCGCAGGATGGGCGACGTGTATCCGACGCTACACCGTACGAATTCCACGGCCTTCATGTTTTCCCTCCCGCTCCATCACATCCACGTAATAGCGTGCCACCTGCGAGGCTATGCGGTCCCAACCGTGGGCCCGGGCGGTCCTGAGGCCACCCTCTACGAGCCGTCTTCTCAGATCCTCATCCTTCAGGACCCTTACGACCTTGCGCGCCAGGTCCACCTCATCCTCCACGTTGCAGAGGAGACCATTCTCACCGTCCCTTATCACCAACGAGTATCCCTCGTTTCTGGCGGCGACCACGGGTGTGCCCGTAGCCATGGCCTCAAGGAGTACGAGGCCGAAGCTCTCGGACCCGGTGGCCGGAGATATGAAGACGTCGGCCGTCCGGTAATACCTCGGCAGAACCTGCGAGGACACTCTACCCTCAAACATCACCCTATCCTTTATGCTGTCGGGGACCATGTTTTTGTACCACCCCAGAAGGGGACCATCTCCTACGACGACCAATCGGGCGTCCGGTATCTCCCGCAGTATGTGCGGCATGGCGAGGATAGCGTACTTCAACCCCTTTCTGGGCTCCGGCCTGCCCACGAAGAGGATGTTCCTGTAGCCCTGAAGGTGGGGTAGGGGTTGGAGGTCGGGGCGGAACCTCTGCAGGTCCACGCCGTTGGGAATTATGCGGTACTCTATGTCCGGGAATATCTCCAGTATGGGTTTGATGGCGGCCTCGGATACGGCTATGCGGCCGTGGAGCTTGTTGAAGTAGTCGCGGATGTAAGGTTTGAAGAGCTTGTAGAGGAAGTTCTTCTTGTGGGCGGCGTGGAATGTGATGAAGTTGTACCCGGTTGAGTACTTGAGGGATACCATGGGGAGTACTGGGGCCACCTGGCCGTGGATATGCACCACGTCAAATTGCATGCGGTTCATCAGGCGCTTCACGTAGGAGTTTATGCGAAGCGAGATGGTCACGGGGGCTATGGAGCCGTTGAAGAGTATCTTCACCGGGAATCCCACCCGAAAGACGTACGGAGGATCCTTAAAATCAACTCCCCCCTTGTGGTTCGCCGTCAGGATGTAGGATTCCCACCCGAGCTTGCGCAGGTGTATCGCGAGCTGATGCACGTGCTCCGATACGCCTCCGGGGTAGGGATAGAAGACGTCCGAGACCAGCAGGACCTTCTTCCTCATGGCAGCAGATCCCCCCTTATGGAGGTTATTATTCGGCCGAGCGTCGTGTCGCGCAGGTGGTCCGCGGCCACGAAGACCGTGAGCATGAGGGCGAGGGCGAACGTGAGGCCTATAACCATGGTTATGGCGGGTATCACCCGCTTGGGCCACACGCGCTTTTGGGGACCGGATGGGGAGGATACGGGCTGAAGCATGGGGTTGTTCTTGAGCTCCATAAGGCGCGCCTTCTCGTACTCCTCGTACAGGGTTGCGTAGGCTTTGCTCTTTATCTCCAGCTCCATCTTGTACCTCGCCGCCTTCTGGACGGCAGGGGGAAGGGTGGAGAACTTTCGGTCCACCTCCCGCCTAAGGACGCCCACCTCCCTCTTCAGCCGGGAGACCTCCGGGACATCCTCGGAGTAGAAGGACCTGAGGAGCATGTACTCCGACTCCTTCATGGCCAAGGTCTCAAGGAGCTTCCCCAGAGAGGGTCCGAGGATCTCCTCCGTGGCCACGGTGAGGAATCGGTTCTTACTCTCCAACGTCTTTAGGCTGTCCTGTAGGGCGGCTATCTCCTCGCGCAGGCTCTTGAGGCGGTTCTCCAAGAACCTCCGCAGCTCCCGGCCCTTGATATTCAGGGCGTAGTTGGCCTTCCTGTTGAGAAACTCCACGTACAGCTGCGCCAACCTCTTCGCCCTCTCCCTATCCGAGTCGTAGACCCGCAGGAGTATGCTGGCACTCGGCAAAACCTCAAGCTCCACCTTGGAGTCAAGGAGTTTGACCTGCTTATCGGGGTTGTCGGTCTGGAAGATGGTGTCAAGGTGGTAGGTCTCCACGAATTCACGCTTGAAGGAGTAGGAGGATGCTATGTCTATGAAGATCTGGACGGGGGTGGCCATCAGTCCCCGGCTCAGCTGGAAGAACATGGCGCTCTGCGATTGGAGCTGGGAGGCCTCCTCCACCGAAGGTACGAGCATCACCTCGCTCACGAAGACCTTGCGCACCATGAAGGACATCACCAACATCCCCACGACCGAGGCGAATACCACCCCATAGAAGATGCCCCGTACCTTCAGGTACTTCTCGTACATGGTCGTTAGATCTTGAAGTCGTCCTCTGTCAGTCCCACATTAACCTTCAGATTCCTGTACTTCACCGTCCTGACCACGTTCCCCTCGGCATCGTAGTCGGTTATCATGACAGGGAGCATGCTCTGGGAATCTATCCAGTACTTGGCCTTCACGGCCCCGTAGTTCTTGGTGGGATCAAGTTTCTGCTCAAGTATATAGACCTTCCGCCCGAATAGGGTTCCCTCCGAGACGAAGCGAGCATCATCGCTCAAACGTTTGACGAACCACGGTATATGGCTCTCGTATATCCTATGGCCCACGGGGGAGCGCAGACGCCTATCGTCGGGCGACAACCAGAGCTTGAGGGGACCCTTCTTGACCCTGACCTTCCTCTTCTCGGGATGATATACGGCCACACCGCCCCTGTTGGCCCCCCTTATCACCTTCATGTATATGAAGCCGGGACGCATGTACTTCTGGATGTACTCCTTGTATTCCAACTTGCCGTCCTTGTAGGTTTTGGACTCCATCGTGGCCGTGTAATCCTTCAGAGCCGCCTCCGCCTTCTTCACGTCGGCCACCAACTCCTTACCACTCAAACTCAAGAGAGTGATCCACAGCATACCGAAGATTTTAAGGCAGAAACCGCACGCTATTGCCTATCGTACTGCTGCCCCTCCCCCGGTACGGCCTTGAGGATCATGGGCTTTAGGGCCGTCTTAACGGCGTTGGATACGGCCTCCTCCAAGCTCCAACCCCCACCCAGAGCGGAGGCAACGTAGAGGATACGTCCGGTCTCCACGTCTATGAGCTTGGCGTTGACCCTAACGATGTAGCTGTCTATGTCCTCCTCAAAGCTTATGAAATCCAAGAAGAGGACGGCCTTCGCCCCGAGGAGTTTTCCCAACCTCACCGCCGTATTCTGATCCACCAGACCGGAGTACGAGAACTCCTGCTCCCGAAGGATCTCCTCCGTTCGGGCCCTATCAACCACGTCCATCTTCCCCGTCTTCAGAAGCTGGAGCGTTGCGGCGTCGTAGGCCACCTTGTCAAGGGAGGGTTTCGGAGCCCCCTCAAGGCGGGAGAATACGGCCACGGTCCCTATGCTGTCGGGCGAGAAGTAGGGGGAAAAGGTGTAATCCAGCACGTAGGGGTCGTTTTCAACCTTCCGCGCCAACGAGGTGCATCCCACGAAAGGCAGCAAAATCATCAGAGTTCCCAATGCGCGCATAGAGAATATTCTAATTCCGCCGAATATGGGCGAGGAGCATCTCGGCCACCCTCCGGAACATCTCCTCACGATTCAGAGGAGTTAGCAGTATTGGGTCGTAAGTCTCCCTTATACGACGCACGAGAGGATGGACGTCCCTTATGGGGATGGTGGCGACGATGTCCCTCTCTCCGCCGAAGACGATGTCCTCCACGAGACGGGCGAATCTCTCGCTCAGGAGCTCCATCTTCCCGATCTCATCTATCACCAGGATCTTGGAGCATTGGGGGAGGCAGGCCTCCAGCATGGGCACGACGAGGCGCTCAAACCCCTCCACATCCACGCCGTACCTGCCCACCCTCCACGGCGATGTTATATTCACGTGGGCGAGAAGTGCCTCCCGACCGTCGGTGGTGATTATCTTGAATCCCACCCTCCTCCCGCCCTCGCGCACCTCCTCCGTCCAGAAGCCGACGAACCGACCGGTGGCGAGATTGACGAGTCGCTTTACGAGGGTGGTCTTCCCCACACCCGGCTTTCCCGTAATGAAGACCTTCATTCGGCCGAAAGTTTAAGCTGGAACCGACCCATCTGCGGGCGTATAATTTACGCTATGGCCGAGTACAAGGTGGTGGAAAGTTTGACCCTGCCGGCCAAAGGTACGGCCATAATCGTGGTGGATATGCAGAACGATTTCGTGGACCCGAAGGGGGCCCTCTTCGTACCCGACGCCCCCAAGACGATCCCGGCCATATCGGCCCTGATTGAGAGGGCGCGGGCGTCCGGTGTGCCCATCTTCTACACTCAAGATTGGCACGACGAGGAGGACCCGGAGTTTGAGATATGGGGGAGGCATGCCGTGGCGGGAACTTGGGGTGCCGAGATAGTGCCGCCCCTCGCCCCCAAAAAGGGTGATACCGTCGTGAGGAAGTTGAGGTACGATGGATTCTACGGTACCCCCTTGGACCATCTCCTGCGCCTCAAGGGCGCCCAGAACCTCGTTCTGGTGGGTACGGTCGCGAACATCTGCGTGTTGCACACGGCCGGATCGGCCGCCCTGAGGTGGTACAAGGTTGTCGTCCCCATGGACGGCGTTTCCGCCCTCAACGAGGGCGATTATCACTTTGCCCTTCGCCAGATAGACTTCCTCTACAGAGGGAGCGTGGTAAAGAGCGTTCAAGGTATAAGTTTCGTCCGGTAAAGTGCTCTGGGTGCTTCTAAACTACGAGGACTACTTTACGAGGCGGTTGATGGAGGAGACCTTCTCGTACGGCTACACCTACGACTCCAACAACGTCTATGGACTCTACAACTACTACGGGACGGAGGACACCGTCAAGGTCTTCTCAATAGACGAATTCTTCGGCCTCAACCTCATGTCCTACCTTCGCAAGACGACGGTAAAGGCCTATGACACGTCGGCGACGGAGGCCCTATCCGGACTCGTCCCGGATATAGAGGTTCCCGTCCAGATACCCAAGAGATGGCGGTTTCTGGGCGAGGGTGTGAGCAAGATAACCCTAAGGGGTGAGCAGACCATATCCATAGGCGGCTCCAAGGAGGATCTCCTCAGCCCCGAGGGCCAGAACCTCAACAGCCAGTATCAGGTGAGCAACATCCCGAGCATAAACATGAAGCAGACCTTGAACGTGGTCATAACGGGCCAGATAACGGATCGCCTGAAGGTGGAGGTGCGCCACAACTCCGAAGCCCTGCAGACGGATCAGGACCGGATACTCCTCGCGTACACCGGGACGGATGACGATATAGTCCAGAGTCTCCAAGCCGGAGATATAGACGTTTCGGACTTTCCGAGTACCACCTACTCCTCCTTAGGTGCTGGGGCGGGATTGCTCGGATTGAAGGGCAGGTTCGCTCTCGGCCCCGCCAAGATCGTGGCGGTGGCAACGAAGGAGAGGGGTCAGAGCCAGACCAAGATATTCCGGGCTCAGTCGCAGGTGATAACGGATACCCTCTGGGGGAGCGACTACATACGGGAGACCTTCTTCATGCTTCCCATAGCCCCCTTCATACCCCCCGGCGAGGATCCCAACGACTATCGGATTGAGAATCTGCTCCTCTTCTACAAGCCCCTCGTCCCGACGGGGAACACCTTCGTCTATGGTAAGGCCTATCACCTGATGGACACTTTGGGACTTATAACCGACGACACCACCCGCTGCTTCGCGTCGGGCAGATTCGTCCAGATGGACCCCTCATCCTACCGGTTCTACACGGGGAGTGTGGTCCAGATAACGGATCCCCCGAACGCGTCCCTCTGGTGGCTGGGGGCCGTGTATAGGCTCGTGAAGTCGGATGGGAGCGACACGATAAACGTCGGGTACATCCCCCCCGCTCCGGACAGCACGGATCCCATACGGATGCTCCTTATCAAGCTGGACAAGATGCGCTCCTCCGACACATCCCTCACGTGCGCCCTGAACATCAATCTTCTGGAGCTGAAGAACATATACTCACTTCCCTACCAGTTGGATACGAGCGTCAAGGACCTGACCTTCAACATATACCGCGACAACCCCACGACGAACGATTCACTGGCGCAGGACGGCATCAAATTCACGACGCTCCTCGGCGTTGACCCCGAGGGCGACGGCAAGATAAACGACATAGTCCCCGTGATCATCAACGGGGATACGGTGAATTTCCGAGTTCTTGAGATATTCCCCGAGGGAGGGGGATACCTGATATTCCCGAAGTTCTGGCCCTTCGCCGACACCGTCCTGAGGGATAGGGACAGCATCATATATCTGATGGACAGGGAGTACTGGAGGGAGTACCACCGGGAGAAGTACTACATGGTCTTCACATTCCGGAAACCCCAGAAGTTCATAAATCTGGGTGGGACCTTGATAGACGGCTCGGTTGAGGTCTTCAGGAATGGCCAGAAGCTTCAGGAGGGTAAGGACTATCGGGTGGATTACTCAAACGGCATCGTCCATTTCCTAATCCCAATAAACGAGACGGACGAGATACGTATAAACTACCGCTCCCTCGGCGCCCCTCTCGCCGAGAGCAGGGCCATTCTGGGTTTGGCCACCACCATGGACCTGTCCGAGAACTTCAAGGTCACCCTCAACTACCTGTCAAAGTCCAGAGCATCCGCGTATCCGAGACCTCAATTCGGAAGCGAGCCCAACAGCTACTCGGTCTTGGACGCCGGATTGACCTTCAACCACACCTTGGACTATCTCAACCGCTTCCTGAACTCCCGCACCCCCCTCAGCTTGGAGAAGAAGAGCGAATTCACCTTGAACGGGGAGGTTGCGAGGTCCTTCCCCAACCCCAGCACGGTGGGCGAGGCTTACATAGACGATTTTGATAGGTTTGACGATAATCTGGACAATTTGATCTGGGAGTACAGGAACTGGATACACGGCTCCCTGCCGTACCTTCCCGACTCCGTGAGGGCCGACACCGCCGTCCTCGCCAACCGCCAATCTTGGTACTCGGACCGTATGGCCGTGAAGGGGGACATACTGGAGATAACGGACGAGCAGGAGCGCACGGACCCCGTGCGGGTCATGAGGCTGATAGCCGAGCCCCGCATAGAGGGGGTCCCGAACTTCATGACCATAATGATGGGCTACAAGGAGGAGCAGAACTACAAGGAGAAGGAGTACGTGGAGGTATTCGCCCGAGGGCACGGGATAATCATATTTGACGTGGGAACCAACATACCGGAGGATGCGTACGTGAGGGCCTGCGACGGCAACTTCTACGGCCTCGGCCAGCTCAACACCGAGGACTTGAATCTGGACAACCAATTCACCGAGACCCGTGAGGACGTCGGTTTGGATGGCGTTCCCGGGGAGGATGGGACCTGCAATCCCGGCTCCGGCGACTGGGGGAACGACGACTACACCATATCGGACCCGGCGAACGCGGACCCCTTCCTGATAAACAGGTACGAGGGAAATCACCACGAGGACTCGGAGGACCTGAACGGCAACTTCCAGCTGGACATGGCGGAGAACTTCTACTCCTACGTGATAGACCTGGACACCATGACACCCATATCCGAGAAGAACGGTTGGAAGCTCTTCAGGATCCCCCTGCCCAAACCCACCCGGGTCTATGGCAAACCGGCGCTTGACAGGATAGCATACTTCCGCCTGACGTGGTACGGATTTACCCGGACGGACACCCTCTTCATATACCGGCTGGGGATAGGTGGAAGCCCTTGGATAAACGAGGGAGTCAAGGGGGATACCACGGATACGACCCAGTATCTGGCCATAAACTTCGTCAGCAAGAAGACCACACCGGGATACGAGTACCCGCCGGGCGTTCAGGATAAACTCACATACGAGGGCATATCCATGGCCCTTCAGGACGAGGGAGCCATGTCCCTGCTCTACTCCGTCAATCCCGGGGCCTACGCTCTGGCCCGCAAGAACGTCGGTACCAAGTACAACTTCATAAACTACCGGAGCATATCCCTGTGGGTACAGGACAGGTCCGGCAGCTCTCCCACCATAGTTGTGAGATTCGGGAAGGATTCGCTCAACTTCTACGAGTACAGGCAGAGGATAACGGGCGAAGGTTGGCAGGCGGTCAAATTCTTCTTGGACAGTTTAGTCCTCTTCAAGGGGGACGAAACGTCGCCGGATTACAGGAGCAACGGGAGGTACGGTGTCAGGGGGAATCCGAGCATATTTGAGGTTGAATTCTTCTGGGTAGGTGTCGCCAACGACTCCTCCGAGCGGATAAGCGGGGAGCTCTGGGTGAATGAGCTTCGCCTGACGGACCCCGTTAAGACATCCGCCTACGCCGGGAACGTCTCCATGAGGTTCAACATATCCGACCTGTTTCAGCTTACGGGCAACGGTACGTTTGAGCAGATGAACTTCGCCAGGTCGGCCACGAATCTTAGCCAGTACCAGACCCTCCGCTTCAATCTGAACACCACCTTCAACATCCACAGGCTGTTCCCCTCCTCTTGGGGCCTAAGCATTCCCTTCAACTTTAGCCACAACCTGAGCCAGAGGGTTCCCAAATTCAAGCCCGGTCTGGACGTTCCCATAACCTCGCCGGAGGAGAGACGGTCCCTCACGGCCTTCTCCCGCTCAACCGCCTACGGCATATCCTTCTCCAAGAGGGGCTCAACCGGATGGCTGGGTAAGTGGTTCTTGGACCCGTGGAAACTCTCCCACAGCATGAGATACGACCTATCCAACATACCCGGTCAGAGCTACGACTCCACCGTGTCCCAGAATTACGGCATCCGGTACTCCTACAGGCCCACGGGCGAGTTCATGTTGGGCAATCGCCGGTACCGCTACCTTCCCACCTCCTACTCAATCTCCTACAACTACAGCCTGACCACCTCCTTCTCCAGAACCATGGGTGCCATAACGCGCAGGACGGACAAGTACGGCAACCTCTCCGCCAGCATAAACTACGATCCCATCCCCGGCATATTCGGATTCGGGTACAGCATATCCCGAAAGGGGGACTATCGCTACGACGAGCTCTTGAAGAGCTACGCGGACTCCCTTCTCGGGTTTGAGAGCCAATTCAGGGAGAACTTCAACTCCTCCCTGAACTTGAGGCGCCTGTGGATATTCTCCCCGTCCCTTACGTACCGACACGGGTACGCCGAGGACCGAAAACCCGAGAACGCCCTCACGGGCTTTGACGTCAGGGATATAAACGAGGACCTCAGTGTGGGCTTCACCCTGAACGTGGAGCAGGGGAGGCTGCTGTCGCAGATAGGGAAATTGAGGGATGAGAGTAAGGATACATCCCTATCCACGGCTGGGGCACTCCACACCTTCCTCTACGGCTTGGACAAGCTGGCCAACATATGGAGGAATACCCGCTTCTCCTACAGCTTCTCCCGCACATCCAGCTTCTACGCCGCCATGGGAAGGGCCAGTTGGGCCTACCGCTTCGGTTTGGCCCTTGATCCCGGCGTGATAATAACCGACACCCAACGCTCCAACTGGAGGGAGACCCACTCCTACGACCTATCCACGGACCTGAACATCTCCGCGCGCCTGCGACTCTCTCCGAGATTCAACTACAGCCGGGACCTCACGGATAACCAGACCCAGCGGATACTTCGGGAGACTTGGAGATTCCCGGACTTCGTCCTGAGCGGACGACCGATACCCATCATCTCCCGCTGGAAGTTCATCTCATCGTCGGACTTCACCTTCAACTATTCGGACGAGAGGAGCACCACATCCTATCCCCTCTGGGTTCCCACGGGTACGGACACCGTGAGACCGAGGACAACGCGCTTCACGAGGACCATAAACCTGTCTCCGAATTTCACCCTCAAGAACGGTACGGGTCTGAACCTCTCCTACACATACACCAACTCCCGAACTCACGAGATATACTCCTCCATGAACATAGAGCGAATATCCGTTCAGAACACCTACGAGATAGGTCTGAGCCACACCTTTAGCGGATTCTCCGGCATCCGATTGCCGTGGAAGAAGGATAGGCTCCTCTCCCTAAAGAACCGTCTGACCCTCTCGGCCAAGTACTCCGCGAGCAGCGGCACGGACATAACCATAAACCACACCCTCGCGGACTTCGGGAACAGCGTGGATACCCTCTCAAGGCGGAAGAACAACAACCTGACGGTGAGTGCCACCTACCAGTTCAGCAACGCCGTGGATGCGACCTTCAGCTACATATACAACTTGAGCGGCGACTACGAGGGGGGAATATTCACCCGCAAGAATCAGTTGAGGGCGGACATCCGCATAAGGTTCTGACTATCGCAGGATCTCAGGTTTGACCCTATAGACCCTTCCCTGACCCTCCGCATCAACGACGACGAATCGGAAGCCCGCCTCCTCCCAATCCCCATCCATGATCCAGTGGAAGAGGGGCGTACCCTCGTATATGACGTTCTTCCGTACGTCGTACAGTCTCGGAATCTTATCCTTCCCCCCATAGATGACGAAGCGCCCATCCGGGGAGGCGGAGACGAATTCAACCCCGTAAGTTCCGTGGGAGATCATCCCCATCTCCCTCCAGCCGTCGGTTGAGTATATGTATATGCCGTCATCCGTGGCCACCAGAAGCCTCCTGCCATCCTTCGTCCAGTGGATATCCGCCACCGGGGAGTTGAACTTCAGGGTCCTGTAGGCTACCAGAGTGTCCAAGAACCAGACATCAACGAATCCGTCGCACGTACCCGTAGCAAACCGCCTTCCGGAAGGGTCCAAGGCCACCGACGTTATGGGACATCCGCGCCGGTTGGGTACCTCCACGACGGTATCGGAGTGGGGCCTGAGAAGCAGAAGACCCTTATTCTGAACGGCCAAGATCCGTCCGTCGTTTAGCCACACCAGGTCGTTGGTCATGGACGTGTTGCGATACACGTAGAGCCTCCCGCCGGCTATGGAGTATATGCCCAGAGCGCTCCCACCGACGGCCAGACGGCTCCCCGATGGGGAGACCCTGACCACGTTCGGATGGACCATCCCCAAGGGGAACTCCGCCTTCTTCTGCGCCCCCGTATCCGACCAGACGTATCCTCTCCCGCGCATATCCACCGTGGCTATGGCCCTAACGCCCCAATCCACCGCCGAGAGAGGCGCCCCGTGGGAGAATACCCAGAGAAGCTCCATCAGCGGGAGGGTTTCTCTATTATGCGATAGCGCGTTATGACGACGGGGACGAGGCGAAGGTTCAGGACCCTGACCACCACGTTCTTGGCATCCGCGGCGTTATTCTTGAGGATGAAGGCGTACTCGCCCGCCGGCATATGGACCCGGAAGCATCCCACCTCAACGCCGGGAAACTCCTCCACGGCTCGGAAGGGGTATCCGGCCCGGGCATTCTCATACTCCGAGTAGGGGACGATGGCAAGGTCCATATGACCGTACCGGAAGTACTTACACACCCTATCCCGATGGAAGGGATTCTCCAAGAAGAACTCGCCGTACTTGTACCGCAGGGAATCGTCAATCTTCAACGGGGCGAGGAATATCAGGGCGCCGGCCGTAGGTCCCTCCAACCGGAAGACGGGCTCCCTCCCGTAGGTGTGGGCGAAGAATATGTCGCTCTTCGGCGGTAGGAAGACCTCCCATCTTCCGATCTGAACGTAGGTCGTATCCCACAGGGTATCCTTGTAGGGAACCTTTACCCGCACGACCTTCAGGGTGGTGTTGAAGTTCTCCCAACCGGGCGCGGGTTTACGCAGGATTCGGACCCTCACCCGGGCCTTTGATAGGAGGGCCCTGAATCTGACCTCCAGAGTGTAGGGACGCACGGTGTCGCTGACGTGTATCCACGTGATGCTGTCGGTGTATATCTCGGAGAGGAAGGGGGGCTCACCGAACTCTCCGAAATACACGGCCTCAAGCTCCCTGTCGGAGACGACCGTTATCACCAGCGTATCGCCGGGAGCCGCGTAGAAGGGATACCTCCAAGAGGCGGTTCTCCAGAGGAGGGAAGTCAGGACGATGGAGGTATCAAGTACCGGCAAGGTGATAGTAGTCCAACGGCTGATATATCGCGTGGGGTTTCGCCAGAGTACTTTTGAAGAGGACCACGCGCCTGACCTCAAACTCCAAAGGTCGCACGGAGAAGCTCTCAACATTCACGGGTCTTCTGGCCCTCGCAACGGTGATGTGGGCCTTGAAGGGTTTATCCCTCTCGGGAAGGGATGTGGCCGATGAGAGCAGGGCGTCTATGCGGTCGCTCAACTTCCTTATGGCGGAGTCGTCCTGAAGCCCCACCCACACGACCCTCGCCCCGAACCTACTGGGGAATCCCCCCACCTTTCCGAGTTTGAGGACGAACCTCTCACCGAGGAACCTGCCCCGGAGGGCATCGTCAATCTCCCTGACCAGAGGCTCCTCCACCTCTCCGATGAATCTCAGGGTTATGTGGAGATTCTCGGGTGGGACCGTGCGCAGATGGGGGAGAGCCCACTTCAGACGCTTGCCCAACGCCGCCAACTCCCGCCTGACCTCATCCCCCACCTCAACGGCCAGAAAGACCCTCATCTCAATGCCCAAAGAATCTCGGGCTGAAGGCGAAGATGCTCCAAACTATGAATACCGCGCTCAAGACCATCACCGCCCAGCTGAGGATCCTCTGCCTGTCTATGGAGTTCTTGTAAGGGTATATGGGCTTGGAGGGCCTTCCGATGAACATCCCCAGCTCGGTCAGTATGAGTCTCATACCGTTGAGCCCGTGGAAGCCCACGGCCACGACCAGAAGCCACTCCCCGATGGCGGATACGGGGCTATGGGCCACCCTCTCCATCGTGGCCTTCCACGCCTCGGGTCCGAAGACCCTCATGCTCGTGACGAGGATGTGCATGGGAAGATACACGACCAAAGCCAACCCCGTTATCCGGTGGAGGAGAAAAAGGTACGCTTCCAAATTGTACTTTCCGGCAAAAGCCCACTTAAGAATACCCTTCCTGCGGTTATACATAGAAGGTATTATACCCCCGGACGTACGGGACGAAAATCCCGTAAGTACGAAGTTCCTACATCACACCCCACTGCCGGAGGATGCTCAAAACCTCCTCCTTGACCTTCGGCAGAGCTGCTCTCACCTCCTCCGATAGACCGACGCGCGCGCCGAACTCCCCCGGCACCACCCCCACGAGCCTGATGTCCCTCGGTCCGCCGCCTCCCATCTCCAGCAGCGCCAGAAGGTCCGGCAGGGCCACATCGTGGGCGGATATCTTCGGCACTATGGCCCCGTTCAGCTCCTCCCGCCCGAGGGTGATGACCGTACCCGGGGGCCTCCTCAGCCTCACCACGTCCAAGATGATCAGATGGGTGACCCCCTCAAGGAAGGGATAGAGGTAGAGGCCACGGGTCCCGCCGTCTATCAGGGCGACGTCCGGCGGAATCTCACCCTCCAGATACCGAAGCGCATGCACCCCGAATCCCTCATCCCCCAAGAGTAGGTTGCCCAATCCCAGTATGGCCACCCTCAATCCAAACTCTCCCAATCCCTCTTGATCTCCCCGAAGAGGTCTCCGAAGCCTCCGCTCTTTCTGACCTGAACCTTCACCTCCCTGACGCCGAAGGCTCTCCTTATAGCCTCCACCTCCCGCTCTATCTTCCGGGCGATCACGGAGCTGCTAACGATGATGTGGAGGGTATCCCCCTCCCGGGTGTAGGTGGCATCCGCCACGTATCCGGCCACGGTGGGTTTCTCCCTCCTTAGCCTCTCAATGGGATCCTCATCCGCACGGGCGGGAGGCGGGGATTGGGCCTCCCCCACGCCGGCAGGTCGCGACCCCTTCGGCGGCTCCCCCAGATACCTGCTTATCTCGTCCAGATTCACGACCCGTTTGAAGGCGCACATCCGGGCCACGTCGTAGGTTAGCCAAGCGTAGGGGTCCGAGGATTGGCGTATATGCACCTCCATATCCAGAGCCATACGCAGGAGTACCACCCTCTCCTCAAAGGGTAGGGTGGAGTCGGACAGTAGGTGCCGCTCCAGATACCTCACGAGGCCGGAGGCGAAATCCACCGGGGAGAATCTCTCGGTTATCTCCATGACCTTCTCGTAGGCCTCCTTGAAGCTCCCGGCGAGGATGCTCTCCATGAGCTGAGCGTAGAGGTTGTCGGGCACGACCCCCAACATCTCGGCCACATCCCTTTCGGTTATGGTCCCGTCGGAGTATATGTGGGCTTGCTCAAGGAGGACGAGGGCATCCCTCAGGCTCCCCTCGGAGCGCTCGGCTATCATACGCAAAGCCTCATCCGTTATGGATATACCCTCCTGCGAGCTCACGTACTTCAGCCTCTCCACTATGTCGGAGATGCTGTGGGGCTTCAGGTGGAACTTCTGCAGGCGCGAGAGGACGGTCGCCGGTATCTTGTGGGGGTCGGTCGTGGCCAGAACGAATACCACGTGAGGCGGAGGCTCCTCCAACGTCTTGAGGAGGGAGTTGAAGGCCTCCGTCGTCAGCATATGGACCTCGTCAATGATATATACCTTGTAGCGGGAGACGGGCATGTACCTGAGCTGCTCCTGTATCTCCCGAACGTTCTCAATTCCCCTGTTGGAGGCGGCGTCTATCTCCACCACATCAACGCTCCTCCCCTCGTCAATCTCCCGGCAGAATCTGCATGTGCCGCAGGGTTTGGATGTGGGACCCAGCTCGCAGTTCAACCCCTTGGCGAATATCCTCGCGAGGGTCGTCTTGCCTATACCTCTGGGTCCGGCGAGGAGGAGGGCGTGGGGTATGTCCTTGCGCTCAAGGGCACGCATCAGGACGCGCTTTACGAACTTCTGGCCTACGACCTCGTCAAACGTTTTAGGTCTGTACCTATTCGCAAGGCTCATCTTCGTTCAGAGGTTTTGCCTCCTCAACGAGGAGGATGGGTATATCGTCCTCTATGCGGTATGCGAGTTTGCAGCGGTAGCATCTGAGCTCGTTCCTCTTCGGACAATAGACCAGCTCGCCCTTGCATTTGGGGCAGGCTATAACCTTCAGAAGCTCCTCACTCAACATCCTCGCACCTCCCTAAGGTACATGAGCGTCCCAACCAACGTCTTCGCGTCCTTAAAGAGATTCTCCTTCAGGGCGCTCTCCATCTGCTCCAAGCTCATGGGAACGAGGGTAATGTCCTCATCCTCATCCCGGCTCTCGCCTACGAATTCAAGCTCCTCCGCCACGTACAGGTGCATGTACTCGGTTGAGTATCCGGGGGCGAGATAGAATTCGGCCAACTTCCTCCACCTGTTGGCCCGGTAGCCGGTCTCCTCCACCAACTCCCTCTGGGCCGCCCGGAGAGGCTCCTCACCCCTCTCCAAGGTCCCGGCCGGAAGCTCGTATATGTAATCTCCCACCGCGAATCTGTACTGCCTCTCGTATATGACGCGCCCATCGGGAAGCACCGGGACTATGGCGACGGCTCCGGGATGCCTGACCATCTGCCGGACCTTCACCTTCCCGTTTATCTCATACTCCCTGACGACGAAGTCCATGAACTTCCCCCTATAGACCACCTCCTCCTTCAGGAGTTTCATCGCCCTATTCTAAGGACGAAGCCCCTTAACGCACCACCACCTTCAGGACCTCGTCATCCACCTTGACGAAATACACCCCACCGCTCAACCTGACGGGAACCTTCACCCATCCGACCACACCCTTTAGATCCCGTCGCAGGACGGAGCGACCATCAACCGAGAATATCTCCAACCTCACGTCCCGAACGAAGGGCACCTTCAGGAGGACGTACCCGTCGTCGTAGGATATGACAACTCCGCCCACATCCTCCGGTCGCTCGGCCTTGGCGGTGGTGGGACACGATATGGTGGTGTCCAGCTCGTACATGATGGCGTCGGCTATGACGACGGTTCCGTCGGGTGCGTCGTCGTACATGACCACGTGGAGGGTATCGGCGCAGACGCTGTCAAGGAATATCCAACCGGTGTCCGTGCTCTCACCGTACTGGCTAACATAGACGTCCCGAGGGCCGACATCGGCGTATATACGATAATGGACGGATGTGCTGCGGTTCGTCCCCTTTCGTACCCAAGCCCAAACCTTATAGCCGGAGTAGCATCCGAGGGGAGAGTACCACACGGAGGAGTCGGCCGTCCCGCCTACGGTGGCGTACCTGTAATCCCCGTTGTATCCGCTGTAGGAGCTTAGGGTCCATGTTCCGAAGCCCGTCCATCCGGGATCCCCGTCATCTACTATGAGGTCCCCGCAGACTGCTCCGCCTCTCCAAGACCATTTAACGGCATCAAAGGCTATGCGATCCCCGCTTATGTCCGAGGAGTCCAGAAGGATGACGTAGCCGTAGGACCCCGCCGCGAAGTTGTACGTCCCCAAGGACACCCACTCACCGGAGTAGAGACCCTGATTCACCCATACCGTATCGGTTCCGTCCTCATGCACTATTATGTAGGGCACGTGGGCATCGTAATCGGCGCCCACGGGGATGTGCGCGAAGACCTCGTAGGGTCCGGCGTAGGGGAGGTTGGGCGTCCATCTGGCCCAGTTGGCCACGCCGTTCCAAGAGCCCGTGTGCCACATGTGGCCGTAGGCGCCGTAGCCGTTGGCCGAGTCGTAGTACCAGTACTGGCTGGGCCCGTACTTGCGGAATCCCTGCGAAAGCTCATCCACTATGGTGTCGGCCGGAGGCAGTCCCTCCACCAGAACGCTGTAGTAGGCCCAATCCCAGTAATCGCCGGGGTCGGTGTGGGTGGCCCCCGGAACCTCAACGTGCCCTATTATGTGGTCCCTGTCGGCCGGGAAGCCGAAGGTTATGGAGGCCATCCGACTGATGTACGCCGACTTCCTGTAGAGGGTATCGGTGTACCAGCCGTTCTCGCTGACGTACCCCTCGTGCTCCAAGCCGATTGACTGGGTGTTGTAGGTCCAGTTCCCCGCGTGCCAGGCTATGTCCTTGTGGCACACCATCTGGGTAGCCTCCCCAAGAGGGGCCCCGTCGGAGGAGTTGTACTCCGAATTTATCACGTAGTGGGCCGAGACGTTGGCGGCGGAATTCTGGAACCACGAGATGGCTCCGTAATAGGTACCTTCGGTCGTGTGAATTATGATGTAGTATATCGGGTAGTCGCTCGGGCGGTTGGCGGCGGTGTAGTTGGATGGGTCGGCCGGAACCCACTCTTCCACCTCGGGGAATTCCGGACCCGGAGGACACGCGTTGAGACCTTCGGAGGCTTCGGAGGCCAAATCCTTCGGAATCTCCACCTCCGGATGGGCGCGGGTTGAGAGGATGGGAAACTCAAGGCCTGAGCGGTAAAGGGCCAGAATATCGCGGGCGAATATCTCCCTCGCACCTTCCGGAGCGTACATCTTCAGAGCGCATACCAGCTCTCCGGAGCACAGGTCAAGGTAGTGTTTCAGAAGGAGGGCGCCGGCCAATATACCAGCCCTGTCATCCTCCAGTATCTTGCTCTCGGGAATTCCGGAGACGGCTACCGCCTCATCTATGTGGAAGATACCCATCACCCCGTACTGGGGTAGGGCTTCGGCCTTGGGACTCGGTCCAACGCGATGGAACCGTGTCAATCTGTAGGATATGACCTTCAGGAGGTCGGAATCAACGCCGGTGATGGCCTGAGCCTCACCGAAGGCCCTCTCCAGCTCCCTCAAACGGGCGAGGGATGAAGCATCCGGACCTGAAAGCAGAAGGAGAAGCATGGTTTTTTATTATAACCCCGAAATGCTCTCCAATCTACCGTCCCCCGTATAATACGCTCTCCGCCGGCCCCATCGTCTAAGGGCTAGGACGCCACTCTTTCAAGGTGGTAGTGCGGGTTCGAGTCCCGCTGGGGCCATTTTTTTATGCCCCTTCGCCGATACTCCCGTCCCGAGATGTGGAAACTGTGGTCGGAGGAGGAGAAATTCCGGACTTGGGCCAAGGTTGAGTGGGCCGTCGCCAAGGCACAGGAGGAGATGGGGATAATACCGAAGGTGGGACTATCGGACTCCCTGGCCGCCCTGCTGGAGGATGAGGATTTCTGGAGGGATGTACCCGAGAGGGTGGCGGAGAGGGAGCGTATATACGACCACGACGTGCTGGCCTTCCTGTCCGTCCTTGAGGAGAGCCTTGGGAGGGGAGGCAACTACCTGCACTTCGGCATGACGTCTTCGGATGTGGTTGATACGGCCAACGCTCTACGGATGCGCAAAGCTTTGCTCCTCGTGAGGGAAGAGTTGCTGCGTCTCGCGAAGGCCCTGTACGATAAGGCCCAAAGGTATAAGTACTCGCCCGTGATGGGTAGGACCCACGGGGTGTTCGCCCAACCCACCACATTCGGCCTCAAATTCCTCGGTTTCTACTCGGAGGCTCTGCGGGACCTGCGCCGTCTTGACGATGCGATTGAGAGCATCTCCTACGGGAAGATCTCCGGGGCCGTGGGAAACTACGCCCTGAACCCTCCGGAGGTTGAGGAGAGGGCGCTCGCCCTCCTCGGTCTGAAGGTTGAGCCTGTATCCACCCAGGTCGTACCCCGCGACCGCTTCGCCCACGCCCTCAACGTCCTCATGCTCGTTGGAGAGCTCTTGGAGAGGTTGGCTTTGGAAATTAGACTGTCGGCCCGGACCGAGACGGGGGAGATGGCCGAGCCGTTCCGCAGGGGACAGAGGGGCTCTTCGGCCATGCCCCACAAACGAAACCCCATAAGGAGCGAGAGGCTCACCGGGATAGCCCGACTGCTAAGGGGATGGGCCCTGGCGGAGAATGAGAGCGTGGCCCTGTGGCACGAGAGGGATATAAGCCACTCGTCGGTTGAGCGATTCACCCTTGCCGACGCCACCACCACCCTCCACTATGCTTTGGGTCTGGCCACGTCCATCGTGGAAGGCCTGGTCGTAAATGAGGATAGGGCCCGGGAGAATATGGAGAGATTCGGGGACTTCTATCTGTCGTCGGTCCTACTCCTCCTTCTGGTGAGGAAGGGGGTCTCAAGGGATGTGGCATACGAGTGGGTGAAGGAGGTCTCCCAGAGGGCCCACGACCGTGGAACGTCCATATACGAGGAGGCGATGAGGCACTCCGAGATCCGCAACTTCCTGACGGAGGAGGAGCTTCGCCGGGGACTGTCGGTGGATTTCAACCGCTACGTGGATGTGATCTTCTCCCGATTCGGACCGCCATCCTAAGAGTCGCCGTACCTGTCGGGCGACAGTATGGCGTAGGCGACGGGAACCACCAGAAGGGTGGTGACCAGCGAGAAGAGCAAACCTCCGGATAGGGAAACTCCCAACCCCTCCCAGAATTCCGAGCCCTCAAGTCTCAAGATGGCCAAGGGCAGCACGCCCAAGGCTGTGGTCAGGGCCGACATGAGGACGGGGCGCAACCTTCTCCTTGAGGCTTCAACTATGGCCCCGTACTTGTCCATTCCCCTACGCCGAAGCAGGTTCGCGTAATCCACGAGAACTATGGCGTTATTCACGACCAATCCCACCAGCGCCACCAGACCGACGAATGCCGTCATCGTGAAGGGTCTTCCCAGAAGGAGGAATCCCAAGGATGCCCCGGCGAGGCCGAAGGGAACGCTCGTTAAGAAGATTATGAGCGACTGCCGGAAGCTCTCAAACTGGGCGGCCACCGTCAGGAATATTATGAGAATGGCCAGAACGAGCAGAACGCCCATCTGCCTGAAGCTCTGGGCCATGCGCCTGAATGTGCCGCCGAATTCGTAATGGTACCCGGTCGGGAACTCCACTTCCTCCAACTTGCGGGATAACTCCTTACGAATCTCTCCCAAGGGTCTTCCAGATGGCTCGGCCGACACCTCAACGTATCTGATCCTGTTCCGCCTGTCTATCCTGACGGAGGCCAAACGCTCCTCAAGGGAGAGGACGTTTCCAAGGGGTACCCTGCCGAGGCTCAACGCTAGCACGTCCTCCGCCCCATCAACGTACTTGGGGTCCATGCGGGCTACCACGTCTAGATTCTTCCCCCCGGTCTTTAGGGTGAATACGGTCCTTCCATGCACGGCGTAGCGAAGGAAGTTGGCCACCTGAAATGGCGTTATCCCGTACATGTACATCACCTCACGGTCCAACCTCGCCACCATCTCCGGGGCCGGCTTTCCCCTTGATATGCTCACGCTCCTGACACCTTCAACCGTGCGCATCACGTGCGCCACGACTTGGGCCAAACTGTCCAAGACTTTGAAGTCGTCGCCGTATATCTCAACGGATACCCCCTTTCCGCCCCCGAAGAGGAGCTGGGAACCGTGCCCCGTCGTGGAGACGCTGTACTCCTCCACTCCGGGGACCTCCGCCGCGAGACGCTCTATATCGCCGGCTACACTTTCTATGCTTCTCCTCTGGCCTCGGGGCTTGAGTCTGACGGTTATCTCCCCCGTGTATGGGGCCTCGGTCGTCCCGAATAGGGCGGAGAAACCGGTCTCCGATTGACCGACACGGAGGACGGCCATCTCAACGTCCGGCAACTCGCGGATCCTATCGTAAAGCTCCTTGAGGACGGCGTAGGTCTTCTCCAGGGAGGTTCCCCGCTCAAGCTGGATGTTTAGGACTATCCTACCCTCGTCCAATTTGGGGAAGAAGTCGGTCTTCACGAAACGCCACGCCGAGCCGACGATGACGAGGAGTAGGGCGAAGACCGCGGCCCACTTCCACCTGTGCCTCACCAGTATCCCCACCAGTCTGTGGTAAGCCCTCTCCAGAGGGATGAACCACCTCGGCTCTCCCTTGGGACGCAGGCGGAGATGGTTCGCGGCGAGGGAGGGTACCACGGTCAGGGCCAAGAAGAGGCTGGTGGCATACACGATTATCGTGATTATGGCCAGCTCCTTGAACATCACGCCGACGAATCCGGGGACGAAGAGAAGCGGGAAGAGGACGACGAAGTTCGTTATCGTGGCGGCGGTTATGGCACCGGCAACCTCCTTGGTGGCGAATATAGCCCCCTCGCGCGGTGGCTCCCCCTTGAGCCTGTGGAAGAAGATGTTCTCAACCACAACTATGGCCGCATCCACCACGCTTCCGACGGCTATGGCCATGGCGGACAGGGATATCATGTTTATGGAGCTTCCCGTCAGGTAGAGGTAGAGGAACGAGAGGGTGAGAGAGGTGGGAATGGTCAGGGCTATGATGAGAGCCGAGCGTATGTCTATGAGGAAGAGGAAGGCCACGATTATCACGATGAAGGAGGCCAAGAGGAGGGTGCGGGTCAGGTTGGCCACGGAGTTCCTTATGAAGGTTGAGCCGTCGGAATATATGGTAAATTGCACCGGATAGTACCTCTCCAACTCCTTAAACTTCCTCTTGACGGCGTCGGCCACCTTGACGGCGTTGGCGTCCGCCTGCTTCTGGACGGAGAAGAAGACCGCCTCCCTGTTGCCACTCAGAACGTAGGTCCTCCTCTCGGCGTAGCCGTCCTCAACCTCGGCCACCTCCTCAAGTCTCACGGGCCTTCCACCCACGTATCCGACCACCGCCCTCTTCAGGTCCTCAACGCTCCTTATGGTGCTGGGCACCCGGAGGACCATCTGCCTGTCGCCCAGCTTGAGGTCCCCGACGGGTACATCCATACTCTGGGCCTCCAGAAGACGCACCATATCCTCAAAGGTCAGACCGTATCCCTCCAGACGCTTCCTATCAACGAGGACGTTTATCTGCCGCTTTCTCCCGCCCCCGAAGAGGAGAACCGATCCCACGCCATCCACCCTCTGAAGCTCATCCTCCATCACCTCCTCCGCCCAGTAGCGGGTGTCAAAACCCTCGTCGGTTGAGACTACCCCCGCGACTATTATGGGGAACTGGCCCACGTCAAACTTGAAGACCAGAGGCTCCAGTATGTCCTTCGGCAGGCGTGGCCGGGCGAAGTTTATCCTATCCCTAACCTCAACGGCCGCCTGGTCCATGTCGGTGCCGTACTTGAAGGTTATGGTTATGGCCCCCACGCCCTGCTGGCTGGTGCTCTTTATCTCATCAACGTTCTCAAGGACGGAGAACTCCTTCTCTAAAACCTCCACCACGTTCCTCTCCACGTCCTCGGGTGAGGCGCCCGGATACTGAACTATGACAGAGACGGAGGGGAGGGAGAAGTTGGGGAAGAGGTCTATTCCCAGATTGGAGAGCCCGAAGGCGCCGCCTATAAGCATCAGGAGGAGTACGACCAGCGAGAAGACGGGCCGCCTCACGAAGAAGGAGGTCATCGGCCGGATATTATACGGGCGATTTGAACGATCGTTCAAAAGAGATGATTCCCTCGGCTACAGGGAGCCTTTGAATTTTAGTATCCTGAATCCCTCGTCGTCAAAATATTCGCCGTGGGAGATAACGATGAGCGTCTTACCCTGAGTCTTGGATAAAATTTTATTTTTAAAGAACTCTCGTTCATCGGACGAGATGTTGGCGAGAGGCTCGTCAAATATATAGACGTCCGCATCCTTTGAAAGGGCGAGCGCTATCGCTAACTTTTGCTTCTGCCCCGCAGATAAGGTACCCGCCGCATTACTTTTGAGCTCTTCAATGTTGAACTCCCTTAGCGTTCCTTCATCTACGATCTCCCCAACCTTAACATTTGGGAACTCAAAAGGTTGAGTGATTGAAGAGATGGTTTTAGGCAGAATTACCTTCCCACTCTCAGGACTCAAAATTCCCGATATTACGTTGGCAAAGGTCGTCTTGCCCGTCCCATTCCTCCCTTTTATGAGTACCCTTTCCCCTTTATTTATCAGCACCGTGATGTCCGTCAGTATGGTTTTATCGCCGTACGATACCTTTAAATTCTCAACGTATATGTTGGGGCCAAGCGTGTAATAATCGGTCTCTCTAAGCCCGACAAATTCATAGAACCTTTCTATATACCTCCAAGAGCTCACCATCTCGGGGAGTAAGGATAAACTGGTCCCTATGTACCTTGATACTAAACCTATAGCACCTATAAAGGTTATAAATTCCCCAAGGGTTATTTTATTGCTTAAAACCTCAAAACTTACCAAACATATAAATACAAACATAATGGCGTAATTTAACGTATTGCCTATATGGGAAATGGCGAAGCTCCTTGATTTGAGCGTGAGGATCCCACTGAAGGTCTCGTTTATATAATCAGTCAAATAGTCCCTCACGATACCGGGAAAACCGAGCAAATTTCTAATTATTTGGTAAGATTTTATAAAATCCAGTATCACCCCCTTGATGAAGGCTTCCGACTCGCCCACGTTCTCCGCCAACTTTCGGAGAGATCCGTGCATCCTCACCATAAGAATATTTATCATGGCGGCACTTATGATGAATGCAATTGCCAGCGAAAGATGTATTTTTAATGCGGTGATCATTCCATTAACGATGACCCCGATTATATAAAACAACCCCATCGTGGAGACGATGAGACCCTCCAAGCCCGTATCTATATCGTCATATATTCTTGATGCGACGTACCCCGCATTCTCTAAGGTTCTAATGTCCTTGTGGTATATGAAGTTTAAATTATCGTATATCTCGTCTCTCACAATCCACATCTTGATGAAATAACCCAAGAAATCGGCAAATATGTAAATTAGAGGGTAAGCTACGAGCAATATCAGGAAAATGGCCGAGTATTTCAAGAAACCCGCCTCATCATGTTTGTATAAAGTATCCGTGATATGGCCCTCAAGAATTGGGAAATAAACTTCCAGTACTCCCATCGCGAGGTTTATCAGCAGCAGAGGAAGTATCGTTATCAAGGATTTTCTCAATACTCTAAGCAATTCTTACCTCCCTGAAGTTCCCGAAATTTCCACGCTTCATGTGCTGAATAATTATCAGTATCCCGTTGGATGTTCTTGATAGTATAAGCGCCGATATTTCTCTGCTCATAATTTCATCCAAACTCTCCAAAGGTTCATCAAAAATGTATGCATCGGCCTTCTTAGAAAGTGCCAGTAAAATTCCAACAACCCGCTTTTGCCCTATAGAAAGCTCCGTACAGAGATTTTCCTTTACGCTGTCCAGTCCGTACCGTTTCAAAGTTTCCGGATCAACCATATCCTTAACCCTCGCAGGGGGAAGATGTACAGGTAAAATAAGGGAAGACAAGTTGCGCGGCGTAATAACCTTCCCCTTCAAAGGTTCCAAGTTTCCGGATATTATGTGGGCCAATGTGGTTTTCCCCGAACCGTTGGGGCCAGTTATGAGTACTCTATCCGAATTTTTGGCCACGAAGTGCAAATTTTTTAATACTTCTTTTTCTCCATAGGAGGCGTATATACCCTCGCATTCTATGTAATCCTTAAATATGCGGTATTCCCGCAGAGGCGATAGGCCTTCTCGCAATTTATTCCTATATACTTGGATCTCCCTATATACAGGTATGAGCGAAGTTATATCCGAGAAAATATCACCGTACTTCCTTACAAGATAAACCATCGCTAAAAGGGAGCTTATAGATAGGCCACCTCTTAGAACCATATATCCACCGATAAGAATGATGACCACATACACACCCTGATACAGGAACCACGAAATGTTGGAAATTATTGAGAGTGCCGCTTCAAATTTCAAATATTTTGTTTTAAATTTTTCAAACGGCTTAATGATATAGGACCTTTGCAGCCCTATGATTCTCCACAATTTGAAGGATTTCAATACATCAATCAGACGATTTTTAAATCTTAGCCTCTCATCCATCTCCCTCTTTTTCGTCTCACCTATATACCTTGACAGGTAATTGACGACCGAAAATGCCGATAGAAAGATTATTATGCTTAAGATAAACATCCTGTGAGATAGATACATTCCTACCGCTACCATGAATATTCCACCGAATAGAGCGTTCAACAGTTTGTGGAAGAACTCCACCTCCTTGGAGGCCATATTCATTGAGGTGTTGAAGATGAGATTTAAATATCTGCCTTCCTCTCTCGCTCTCTTAACATCTAAGCGATAAAATTCCTCCATACTTCGGATTATATTTTTCTCTGCCATCTCAAGGTGTAATTTTGCCCTAAGGTAATTGCCAAGATGCTCAAAGGTGGATGAGCCTACAGCGGCGAGCATGATACCACCCGCGAACAAGAGCGCTTTTATGAAAATTTTGTCATATATGATGATATCTATCAATCTTTTATAAAATATCGGTATCACTAACAGCGAAAGTAAATGCAACAATATCGCCGTCGCGAACATGAGCCTCCATTTCATCACGCTCCGCAAAATACTGGGACATTTTCTGAATTTGTCAAGTATCCCCATTTTGCACGTTAGTTTTTCACGTTTTCAAGCGTGAATTTTCAACGGAAGACAGAACGAAGGACCTTTGTAATATACACCTCCGAGTATGATGCGTCCCCTCACAATGAGAGCATGTTTCCGCGGTTCAACGAATTACTAACACCTACCACCACAGATCCGCCGGTGCAGGGGTAGAATACCGACCCCATGAGCAAGATAAAGGAAGTTATAGCGAAAGTTAGGGAAACCTACGGGAACACCGAGAAGGAGTTTGTGCAGGCGGTGGAGGAGGTTTTGACGAGCCTGGAGCCCGTAGAGAAGAAGCATGAGGAGTTCACCCGCTGGAACATCTACGAGCGCATCGTAGAGCCCGACCGCGTCATAACCTTCAAGGTCACGTGGCAGGACGACCGGGGCCAGATCCACGTCAATCGTGGATACAGGGTGGAGTTCAACGGGGCCATAGGTCCCTATAAAGGGGGACTGCGCTTCCGCAAGAGCGTGAATCTCGGCATCATCAAGTTCCTCGGCTTTGAGCAGATCTTCAAGAACGCTCTAACGGGCCTTCCCATGGGAGGCGGAAAGGGCGGCTCCGACTTTGATCCCCACGGAAAGAGCGACGAGGAGGTCATGAGGTTCTGCTACGCCTTCATGTCCGAGCTCTTCCGCCACATAGGCCCCTACACGGACGTCCCCGCCGGAGATATAGGTGTGGGCTCCCGCGAGGTGGGATACCTCTACGGCGCCTACAAGAAGCTCAAGAACGAGCACACCGGCGCTATAACCGGTAAGGACTACGAGTACGGTGGAAGCCTCATGAGGCCCGAGGCAACCGGGTACGGACTCCTGTACTTCACCGCCCATATGCTCAACGACCTCGGTCCGAAGGTGGGCATAAACGTTGAGGATCCCGACAGGCCCCTCAAGGGGCTCATCGTCGCCGTCAGCGGCGCCGGGAACGTGGCCCTGCACGCCATAGAGAAGGCGAACGAGATGGGCGGCAAGGTGGTCTTCGCCTCCGACGCCTCCGGTGCCATATACGACGAGGCCGGAATCTCCGGCGAAAAGTTCCGCTTCCTCAAGGAGCTCAAGGAGATAAGGAGGGGTCGGATAAAAGAGTACGCCGAGAAGTTCAACGTACCCTACTTTGAGGGTAAGTCCGTGTGGGACGTCATAGCCGAGAAGGGTATAAAGGTGCAGGTGGCTCTCCCCTCGGCGACCCAGAACGAGATAACCGGCAGGCACGCCGAGGCTCTGGTGAAGGTGGGGGTCAAGGTGGTGGCGGAGGGGGCCAACATGCCCTCAACTCCCGAGGCCATAAAGATATACAAGGATGCCGGTATCCTCTACGGCCCCGCCAAGGCCGCCAACGCCGGTGGCGTCGCCGTCTCCGGTCTGGAGATGTCGCAGAACGCCCAGCTTCTCCAATGGACGCGCGAGGAGGTGGATAACCGTCTGCGGGCCATAATGAGGCACATATACGAGGAGTCCAAGAACGCGGCCGAGGCCTACGGCCATCCCGGCGACCTCATGATGGGGGCCAACATAGCCGGATTCCTGAAGGTGGCCAAGGCCATGGTCGCCCTCGGCCTCTTCTACTGAAAGAGATAGCAAGGTCAAAAAAGGAGGGGGGCCTGCGGCCCCCCTCTTTTAAGTTCGGAGAATACTTCACTTGTTCGGTGGTAGGTCGGGCCACCTGCGCAGCTGGTAGTCCTTGCGCAGAGGGTGCCCATCAAACCCCTCCCAGAGGAGGATGCGCTCCAGATTGGGATGGCCGGCGAACTTTATACCGAACATATCATAGACCTCCCTCTCGTGCCAGTTCGCCCCCTTGTATATATGGGCGACCGATGGGACGCTCTCACCGTCATCCACGGCCACCTTGAACCGCACCCTGTCCCTGTGGTGTATGGAGTAGAGGTGATATACCACCTCAAACCTCTTGTCGTGGGGGAGGGAAGGCCCCCTCCATCCGAGATAATCAACGGCCGTTATATAGACGAAGAGATCATAACCCAAAACCTCCTTGGCGAACTTCAGGACGTCGGTTATGGCCTCCCTCGCCACGTATATGGTGGGGAAGTCCTTCGTCTCCACCTCCGGCCCGACCTTGTCGCCGAAGTGGGCCTTGAGCGTGGGAAGTATGTTCCTACTCATAGTCGTTTCCCTCCGCTTGGTCGTAATCTCCCGCCTTTATATCCTCACCCTTGAAGACGCGGTTGATGAAGGTGAAGGCCTTTCCGAGACGGATGTACAGCCAGTTGCTGTGGAGTCCGGGGAACATATCCGCCGGATACCCCACCGCCCCATCAAACTCCACATACACCAGATTCTCCCTGGCGAGACCCTTGTCAAGCAGAGTCTGCTTGAATCCCCTGTTGTGGGCCAGAAGGGTAAGCTCGTCCCTCTTACCCACATCTATATAGACCTTCGTGCTTTGGAATCCGGCCGCGTCCCTGCTTAGGGCGGTGTCTATGAGCGTTTGGGGATCGTGGAATGCCTTCCACGTACAGTAAGTCTCGGTGAGCGCCCTCTTCGTGAAGTTATCCGGGAGAGCCGGGTCAATACACGATGCCAGAGGCTTGCCAGCGGTGTCATAGGTGAAGGGGAATCGTACGCCGACGCACAGCTTCATCCCGCGTATGGTGATGGTGTCAAGGAGAACCTCGCCGTTTATGGAATCCAGACCGTTGGGAGAGTAGAAGCAGTTCTCAATCACCCGCCAGTCGCTCGGATCCCTATAGGCCACCACGCGTGGGCTGAAGGCGGCGGAGAGACCGTTTCCGAGCGTGGCCCATCTCCTCTCGTAGCCGAGATAGTCCTTTATCCAGAGGGGAAGCCGCCCGTCGTCAAAATCCGAGAGCATGCTGTCTATGATATCCACGTTTATGAGGGAGTCAAAGGCCAGAGGACCCGAGTGCAGAGCGACGGCAACGAATTTACCGGGGTACTTTAGCCACAGCTTGGAAGAGCCGTAGGAGCCCATGGACAGTCCCATTATGGCCCTCCTGGTGGTATCCACCGGGTAGGTGCGCTCCACCTGGGCCATCAGGCTATCCATTATGAAGGTCTCGTACTTTCCGAAGACCGTCGGTATGAGGGTGGAGTCGTAGGAGTTGGTGGAGGGTATGTACAGGTGGCTGTTGGTGTAGAAGGAGCCGCCCACGAGGTTGCGCCCGTCGGGCATCACGACTATGACCGGGTCCATCTGACCCGTTGATATCATATAGTCAAGTATCTCATGGACGCCGTTGAAATACACGTAAGTCTTGTAGTCCCCTCCGAAACCGTGAAGAAGGTATATCACGGGATACTTGCCGTTCGGGTCGTAATTGGGGGGTAGGTATATCAAGGCCTTGGGGGTGATTATCCCCATCGTGGGGTCCACGGCCACGGAGAATTCCTCAACCGTCCCACTCTGGATGGTTATCTCCTCGGTTTTCTTACACCCTTGGAGTAGGAGGAACCCTACGAACAGAGCCAAAACCACTTTCCGCATAGGCCGGAATTATAGCCGTGAAATTGGGTCTGCTATGCACCGTTAGAATCTTCCCTTGGCGAAGATATACGAGGCTACCCTTTCGGGATGGGGAAACTACCCCAAAGCCAAGGGGAAGGTCGTCGTACCCTTCGGCATCAGCGACCTGAGAGGCTCCATCCTCCCCACGATAATTCCGCGGGGCCTCGGACGCTCCTACGCGGACCAGTCCATCAACGAGGGGGGGTACGTTCTGGATATGAGGCCCCTCGGTCGCTTCCTATCCTTCAACGGGGAGCGGGGACTCCTGCGGGCGGAGGCGGGCGTATCCTTGGATGAGGTCTTAAAGGTCTTCATCCCCAGAGGGTGGTTCCCCTACATCACGCCGGGGACGAAGTACGTCACCTTGGGAGGGATGGTCGCGAGCGACGTGCATGGTAAGAATCACCACCGGGAGGGCTCCATATCGGAGCATATAGCCTCCCTGACCCTGCTGACTCCCTCGGGAGAGAGGCTCAATCTCACGCCGAACGACGAGGAGTTCTGGGCCACCGTGGGCGGTATGGGATTGACGGGTATCATCCTTGAGGTGGAGATGAGGATGCGACCTATAGAGACCTCCTACATCACCTACCGTTCCGTGCGCGTCAGGAACATAGATGAGATGCTCGCCGTCTTTGATGATAACGACCCCTATTACACGTACTCCGTGGCATGGATAGACTGCCTATCCTCGGGGAAGAATCTGGGGCGGGGTGTGGTCATGTTCGGGGAGCACGCTCGGCTCTCCGAACTTCCGAAATCGCTGGCCCGGAAGCCCCTCTTCTACAGGCGGAAGCTGAAGGTGCGCTTTCCCATATGGGCTCCATCCTTCCTCCTCAACGACCTGACCATGGCCGTATTCAACTGGCTCTACTACACCACCCATCCCCCGTACGAGGGCTTCGTGGATTATGAGCGATTCTTCTACCCCTTGGATGCCATAGACGACTGGAATAGGGCCTACGGGAGGAGGGGTT
Organism: Thermotogae bacterium; assembly: GCA_013153965.1. Classification (GTDB taxonomy): domain Bacteria; phylum Hydrothermota; class Hydrothermia; order LBFQ01; family LBFQ01; genus JAADCS01. Next base: position 49,318 of record JAADDJ010000010.1, read on the forward strand.
TCATCCAGTTCCAGTTCGTCGTACCGGAGTCCGACACGATGGTGCGTGTTCTGGAGAGGATAGTGAAGCACGGGGGTGGGTCCTTCCTGGCGGTCCTCAAGAGGATGGGGAAGCAGCGGGGATACCTGCCCTTCGGGATGCCGGGTTGGACTTTGGCCCTTGACTTCCCGATAAAGCCCGGCCTCTTTGATTTCCTAAAGCCCTTAATGAGGGATATAGTGGCACAGGGGGGAAGGTTCTACCTGACCAAGGATGCCCTCATGGACGGGGAGATATTCCGGGCCTCTTACCCCGACTTCCCCAAGTGGTACGAGATCCGCCGCCGCTTGGATCCCGAGGGGGTTCTATCGTCCAACTTGGCCCGGCGGTTGGGTATGGACTCCCCATCGGGGATATAATCTCCCCCTTATGAGCCTTGATGCTCTGCTCATGATGCTCTTCGCATGGTCGGTGGTGACGGCCATGTTCGTCTGGAGCATGTACATGATTCTCTTCAAAGGAGAGGGATGGGATGGCGAAGAGGAAGAGTAAGAAAGGCGAAGGTAAGGAGAAGGAGACGAAGGCCAAGGGAAAACCGCTGCTTCTGGTTGAGTCCCCCACCAAGGCCCGCACCCTCGCCCAGTACCTGCGGGGCAAGTTCGTGGTCTTAGCCAGCAAGGGCCACGTGAAGGACCTCCCTCCCAAGGAGTTGGGGGTGGATCTGGAGACATTCCAACCCAAGTATCAGGTCATAAAGGGCAAGGGAAAGACTCTGGCCTTCATAAAGAAGGTGGCCAAGGAGAGTGATTACATCCTCATAGGTAGCGACCCCGACCGGGAGGGAGAGGCCATAGCGCACCATCTGGCAGAGGAGCTCAAAAAGCTCAAGAAACCCATAAAGCGGGTCCTCTTCTACGAGATAACTCCGGAGGCCGTCCGTGAGGCCGTTGAGAATCCGACCGATATAGACCCCAAGAAGGTGGAAGCCCAGAAGGCCCGTCGCGTCCTTGACCGGCTGGTAGGATACCTGATAAGCCCTATCCTATGGAAGAAGATAAAAGGCTGGGGGCTGTCGGCCGGCAGGGTTCAGACGGCCGCCCTCCGCCTGATAGTTGAGAGAGAGAGGGAGATAAGGGAGTTCGTACCCGAGCCCTTCTGGCACATATACGCCCACTTCAAGGAGCCGGGCGAGTTCGTCGCCAAGACGGCCAAGTACGAGGATAAGGAGAGGGCGCAGGAGGATTTCTCCAAGGTGAAAGATGCCCCCTTCGTCGTAGTAGAGTTTTCAAAGGAGGAGGGTAAGGCCAACCCTCCCCCGCCGCTCAAGACATCCACCCTCCAGCAGGAAGCCCACAGGCACCTCGGCTTCTCGGCCGAGAGGACCATGCAGTTGGCTCAGAAACTCTTTGAAGGTGTGGAGATTGACGGGAAGAGGGTGGGTCTGATAACCTACCACCGCACCGACTCAACCCGACTATCGCGCAAGGGTGTAAATCTCCTGCGCAAGTACATCAGGGAGAACTTCCCCAAGGAGTACCTACCCGCCAGAGGGAGGACCTACGGACGCGACAGGGGGAACGTTCAAGGCGCCCACGAGGCCATCCGGCCCACCTATCCGAGCATTACCCCCGAATCCCTTCGGGGCAAGATTGACGAGGATATGCTCAAGCTGTACGACCTCATATGGCGTCGGGCTTTGGCCAGCCAGATGGCACCGGTGAGATACGAGAAGCGTAGGGCGGTCCTTTCGGCCGAAGGCGTGGAGTTCGTCGCCGAGGGCCTGAGGATCCTCTTCCCCGGATGGTCGGAGGTTTGGCCCTACAACGTCAAGGAGGGGGAGCTGCCGGACCTACGCGAGGGTCAGATTCTCAAACCGGAGAAGGTGGAGCTGGTTGAGGATGAGACGAAACCGCCCGCCCGCTACACCCAAGCCAGCCTCATAAAGGAGCTGGAGAGGAGGGGAATAGGACGACCATCCACCTACGCCACCATCATCTCCACCCTCTTCAAGCGCCGGTACATTTACCGACGCGGCAAAGCTCTGGCCCCCACGGAGAGGGGAGAGAAGGTTCTGGACGAGCTGCTCAAGTACTTCAAGGACCTATTTGATTACGGATTCACGGCCAAGATGGAGGAAGATTTGGACCGTATAGAGGAGGGCAAGGAGACCTACGACCACCTGATAAGGGAGTTCTACACGGAGCTGGAGCCGAAGCTGAAGGAGGCCGAGGGTGAATCCTGATCACCCCACGGACACAATCTTACTTCTACTCCTCATCCCCCGCACTATACGCAGGGAAGACTTGGGGACATTGAGATAATCCGCCAGAACATCCAAAAGCTCGTCGTTGGCCCTTCCCTCACGGGCGGGAGCCTTGACCCACACGACCAGTGTGTCCCCCTCCTCCACCACCTTTGAGCGCTTGGAGTTGGGTTTCACCTTAACCTTCAGGAGCCTCAATCCTTCATCCCTCCGCGGGCATAGACTTCGGTTATCTGCCTCTGGAATATGGCGAACACCACGAGCGCCGGCAGAGCGCTCAGGAAGGAGGCGGCCATGAGGGCCGGATAGTTGGATACCTCCCCCTGCGAGAAGTAAGCCACGGCCAGCTGGATGGGGCGGAGATTCTTGTCCGAGACCACCAGAAGCGGCCACAGAAAGGAGTTCCACGTATATACGGCGCTAAAGACTATTACGGTTATCAGAACGGGTTTCACCACCGGTATGGCCACCTTCAGGAGGAACGTCAAGTCGTTGCCCCCATCCACGTATATGGCATCCCTCAACTCTCTGGGGATGCTGCGGAAGGCCTGCCGCAGAAGGAAGATGGAGTATATGTTTGCCATCCACGGCACGACGAGACCGGCGAAGGTATCTACCATGCCCAACTTCTGGACCACGATGAAGAGCTGGAGGATGAATACGGGCATGGGGATGGAGGCCAGAACGAGGAGGATTGAGAACAGGACCTCGCGACCCTTGAAGTCAATCCAAGAGAAGGCGTACGCCGCCAACGTGGAGGTGATAACCTCCCCGCTGACGATAAAGAGGATCATGCCCAGCGTCACGAGGACGCTCATGCCGAGATTGAGCTTGGTGAAGACGAGTCGGTAAGCCTCAAAGGTTATCTCCTTGGGCCAGAGGGTGGGTGGGAAGAGTATGGCCTCTGCCTGCGTCTTGAGGGACGTGATGAACATCCAGTAGAAGGGGAAGAATGTAAATATGAGGAGCAGTAAGGCCCCACCGCCCACTATAAGGAATTTGAAGTGCCTACCCACCGAAGACCTCCCTGTACATATCCTTCAGCGTTTCCCTCCGGGACGTTCCCAAGGTGATCCTACCGTCCTTGAGGAAGACGAAGCGGGTGGCGAAGTTGGCCAGCTCGTCTATCTGGTGGGATGTGAATAGGAAGGTCCTATCCCTACGCCTCTCCAACATCCGCAGAACCTTCTCCCTGAGGACGAAGTCCAGCGCCGACAGGGGCTCATCTACGAGGTACATGGGCACGTCCTTGGCCATCCCCAGAGCCACACGCACCAGCATCCTCTGGCCCTTTGAGAGCTCCCCGTACTTCCGCGTCCTCGGTATCCCCGATATGCCGAGGAACTCCCACAGGTACTCCATGTCCATCCTCCAGAAGCGGGAGGAGAAGGATGCTATGTATCCCACACTGAAACCCTCGTAGAGATTGTCGTTCTCGCTCACGTAGGATATGACGGACCTGCTCGCGGCCGATGGGACCCTGCGTCCCATCACCGATATCTCGCCCGCTTGGAACGGCTCAACGTTCGCTATCACCTTCAGGAGCGTACTCTTACCGTACCCGTTGGGAGCCAGAAGGAAGACCCTCTCCCCCTCCTCCACGTCCATATCCAAACCCCTCAGGACGGGCTTACGACCGTAAGTCTTGTAAAGGCCCCGAATCTTTAGCACCGGTACGCTATTATACCGGCGACGCGCACCCTCCACCGATAAAAAAAGGGGGGCCGGAGGCCCCCCTCGGTTGTATGCGACGCGATTACATCTTCAGCCAGCGGAGACCCTTGACGTTGTGCTGGATGTAGATGGTGAAGTCGGCGGTGTAGCCCGTGCCGGAGGAGGAGAGGTTGGAGACCTTCACGCCACCGAAGTAGTCGTTCTCGTCCATCTCGCCGTAGCCGGTGGCGGTGTTGTCGGCCCAGAAGAAGTAGAAGCCACCGTCAGCCACGGCACGGCCGGTGGCGTAGTTTCCGGGATCGGGGGCGAGGTCGCCGGTCATGTTGTCGGAGAAGGCCAGCTCCATCTTGGCCTGGCCGACGGAGGTGGCGGAGGCATCACGGATCTCGGGAGTGCCGCTGTTGTTGTAGAGGACGAAGTAGCCGGTGTTGGCCTCGGCCACATCAACGTCGCTCTGCTGGATGGCGTTGAGGGTGGGATTATCGCCGAAGGTGATCTTAACCCAAGAGTTGCCGGTGAGGTCGTGGGAGACTATGTCCGTGACGGAGCCCTCCCAAGGGGTGAGGTCAAAGGGCGTCTTGGTGCCTCCGGCGTCTATGTATATCATGGAATAGACACCATCGGCGCCGGCGAGGGTGTAGGTGGTGTCGTTGGTCGTGGCTATAACGTTCTGATTCTCGTCCAAGATCTTGTACTCGCTCACCCCCTCAACGGACGTCCAGGTGAGCTTGAGGTCAGCGCCGTTGTTCACGGCCTCAGCCGTGATATCAACGTTGCCGCTTCCGCCGCCATTACAACCGCCGATAACCAGAGCACCGACGGCTATGGGTAAAAGCAGATAGAACCTTTTCATGACTTTCACCTCCTTTTTACTTTACCTTTATAGGCTTGGGCGAGGTCGTGGGCTTCGTCGTGCTCCCGCCCGTCGTCTTGGTAGTGGTCTTCTCGTGCTCCTCCGCCTCCTCGTTCATCAGCTCATTGACCTTCGCCTGCAGGTCGTTCAGCTTGGCCTCAAAGGAATCCACCTTGGCGCGCAGGTCCTCAACGAGAGCGAGCTTCTGATCTATCTCATCCAGCTTCTGCTGGATGTTCGCCTGATTACATCCCGCGAAGGCTATGACCGTGCCCGTCATTGCGAGGAATGCTATCTTCCTTATCATGAGGCGGTATTTTATAGGTGAATCTGGGGGCCGTGTGTGAAAAGTTTTTAACCTGTAATTTTAAGTATCAGATTCACCGGCCCATCGTTGATACTGAAAATCCGCATATGACTTCCGAACTCTCCCCGTTTCGTCTTCACCATCTCCGCCAAGAGCCCGTAAAGATTTAGAAACATCCTCCGGGCCACGTCCGGGGACTCCGCGCCTCCGAAGCTCGGACGATTCCCCTTTCGCGTGTCGCCCGCTAAGGTGAAGTTCGGTATGAGGAGGACCTCCCCCCCAACGTCCCTGACCGATAGGTTCATCTTACCGTCGGCGTCCTCAAATACCCTCAGATGTGCAACCTTCCGTGCTATCTTCTCCGGCACGTGCTCCGGATCCCCCCTCTGGAAGCCGACGAATACCAGAAGGCCCCTACCTATTGATCTCCTCTCGCCGTCGGGGAGGATGACGGCGGCTTCCGACACCCTCTGAACCAACACCACGGCCATTTACTTCTTCCTCGGTTTTAAGATGAAATGGACGAAGCGGCCTTCCTGCTTCGGCTCCACATCCACGGCGGCAACGTCGTCCAACATGGCTATCACCTTCTCGGCGAGGTTATGGGTTATATCCACGTGGAGCATCTGCCGGCCCCTCATCCGTATCTCTATCTTCACCTTGTGCCCCTTCTCAAGGAACTCGCGTGCCTTTTTAAGCTTGACCTGCAGGTCGTGGTCGCCTATGGTGGGAGTTAGCTCTATCTCCTTCATCTCCGGCGTCTTGTCCTTCTTCTTCTGCTTCTTCTTGAGCTCGTACATGTACTTGCCGTAGTCCATTATCCGAACTACGGGCGGATTCGCGTTGGGGGAGACCTCCACGACGTCCAGCCCGTGCTCCTCGGCGATACCCATGGCTTCGCGCACGCTCATCACTCCGAGATTCTTACCGTCGGGTCCTATGACCAGAACCCGAGGTGCCCTTATCTGCTCGTTCGCCCTGACCTTGGGCAACCTGTTCCTGTTGCGGTTATTCTTCTTCCTGCGCCTTCCCACGCTATTTACCTCCTTGCTGTTTCCTTATGTACTTTTCTATTCCCAGCGCGATCGCTTTGGCCAACCTATCCTGATACTTCCCGTTGGCCAGCTTCTTGGCCTCCCTCCGATTCGTTATGAATCCGAGCTCCACCAGAACGGAGGGCATCATCACCCACTTGAGGACGTAGAAGCCCGCCTGCTTGACCCCCCTATCCTTGGCCAGAGCCATCTCAAGGGCGGTGCCGTGTATGCTCATGGCCAACCTGTAGGACTGCTCCAAGAGGAGGTTCTGGAGCAGATCCCCGAGGATGGCTCCCACCGGCTCCTTGGGCTCCACGAATCCGATGTCGTACCTTATGGCCGAGTTCTCAAGTATAGCCACGGCTCTCTCCTGCGAGGTCCTTGATTCGGAGAGGAAGTAGGTCTCCATCCCACTCGCGTTGGGATCCCTACTGGCGTTGCAGTGGATGCTGACGAAGAGATGGGCTCCACTACGGTTGGCCAGGCGCGCCCGCGAGTACAGGGATACGTACCTGTCCTTACTTCTTGTGAGGATCACCCTGTATCCCTTCTCCCGCAGGAGGGCGGCCACCTTCAGGGCGACGGATAGGTTTATGTCCTTCTCCCTGTAGCCGTTCCCCACGGCCCCCGCATCCTTCCCGCCGTGGCCCGGATCTATCACGACGGTTATCCTCTCGGCCCTCTTGGGTTGCAGCTTGGAGATGTTTATCCTTAGGGTACCCCTACGCTCGGCCACCGTGTATCCGTTGGCCCTCGCCCCGAGATGTATCACGAACCTCGTACTGTCCCGGTACTGGATGACCTTCACCACGGAGACGAAGTTCCCATCCCCCACTATCCTCCAGAATTTCCCGTAGAGCCCCCTAACGACGACGGCTATGCTGTCCTCCCCCTCACTCACCCGATACTTCCCACTCTTGGACGTTATGGTTATACGGTAGCCATCGCCCACCTTCCCCATGAGGAATCTGATGTTGGGTTTCCCCCTGAAGAACCTCTTGGCCGCGGCATCCCACATCCAACTCCCCCCCATATGGATGAGGAGGGGGGCCAGTTGATCCGCCCTCACGTACAGCTTCTTACCCTTCCAGCGCTTCTGCAGCGGAAAGACCTTTCCTCCGTAGGACACCACATCGTCGTACTCGTAGCGGGCGACTTTTCCTCTGTATATGACCTTATCCTCATAGACCTTCGCCCCGGTTATCCGGCGAATCTGGGACGTCGTGAGCCACTGCGATAGGACCAGAGCCAACATCAGACTTCGTAGTGTATCCTACGCTCTATGAAGACCTTCTGCAGGACCGTGAGCAGTCCTACCACCGTTAGGAGGGCGATGGCGACGGCCGAGGCGTATCCGACGTTGAAGTCCTCCACACCCTTCTGGTACAGATAATAGACCAGAACGTTCGTGGTACCCATCGGACCACCGGGGGGAGGGCCGGTCATTATCCATATGGGAGCGAAGACCTGAAAGGAGATGATGAAGCTCGTCAGATACACGTAGAAGAGCGAGGGGGCGAGGAGCGGGAGGGTTATCTTCCAAAACACCGTCCATGGGCCAGCCCCGTCTATGGCGGCCGCCTCATACACGCTGCGATTTATGGACTTGAGACCCGCGTAGAGTATTATGGTGTTGTAGCCGAAGCTCTTCCAGACGGACATTATGACCACGGAGAGGAGGGCCAGCGATGGCCCATGGCCGAAGAAGATGCCGGTGGGCTCCTCCAACCACCTGAGGGTCGGCAGATGCAGAAGGGATAGGACGAAGTTGAAGAAGCCGGCGGAGGGGTTATAAAGCCACTTCCAGACAACGGAAGCCGGAACCAGGGATATGACCACGGGGGTGAATACGGCGAATTTGAGCAGAGACGACAGGGGCTCACGGGTGGCGTTTATCAGGAGGGCCGCAAGGAGGGCCACGGTTATGCCTATGCCTATTGAGAGGAAGGAGTACCAGAAGGTGTTGCCGAGGGCCTGCCAGAAGAAGGGATCACGCAGGAGTAAGGAGAAGTTCCTCAATCCGACCCACTCTTGGAAGCCCACCAACCCCCACTTCTGAAAGGAGTTGATGAAGACCATAAAGGAGGGTAGGAATTTGAAGATGGCCAAAATCGTCAAAGCCGGCGCTAAGAACCCTGCCGCTAGAAGTGCCTTCCTCCCCTCCGAAAACAAGATGCTATTATAGAGCGGAGGGGTGCATCAACCGTACATTTTGCGATACTCCTCAACGAGAGCGTTGGCCCATTCCTCAACCCCCTCCCCGGTCTTGGCGGACGTCCTGAAGACCCTGATGTCGGGACGCAGTCTCTTGGCCTCGGACACGGCCCTCTCGGGGGAGAAGTCAAAGAAGGGCAGGAGATCCATCTTCGTAAGAACCATCCAACGGGCCGTTCGGAAGGCCTTGGGGTACTTGGCGGGTTTATCGTCGCCCTCCGGGACCGACAGGAGGACCACCCGAAGATGCTCACCGAGGTCAAAGCCGGCCGGACATATGAGATTCCCCACGTTCTCTATGAAGAGGATGTCCCAATCCCTGTCGGATATCCTCTCCCAAGCCTTGGCCACCATGTTGGCCTCCAGATGGCACGTGCCCCCCGTGGTTATCTGAACGGCCTCAACCCCCTTGGCCCTTATCCTCTCGGCATCCCTGTCGGTCTCTATATCCCCCTCCAGAACGGCCACCCTCATGCGTCCCTTGAGGATCTCCAGAGTGCGCTCCAGAAGGGCGGTCTTCCCGGAGCCGGGGGATGAGAGGAGATTTACGACCAACATTGAGCGCGATGCCCACTCTCTACGCAGCGCCTCGGCCAACATATCGTTGGCCCGTAGAACTTCCCTCTTAACATCAACCGTTATCTTGCCCATAGTTCTCCTCGGGTATGTCAAGCTCAACGTCCCGCAGGTACAGGTCCTCCCCATCCACAACATCAACCGTCGCACTGCCACACTCCGGACACCTGACCGTTCGCTCCCTCCACGGGCCGTAGTACCCGCACTCGGGACACCGCAACGTCAGGGGTACTATACTGTACTCCATAACGGCGTCGGCTATCAGGGGCTCGGCCGCCTTTAGGACGGCGAAAGCCTCCTCCAAGAGCTCGGGGACCACGTTGGCCAACTCCCCCACCTCAAGGCGGAAGCGGAGGACCCTGCGGGCCCCATATCGCCGGGCTATCTCGCGCAGCGACAGGTATATGGCCTGAAGTATTGAAAGCTCATGCATCAGCAGATCCTCGGTAGCTGCTCACCCGAGAGCATATCCACGACCCGGCTCCCTCCGAAGGCCGTCCGTAGGACCACGGTCCCCGGATGCTCCTCAACCACCTCCCCAACTATCCGTGCCTCCTCACCGCCGGGAATAGCGCGCACGGCCTGCAGGAGCTCCTCCGCCCTATCGGGGGAAACGAAGGCCAGAAAGCGACCCTCGTTGGCCACGTAGAGAGGATCCAGACCCAATATCTCGCACGCCCCCCGCACCTCCTCCTTCAGGGGTATCCTCTCCTCGTATATGACCATGCCGAGACCGGAGGAGCGGGCCATCTCGTTGAGGGCGGAGGCTACCCCTCCCCTCGTGGCATCCCTCAGGGCATGGACATCCTCCCTTGAGACATCCAGCATGGCCTTCACCAGAGGCCACAGGTTCATCGTATCGCTCCTTAGGGGAGTCTCAAACTCCAATCCCTCCCGCACCGACATTATGGCTATCCCGTGCTCGGCTATGGGACCCGAGAGTATTATCAGGTCCCCCGGTCGGATCCTCTCCGGCCCCACATGGACGCCTTCGGCGACCGAGCCTATACCCGTGGTGTTGATGAATATCCCGTCCCCCTTTCCCCTCTCCACCACCTTCGTGTCGCCGGTGATGATGAGAACGCCCGCCTCGTCGGCCCTCCTCTTTACGGTCGCGAGAATCTCCCATAGGTCCTTCAGCAGCAGACCCTCCTCAAGGATGAGGCTCAACGTCAGATACTTGGGCTCCGCTCCGCACATGGCGAGGTCATTTACCGTGCCATTGACTGCAAGGTCCCCGATGTTGCCACCGGGGAAGAAGTAGGGCGACACGACGAAGCTGTCGGTGGATACCGCCATACGCCCGTCGGACGGTATAACCGCGCCGTCGTGAAGACGTTGGAGATACTCGTTGGAAAAGAGAGGCAGGAAGAGCTTGGTTATGAGGCGGTGGGTGAGACGCCCTCCACCCCCGTGAGCCAAGGTTATGCGGTCATAGTCGCTTATGGGTATGGGGCATTCAAAGGAGGCCACGATGGGATATTTTAAGGGAGCCCCAAACGCCGAAAAATTGACGATAGAATATCCTCTCCATGAAGGATTTCGTGGAAAAACTCGTTGAAGCAAACTCTTGGGCCACGTCCTACGCCATGGAACCCTACGACTCCTATAAACGGCGGAAGGGCTACATGGACAAACTGCTGCGGGCCTTGGCCGAAGCCATGGGGAAGGCACCGGATGGACGATTCGTTCCACTCCTCCAGTACATGGCGAACGTCGTAGCCAACCAGATGGGCCTCGGGAAGACCGAGCCCGAGAGGGAGGCTGCCTTCTCAACGATGTCCCGCCTACTCAACTCCCTCATAGACCTCATAACCCGCATGGAGGAGGGTAAGGATCTGCCGGGCCATTCGGACCTGAGCGAGAGGGTGATGGATATTCTGGAGATGATGGAGTACCGTCCGAGCGTGCGCACTCTCGGGAAAGTTCAAAGGCTCGTTGAGGAGATGTACCGGCTGATTGACAGGGTATTGGGGGAGGGGAGGGTGTCCGAGAGGGTACTCTCCGCCTTAGACGAGGTGGTCTTCGTCCTGAGCCGCGGCGAAGAGGAAGCCTTGGACGAGGCGAGGAGCCTCCTTCGGGGAGTACGCCCGTAAAATCCCGCCTATGCTCTGGATGCTCTCTTTTATGGACGTCTCCTTTGGGGTGGCCACGCGCATCCCCTTGGAGGATTACGCCAAATTCGTAGGGTACGGCGTTGGGGGAGAGGTGGGATTCCGCTACTTCTTTACGGACCTCTTCGGCGTGGGACTGAAGGCGGGTGGATACTACCACTTCCAGAGGCTCGCGAAGGATTCGGTGGGCGGCGTATGGTACAAGCAGAACACTCAAGCCAACGTCTTCCCAGCGAGCCTAAATCTGGTGATGAACTTCTATCTGGCCGAGGGGGTGTCGCTGATGGTCTCTGTAGGAGGGGGTGGGAACTTCTCCCTCTACACCTACGACCGCAGGGTGGGAGTCTATGACAGTGCCTCCGCCTCTTGGAATGTCAGGGAGGAGGAGGGAAACTACAAGGTGGGAGGCTACCTGATAAACTTTGAGGCCGCCTTCCGCATGACCGACTTTGACATATTCATGGGGGTCAATATCCTCCAGACCGAGATAAACCGGGTTGATATGCTGGAGGGTAAGGAGACGATTGATAAGGGAGCCTACCCGGCGTTGTACATCGGGACCAGGTACTTCATAAAGTTCGGCGTATGATCCTGCTCCTCGCCGAGGTAATCTTCAGGGGAGGTTTCCTTGAGTACTTTCCTGACAGCGGCCTGGTGATCCTATACGACAGCGCGTACGTGAGGACCGACGACGGCACCGAGCTCTGGGCCGACACCATAAAGTTCTGGCGCAAGGTTCAGGTGGTGGAGGCCTCGGGCAACTTTACCCTCAAGACGGCGGAGACCAAAATCACGGGCAAATACCTGAAGTACAACCTCCTGCGTCAGACCGGAATAGCCAGCAAGAGCCGCACCTACGTTGAGAAGGGTTGGATAGTGGGGGATACGGTATATAAGGTCTCCGAAAACAGCATATACACCACCAACGGATACTTCACGACCTGCGAGCTGCCCCGCCCCCACTATCGTTTCGCCTCCAAGAGGATGAGGGTGCTCAAGGGGGACCTGGCCGTGGTGAAACCTCTCGTCCTCTACCTCAGGGATATACCCGTCCTGTACGCCCCCTTCTGGTTCATGCCGGCGGGAAAGGAGCGCTCCTCCGGCTTTCTCCCCCCCTCGGTGGGCAGCAGTACCCGGGATGGGCTCTACATCCGCAACTTGGCCTTCTATCTGGCCATTGACAACTTTCAGGACCTCACTCTCTTTGCGGACATAATTGAGCGTAGGGGCGTGCGCTTCGGAGCCGACTACAGGTACAACATATACAAGAGTCTGCAGGGAGGATTTACGGGCACCTACGCGTACGACCTCGCCGAGGGTGGGAACGTTAGACGGTGGAGTTTGAAGGGGAACCACTCCCAAACCCTTCTGGGGTTTGATATGAACGCCCACGCGGACTTCGTGTCGGACTCCAGATACTTCCAAGACTACGCGGAGGTACCCGACCAGTGGATTCAGAACGAGCTCGTCTCCTACCTGACCCTCCGGAGGACCACGCGTCTCGGTCTCCTATCTCTAAACCTCTACAACCGCTACGACCCCATCCGCGATATCACCCGCAGGACCCTCCCCGAGGTTTCCTTCAGCATGCTCCCTTTAAACGCCCTCGGCCTATCCCTGTCCAACTCCTTCAACCTCCGGAGGGAGAGGACGGATTCGGCATCCTCCAGCATGGAGCACCGCTTCGCGGCCACCTCCCACGTGCTGAACACCACCTACAGCCTCCTCTACCTGACCACCTCCCCCTCGGTCCACCTCAACACATCCTTCAAGGACTCGGTATTCTCCAAGAGGTACGGTCTAACCCTGCCTCTCTCTACCACCCTATACGGCGTATCCCTCTTCGGGCTGGGACCCGTGAGGAAGTTCCGCCACATCCTAAAGCCCACAGTCTCCTACTACTACGAGAGGGACGACCTCACCGGCGAGAGGAAGGGGATAACACTATCGTTGGACAACACCCACGAGGGTAAAATTCGCCGAGATACGACGTCGGAGGTCAAGACACTCCTCCAGTGGTCCGCCTCCACCAGCTATATCTTCTCGGACACGCTGGAGGGGAAACCCCTACGCTACCACTTCACCCCCATCACCATAACGGCGCGCACCTCCCCATACCGTTGGGTGTCGGTGGTGGCATTCGGCTCCTACGACCACGTTGAGGGACGACCCGCATCCGCCCAGCTCATCGTCAATCTCGGCCGTTTCAACCTGAATCGGATTTTGGGCGGAGAGGCGACACGGGAGGATACTGCCGAGATGGATACGACCAAGGACACGGTGATGACGGAGGAGGAGCTGGTTGAGGCCAACCGCCCTAAGCCCAAACCTTGGACCTTCGGCCTCTCCTACTCGTACTCCTTAAGCGCCTACGGGCAGCCTCCCCAGAACGTCTTCCGATTCGGAATATCCGGCAGTCCGACGCCCAAGTGGTTCATAGATTACTCATTCACGTACGATATGACGAACCGCAGGTATCTGGACCAGACCCTCCGGGTCTCCCGGGACCTACACTGCTGGCAGCTGGAGGCCCGCTGGTCTTGGTTCGGGGGGTACTCAACCTACGACGTGCGCATATACGTCAAAGCCATTCCGGAGATAGCAATAAAGCGGGGAGTCTTGGACATCTTTCTACCCCGATAGCTACAGGTTGAGCCTCTTGAATATAAACTCCGGCACTAACCTGATGGCGAGCATTATCCATCTCCAATACCAGGGGGTATAGAGCACATCCTTACCCTTCTCCATGGCCGCCACTATATCCTTGGCGACCCTCCTCGGGGATGATACGAGCCGTTTGGGCAGCTCCAGATGGGCCGTCATGGGTGTATCTACGAATCCGGGCTTTATATCAAGAACCTTTACCCCCCTGCGAAAGAGCCTGTTGCGGAGACCGGAGAGATATATGGACAGTCCCCCCTTGGCGCTACCGTACGGGAAGTTGCTGCCCCTGCCCCTGTCCCCCGCCACCGACGTGATGGCTGCTATGAGCCCCTCCCCCCGCTCCTCCATGTACGGGGCCACGTGGGTCAGTACGGATACCGCTCCCAAGAAGTTCGTCTCAGCTATCCTTCTGAATTCGCCGAAATCCCTGTAAGCCTTATCCTGCTCCCCCAGATATCCGAAGGCCAAAAGTACCCAATCCACATCCCCCATCCTCTCCAAGACCCTCCTCCAGAAGGCCGGGTGGGTATCGTAGGCCACCGCGTCAAATCCATCCCAGTGGGTTTTCACACCGTACTTTATGGAGAGATGGCGAGCGAGCCGCTCCGTCTCCTCAACGTTCCTACTCGCGAGGTAGAGCTCGTGGCCCTTGGAGGCCAGAATATCGGCCACCTCCCTCGCTATGGCGGAGTTGGCGCCCAATATCAGGACCCTCATCGCGGTATATTAAGGTGGATTCCACCTTACAATAGATGCACCATGAGAAGTTTCACGAAGCCCGGAGGTTGGGTTTGCCGACCTGGTGGGCAACACTCCCGTGGTTGATATAACGCACGTGGTCGCGGGGCATATACCCCGCGGTATCACCGTCCTCGCCAAGCTGGAGAAGTTCAATCCCGGAGGCTCCTCCAAGGACAGGGCCGTCCTGATGATGCTGCGCGATGCTCTGAGAAGGGGGCTGCTGGAGGGGCGCACGGTGGTGGAGGCCTCATCGGGGAATACGGGTGTGGCATTGGCAATGATGGGAGCCGCCCTATCTCTAAATGTCCTCCTTCTGATACCCGACACGCCCCAAGCCTCGGCGAAGGTGAGGCTGGCCAGAGAATTCGGAGCGAGGGTCCTCCTCACGCCGGAGCGGGAGGGGACGGAAGGAGCCCGCCGACGGGCGGAAAGGTTGGCCTCGGAGTTCCCCGAGAGGTACTACCACCTGAACCAGTACGACAATCCGGCCAATCTGGAGGCCCACTATCTGACGACCGGGCCGGAGATATGGGAGCAGACTGGTGGGGAGATAACCCACTTCGTCGCCGGCGTGGGTACGGGCGGGACGGTGAGCGGCACGTCCAAGTTCCTGAAGGAGAGGAATCCACGGATACGCACCTTCGGAGTTCAACCGGCTACCCCCGAGACGCGCATACCCGGCCTAAAGCACATACCCACATCCTCAAAACCCGCCAACTACCGCCCGGAGCTCCTTGATGGGGTCTTGGGCGTTGGAGAGGAGGAGGCCCACATATGGAGGGAGAGGCTCTCAAGGGTAGGGCTCCTCGTCGGACCATCGTCGGGAGCGGTTCTGGCGGCCGTCGTATCCTTGGCGCGCACCCTCGCATCCGAAGCGGTCATCGTCGCCCTCCTTCCGGACGGTGGGGAGAGGTACCTACAGGAGGAGAGTTAGAAGTTTGAGGGTTAGCCACGTGTAGCCACCGGCGACGAGGTCGTCGGCCACGATACCCCACCCGCCGGGAAGCGACTCAAGGCGTCGGGCGGGGAAGGGCTTAACGATATCGTAGGCCCTGAAGAGCAGGAATCCTCCCAGAAGCACCTTCCAGTCCGTGGGAAAGTGCGCGTAGGCCAGATACAGGGCCACCACCTCGTCTATCACCACCTCCTTAGGATCCTCCCTCCCCGAAGCCTTGGCCACCTTCCCCGATGAGACGACAGACAGGAGAAGGAGGATTACCCCCAGCGCCCAGTACATCCACCCCGACGTCCCCACGATGAGAACCAGAGCGATGGCCCACAGGCTGCCGAATGTGGCCGGAGCGACGGGCACGTATCCGACGAACAGGCCCGTCGCTACTATTCGCGCCGCCGTTATCAATCGTAGCTCTCCTCGGGCGATGGGAAGTTCCCGTTGAGCACGTCTTCCCTGAACCTCTCCAAAGCCTCCTTCATGATCTCGTATCCGTTCAGGTATCTCCTGACGAATTTGAAGTTGAGACCCGGAATGAGGCCGAGGACGTCGTGGAAGACCAATATCTGTCCGTCCGTGTAGGGTCCGGCCCCTATACCTATCGTGGGTACCCTCAACCTCTCACTCACGTACTTGGCGCTCTCCGTGGGAACCTTCTCAAGGACTATGGAGAATGCCCCCGCGTCCTGCAGGGCCAGGGCATCCTTTAAAAGCTCCTCCTTATCCCTACCCTGAAGGCGGAAACCCCCGTAGATGTTGAACTTCTGCGGGTTCATGCCTATGTGGCCCATCACGGGGATCCCGTAGGCGACCATCTTGGCCACCAGGGGGGCCACCTCCCTACCTCCCTCAACCTTCACGGCCGAGGCGCCGAGCTTCATGAACCTGCCGGCATTCTTGAGGGCCTCACTCTCCGAAGCCTGGTAGCTCATGAAGGGCATATCGGCGACGACCAGAGCTCTCTTGACCACCCGAGCCACGACCCGCACGTGCATGGACATCTCCTCCATGCCTATGGGGAGGGTGCTGTCGTATCCGTGGATGACCATGGCGGCCGAATCGCCGACCAGAACCACGTCAAAACCGGCCGCATCGGCGAGGAGGGCGGAGGTGTAATCGTAAGCCGTTATGGCGGTTATCCTCCGCTCCCCCTTCATCTCAACGATGCTCTTGACCGTTATCCTCTTCATCTTCACTCCCATCTGTACCTTACGACCGGTAGAGCCGTCTCCCTGCTCCACTGGGCGAAACCACCCAGATACAGCCGGAACTTCTCACGGGGGTACCTCATGTGATCAAGCAGGAGCAGTCCGAAGGCAGCCTCACGGGGAGTATTCCCGTAGAGTACGTTTATCCTCGCGAAGTCAAAGTTCAGCTTGATTATGCTGTCAATCCTCGCGCTGTCGGCGAGGACGTAGTACATTCCGGACTTTCCCTTAACCCTCTTCAGGAAGAAGGTGAAGGGCAAATTGGTGGCCCCGGGAATGTGGCCCGTGCGACGATAGAAGGGGGGCGCTATGACACCGAAGTAGTACGCGGGCACTCTAAGGTCTATGAGTCGGAAGGAGGATTTCACGGACACGCCGGCGCTATCCTTGGATATCAGAGAGTCCAAGGGGATGAGGAAGCTGCTGTCGGGCCGAGCCTTGAGCCTTATCCGTCCCCGCAGGCCCCTCTTGTCGCTCGTTGGCTTCTGCGCGTCCAACCAAGCCTCGTAGCCACCGTTGAGGACGAATACCCTCTTGAAACCCAGGTGCTTCAGGACCATATACAGGGCGGCGACGTTGAGATAGTGGTAGGGAAGCTTGGCGGAGGAGTATATCAGAACGCCGTCCCCCTGCCTTATACCCAGCGATGAGATGCGCTCCACGAGGGTATCAAATGGAGGCATGTGGAACGGAATGCTATCCACGGCTATAAGGAAGGAATTCACCGGGAAATTCACCGCTCCGGGTATATGCCCCTCCTGATAGCTCTTGGGATCCCTAAGGTCTACCACGACCTTCGGCCTGACCTTGGAAAAATCGTTTGGGGATACGAAAACCGTACCGAGCAAACCGACGAGCATACCGCTATTCTACGGGGGAGGGAGTCATCTAACCATCACGCGCACATACCCTCCGTCCATCTCAATCAGGTACATCCCTGATCTCAACGGAATGAACCCCTCGCCCACCTTCAGGAGCCTGCCATCTACGGTGAATATCCTGACCCTCCGGTCCACCTCCACGCCGCCATCCATCACCCTCAAGCGGGAAGGGACCTCCCTCCGCTCCGATACGGCCGTAAGGAGATACCCGTCAAACCAAACGCGATCCTCCGCGTACTCCCTGTAGGCGACGCATCCTCCGCCCAGGTTGTAGCAGTAATCCACCCGCGCCCCGAATTGGGTGGTTCCGTTGTGGTCGTTTATCGTTATCAGGCTGTCCCAGCCGGTGGCGGATGCGGAGTGCGCGTACATAACGCTGTCCCACGATGCCCCCACGAAGGTGGCCACGAATCTGAAGGATGAGATGTGCCTATCCCTATGAACGTACGGATAGGCCATGTAGTTCCCCGAGGGATAGGCGAAGTTGGTGGGAGGGAAAGGCGAGGGGGATCCCCACGTGGCCCCGCCGTCGGAGGATGTGATGTAATGCACGTCCCACACGTTGGTACTCACGTGTCTGTTGGCCCACAGGGCCACCACCTCCTGCGAAGAGGAGGCACCGGTACCGGCCGTTATTGAGACCTGACGGGCCGTATCGGGAAGGGCCACAACGGATATGTTGGAGGCGGAGATGCTCGGGAGGTCAAAGGTTATCAGCCACAGGCTCGTATCCCCCCTAACGTACGCCTGATAGCCCCTACCGCTGTCGGAGAGATATACCGACGTCCAGAGGGTGCTGTCGTTGGCCAACAGCATGCTCCAAGTCAGACCCGAATCGGTTGATATCCCCCTGACGACTGCCCCGGCGTCGGTGATGTAAGTCATGGCCACATGACCATCGTTATTGACCGACAGAGCCGGGAGAGATGCGGTATCGGCGGAGGTAATCTCCACCCAATCCCAGGTGCTGAGATCCCGCCTTATCCTGCGCAGGTATATACCCTCTCCGACCGTCCAAGCCGACGAGGAGTCCCAATCCACGACCACGTATATCCAAGGATTGCTCCCGGGACCCACGGCTATATCCACCCCCCTCGGATCAAAGCGCCCGATCACGTCCATCTCGGGGATGCGCACCCAAGTTCTTCCGTCCGTGCTACTCCACATCTCCACAGTATCTTGACCGCTCGTATTTCCAGTCATGAGGACGGCTACGAAGATCTCGCCATCGTCGGCCACATCCATGGCGATACCTACGGGGAACCCCGGGTAAGGCTCCCCTCTTACCAGAGCATCGCTGCCCCACAGCGGGGTAAATGGAGCGTAGGCCCCCTCTCTCTCCTCCGGAATCTCTCCCGAGGGGGGTAGGGGATGATACCCCATATCGCTCACGGGGTCGGGGAGGGCGCGTATGACGTTGGCTCTCCTATGGTCGTCCCCGATGAAGGATATGCTCTTGGCACCTTGACGTGCCACATCGCCGGCATCGGCGATTCCGTTCGCGTTTATATAGAAGACTATCCACATAACCGTCCGATTTTAACGCCCCACGTTCGCAGGCGCCGATGCAGGAGCCGTCGCAGAGAGCGGAATTTAACGTCCAGATTTCAGGAGATTTTTACCGCCGAGATCAGAGCGTTGAAGCGGTGGAGATCAAATACCATTCGGCCCTTTTCAGCCTTCTCACGAGCCTTGGCCATTCTCCCCTCCATGCAGAGGCGCAGCAGGTGCTCCACATTGAATGGAAGGAGAATTCCGACATCCCACAGGAGGAGAGCCTTGGATATCCTTCCCTGCACGCCCATCCCACCGCTCAACCTCACCACCTCGGCGAGGAATCTGCGGGTCCCCGGAGTGTCGCTTCCGGTGGCGTGGTAAAAGGCCATGAAGTAGTTGTAAGCTATGTCGGCGGCTGCTATCCCCCGGAGGCTCGCGTAGGCCTCGTGTATGCCGCTCAAGGCGTTTCGTCTGTAGCCGAGTATAATCCGGGCCGCCCCCCTGTATATGGCAGTGAAGAGTCGGCCCATGGGAGAGCCGAGCATTCCCACCTCCATCCGCAAGACCTCCCGGAAGGCTCCGGTGTGAAGTTTCAGGAGCATGGAGAATAGGCTCGCCCCATCGCCCCTGAGGTCGGAGAGGGAGTACTTTGAAGCCTCCGAGTATCGCCCCTGGGCCATGAGGAGCTCCAGAATGACCCTCTTGCGAAGACCCCTGTACCGTCTCATGCTCTCGGCTTTGTGGCGCAATCGGACGAGGATTCCCTTTAGATCATCGGGCTCCCCGAAGATCAGGGCCAGCATCCCGGCGAGGGCCGAATACTTTAGAAATAGCGGCGTGGGGAGGTCCAAATACTTGCCTCGTAGGGAGTTCAGAAGGGAGCGAGCCTCACGCCATCGGGCGTTGAGCATCAGAAAGCGTATGTACATCTGCGCAGCGTGATAGTACGCCAGCAGATCCCCCTGCGAGAGGGCGGATTTCATCACATCCCCGTACATGGCGTCCAGACGATGACGGTATGACGGGTCGTAGGTGCGACTTCCGAGGTCGTATATGCGCAGCATCGGCGTTATCATCTCGGTGGGTAGGGAGTCTATCACACCCAAAGCCTCATCCGAGAGGGGCAATATCTCCAGAAGGGCCACGGCGGAACGGTAGTCCCCCTCCCTTATCAGGCCCCGTACTATCCGGTACCCCTCATGCACCTCCTCCGGCTCCCCCTCGTGAAACATCATCCCCAATATCTGGGACACGTATCCCCGGCTCAATCCGCAGGCCTCGGCGCACTCCTTGCCCGTGGCGAAGGGATTCCTACGAATGTACTCCCGAACCTTCAGATACCCCTCCGGGAATGGGGTGGGCCGCCGCAGGATGCGGGAGACGGCCCCGAGGCTCCTGCCCGTCGCTTCGGCTATCTCTCCGACCGACATTCCCCTACGATGCAGGAGTATTATCCTGTAGCGCTCTATCACCTTACCCCGGTTGATCACCTTTCCGATTCTACGGGGGTTGGAGGCGGGCCATCCTTAAAATCCCGAATCATGGACCGATTCTTCGGTCGCATAGACGCAGGAGTTGCTGAGATTTCGGGGGAGGAGTTTCACCACCTCTTCAAAGTCATGAGAAAGCGGGTGGGCGATAGGGTCGGGGTGTTTGACGGTCGCAGGGAGTTCGTGGGCGAGATAGCGGAAATCTCCCCCCGGGAGGGTAGGGCGGTGGTGCGACTCAATCGGGAGCTTCCACCGATGCTTCCGCCGGTCCATATCACCGTGGCCGTATCTCCACCGAAGGGGGGCCGGCTGGACGAGCTCATATCAAGGCTGGTTGAGATAGGGGTCTCGGCCATAGTGCCCATGCTGTGCGAGAGGACGGTGCGTCGCCCGAAGAAGCGGAAGGATAGATGGGGAAGGATCGTGCTTTCGGCCGTGAAGCAGTCCCGCAGGACGGACATACCGGAGGTCCTTCCGCCCATGAGCCTTCCGGATGTCCTTGAGGCTTTCGGCGATTACGAGGGGAAATTCGCCGGATTGATAGGGAGCGAAACTCCCCTGGTGAGGTTGGAGCCGCGCCCTCGCAACGTAATCCTCATAGGACCCGAGGGGGACTTCACTCCACGCGAGAGGGAGATGATCCTGAAGGCCGGATTCGTGGGCTTCTCAATGGGGAAGATAATACTGCGCGTTGAGACCGCCGCGATGGTGTCCGCCGCTTGCCTGCTTCAGAAGGCTTGGGCTAACGCACCTTCTTCTTAGCCCTTGGATGGTCCGGGGCTATGCGAAGTATCTGCTGCCATATCCTCTTCGCCCCTTCGGGATCCCCCTGCGCCTCAAGGGCGAGGGCCTGTCGCTCCAACTTTATCAGGTGAAGGTACTTCTTGGCCAAGGTGCTCTTGGGATTCCGCTTGAGCTCCTTGCGGAGCATTCTCTCCGCCTTCGCGATGTTGCCCTCCTGAAAATAGACCTTCTTTATCTCGTCTTCGCTTAGAGCGTCTATGCTGAAGGAGGGGGGAGGCTTCCTCTCAACGTTGGGTTTTACCGTCGGGACCTTGGGGGTGGAGCGGGTGTTTGGAGTGGTGAGGTCTATGGTGGAGCTGAGGTCTATGGTGGGTACGGTAATCTGGCTCCCCGTGGAGGGGGTGGAGGGTGCCGCCACCTGCTGGGATGTGAGGTTTGGCTCAAGTGTCGTTCCACTTTTCTCCTGCGGAGTCGTCTGTGCTTGGGTCTGTACCACGCTCTCCTCTCCCTCCCCAACCTCCGCCACCTTCGCCGTGTCTTCCCGCGTCTTCGCCGTAATCTCCCGTCCTCCGCTCTCCGAGGGTTTGGGAGCCTCGCTCCCCTGCGTTGGGGAGGCTTCCTCCTGTGAGATCAGCATCTTGGCAAGTTGGGCGGACTCTGGGATAGCCGCGGTGTCGGGGGGAGATTCCTCAACCGTCTCAAACTGCCTTTGCCTCTGAAGGAAGTAGAGGGCCGCTCCCACACCCAATCCCCCACCCACGACTGCTCCCAAAATTACCAGAAGAATCAAGATAAGGATCCGCCTCACCGTACGTATTCTAAGGCCGGTTCAGAAGTTCGCCCTCGGAATCATCCAATCCTCAAGTTTCTCCGAGATTACGGAGGTGCCCTCCATAAGCTGCTTCCAGATGTTCCTCTTCTCCTTGCGCTTGATGAAACGGATCTTCTTCACACCCGCCTCCCTCTTGAGAATCTCAAGGGCATCGTACTTAGTTCCCAACGTATCCACCAGTCCCCACCTAAGGGCCTGCTCCGCCGTCAGGATCCTGCCGTCGGCTATGGGCATGAGCTCCTCGGGAGACTTCCCGCGGCTCTCGGCCACGCGATTTAGAAAGACCTTCCAAATCTCCTTCGCCAACTCCGTGAGCAGGAGACTATCCTCCTCCGTGCGCTTTCTGAAGGGCTGGGTCAGGTCCTTATTCTTACCCGACTTGTAAATATCCCAAGAGACGCCCACCTTCTTGGACAGCTCGGTGATCTCGGGGATGATGATTATGGCCCCTATGGAGCCCGTGAGCGCCGCGGGGTTGGCCACTATCTTATCGGCGGCGGATGCGATGTAGTATCCCCCCGACGCCCCTATGGAGTGTATGTATGCTATCACCTTTTTGCCCTTACTCCGGGCGAGCTTCAGCACCTGATACATGGCTTCGCTTGAGGCCGCGCTCCCTCCCGGGCTGTTTATATAGACGAAGACGGCCTTTATGCGATTCCTCTTATCCTTGCGAAGTTTCTCATACACCCAATCGGTTAGATCCGGAATCTTCTTGTCGTCAATATTCTCGTCTATCGGGACGTAGAGGACATTCCCCAAGGTTATCACGTTCGTTCTTACGACTATCCGAAGTATCAGGAGAATTCCACTAAGGAGCGCCACGAACACCAACAGCCAAAACCAGACGTTCTTCATGACGGGTATTTTAATCCTGTAAGGTGCGTCCCGCCTCTACATCACTCAAAATTCTCCTGAATTTGGCGTATATCGCATCACGACCGTAGGGGACGACGAGCCTTCGGAGGGATGGGTCCTTGCCCGCATCCAAGGCCTCCGATATCCGACGGACGGCACCGTTGGGATCGTCGTAGAAGAGGACCTGTGGGAAACTCCTCTCAAAACTCCTCCAGCGGATGGATACCACGGGAAGACCCACGGCGAAGTACTCCAAGACTTTGTTGGGGAAATCCATGGCCTCTATCAGGGGTGAGAGCTTGAAGGGAATTATGGCCGCGTCGCTGTGGCGCATGTACAGATGCACCCGGGAGTGGGGTTTTCCCCCCAGCAGGAAGATGTTCTCGGGCAGGGAGGCCGGGACGGAGCGCGGAGGCCCGACTACGACGAAGGATACGCCGTTGAGGCGCCGGGCCGCGTAAATGAGCGTATCCCAATCAAACCACTCGGATATGGCCCCCACGTATATGACCCTCGGATGGGGTATCCCTCTAAGCTCCTCCGGCTCGGGGAAATTCCCGTCGGCTGGGAAGAGCTCCAGATCTATGGGGTTGGGAAGATAGACCGCCTTCCGATGCGGGAGACCTTCAAGCAGGCTCCTGTGGGCCACGAGGATGACGTCGCTCCTCTCCACGAATCTCCTCTCCTCCTCCAAGATGACCTTAGGGACGCCGAAGCCCGAGAGTAGGTCGTTCAGGCGGTATATCTTCACCTTCGCCTTGACCCTGTTGGCGAAGTAGAGGAGAGGACTGGCATCCGTCATTAGAACGTCCCACTCTCGCCTCAACCCCCCGTAAGGTTGGAGACGGTAGGTCATATCCCAGAGCCATCGCCATCTCATCCAACGGTTCGGAAGGGGACGTATCATCCGGTGGGTTATTCCGGGGGCTCCCCGCAGATAGGTTAGAGGATTCTCCAGATTGGCATGCTCAACCCGGTACCCCATATCCATCAGAAAACGGGCGAACTTGAATATCCCCACATCCAGCACACCGTTCCACCGGTTGGGAGATAGAACCAATGCCTCCTTGGACCTCAAGGTTGTGATTTTACCGCGGGGCGCTCGCCTTACGGAGACGATTCATTATGGCCCTACCCAATCCCACTTCGGGAACGGGCATGACGGCTATCACCTCGTACCCCTCGCGGTCCGCCTCGTAGAGTGCGCCGAATAGATTGGCTGCCACCTCGCCCATATCCCCCCTCTCCGAGAGGAATCTAACATCCCCCTCCACGCCGTGGAGAGGTCGGGGAAGCAGGAGTAGGACCCTCCCATACATCGCCCGGAGCCGATAGTACTCCTCCCACGAATTGACGATGATAACCCTCGTCCTCGGCGCGTAGTGGCGTTTGAGCATCCCGGGGGCCATGACGTCGGACTCAGAGGGTAATTTCAGGGGACGGCCCAAGACCCGCTCCACCTCCTCGGCGGGGAGACCTCCGGGCCGAAGGAGAAACGCGTCATCACCCCGAAGGGCCACGATTGTGGATTCCACCCCTATGGACGTTCTTCCCGCGTCCAGTATCACATCAACCCTGTCGCCCAAAGTTTCGGCCACCTGACGGGCGGAGGTGGGACTGACGTATCCGAAGGGGTTGGCGCTCGGTGCGGCTACGGGTACGCCGGCTAAGGATATGAGTCTGAGGGCTACTGGATGGGAGGGCATGCGAACGGCGACCGTCGGAAGCCCCGCGGTGGTTATGGGAGGGACCGCGTCGCTCTTGGGGAGCACCAGGGTGAGGGGTCCGGGCCAGAACTCCGACATGAGGGCTTCGGCCTCGGGAGGCAGGCTCTCAACCAAACGATGAACGTCCTCGCGCGAGGCCACATGCACTATGAGGGGATCAAAGGAGGGACGTCCCTTAACCTCGTATATCCGGGCTACCGCCCGAGGATCAAGGGCGTTGGCTCCAAGGCCATAAACCGTCTCCGTGGGGAAGGCTACCAACCCTCCCCTTCGCAGAATCTCGGCAGCCCGCCTTACGTTCTCCTCGGTAGCGGGGAGTAGATTCCTCACCTCCTACTCGGGTATCTCGTCCCTCACGTCCTCGTGGTCCTTGTACTCCTCACTCTGGAGTACGGAGGTTATGAAGTCGTCAATCTCCCTCTTGGTCAGGAAGACGCCGGCGAGGAGTTTGCCCGTGTAGTGATTGTTCTTGATCTCCCAGAACATGTAGAACTGGGGGAAACGCTCCTTCAGCTGCTTGTAGGCTATACCGTACTTGCTCGGCTTCTTGTAATTCTGCTCTATGAAGAAGTGCTTCTCATCCACCTCTATCAGGTGGAGGATGGCTCCCGTCTTCGTCTCTACCAGCTTCCACTTTAAGGGACGCTCTTCCAGTACTTTCATGGTGAGACTATTATAGACCCGAAAGGGAGGGGGGAAGGTCTATCCGAAAAGTCTAAAGAGAGCCACCATCAAGCCGGCCAGGGCGACCATCTGACCCACCCAGAAGACGAACATCCATCTGATTATGTCGGCCCTCAACCTTCCCATCTCCCCGTACAGATTTGAGCGTAGGCTCTCAACATCGCCCTTGAACTCCGTACGTAGGCCTTCAATCCTCTCCGCCATCTCCGTCCGCAGACTCTCAATATCACCCTTCAACTCCGCACGTAGGCCTTCAATCCTCTCCGCCATCTCCGTTCGCAGGCTCTCAACATCGCCCTTCAACTCCACACGTAGGCCCTCAATCCTTTCCGCCATCTCCGTCCGCAGACTCTCAACATCACCCTTCAACTCCGCACGCAAACTCTCAATATCACCCTTCAACTCCGTACGTAGGCCTTCAATCCTCTCCGCCATCTCCGTTCGCAGACTCTCAACATCGCCCTTCAACTCCGCACGTAAACTCTCAATATCACCTTTTAACTCCGCACGTAAGCCTTCAATCCTCTCCGCCATCTCCACCCTCAGTTTCCCCATCTCCTCCGCCAGGCGTCGTGCGAACCTCTCCTCCAATATCTCAAGCAACTGTGCCTTCGTATCCTCCTGAATCTGCCGCAGCACATCAACGAGAGCCTCACTACCGTCATCCCCCAGTTTCTCCCTCAGAACCTTTGGGACGGTTATCAGAGGCATCGTCTTATTTTAAGGGGGAATCAAGCCTTTCTAAAGCAGATGAAGACCACCGTGCGATAGTACGGGGCACTCTCTCCAACCCCAACCTCACCTCCGTGTATCTGCGCTATCTTCTTGACCAAAGTTAGGCCTACACCCCATCCCCTCTGCTTGGTTGAGAAGGAACGCTTGAATGCCTTCTTGAAGCCTTCCCTATCAAACCCTTTTCCGTTGTCCTCAACCTCCACGCAGACCTTCCGTCCCTTAACCTTGAACCTCACCACGACCTTGGTGGCACCCGCCTCGGCCGAGTTCTTGACGAAGTTCTCTATGGCCCACCCTATGAGCTCCGGATCCCCCAGAACCTTCACATCTTCGCATTCGCATAGGATCTCCAGATTTTTGTACTTCCTCCGCATCTCCTCCAGAACATCCATCACCACCTCCCGCAGGTTAGTCTCAACGAGCTGGGGCTCACCTCCGAGCTTGGAGAATCGGCGAAGTATGGACGTCAGTCTGTTCAGGTCCCGTTTCATACCCTCAACGGCCTCCGGTGGCAGCCTGTCCTTGACCACCTCATACCACCCGTGGAGGGAGGATATGGGCGTGGCCAGCTGGTGAGCCAACCCCTTGGCGAACCCCGCCCAGAACTCAGAATATTCATACCTCTCCGACATGTAGGCCGCGTAGAAGAAGAGAAGGGAGATGGTGAGGATCCCCAGAAACAGGAAGACGTTTATCCAGCGCAGCCAACGGGTGTAGTGGGGATAGTCGTACAGGAGCTCTCCCATCTTCCGACCGTGGTAGGTTATATCCTCCTTGAAGCGGAGCCGCCCTATCTCCGATTCGGATATGTTCTTCACCACCCGAACCTTCCCGGAGTTGTCCAGCAGGGCTATGGGGAAGTCTATATCCCGCGTAACGGAGCGGAGTTTGTTGTATATCTCTCTGTCGGAGAGGGAGCTGATCAGGAGGGTTGAAACCAGAACCGACAGCGCCCTTGAGCTGCTCTTGGCATTCTGCTCCAGCTTATTTACGACCCAGAAGGAGAGGGCCATACCGGAGAGTGTCAGGACCCAGAGGAGGAATAGGAATACGAAGCGGGGTTTCAAAGGATGCCCTCCAGAACCTCCTCCAAGGACCTGCCGAGGCGCAGCCGCAGGAGGGGCGCGATGAAGTACCGGAGTTTCATCCTGAGATCCTGCGGAGAGTCGGCGAATAGATACGCGTGGCCCACACTCCCCTTCAGCACCTCGTTGAGGCGGCGGAAGATGGCCACAGCCCATCCTATCTCATCTCGCGACCATCCCTTCCCCTCAAGATACCTCACGAGGGCATCCTCATCCGGCTCAAAGAATATGACGGGAAACCTGCGAAGGATGGCCTGATCCATCTGCAGGGTGCTAACATCCCTCTCGTTGAGGGTCCCGATGAAGAACAGGTTCTCCGGGAGCACAAGAGGGGATCCAGAGTAAGGGAGCAGGACGGGCTTCCCCCTATACTCAAGAGCGTAGAGTAAATTCCCGAGGATGGCGGGGAGATTCCCCCGGTTCATCTCATCCAGAATCACGACGAACCTGTCCTCCGGGTTGGATTGGGCCTTCCGGACCATCCTCAAGAAAGGCCCCTCAACTACCTCAAAGGCCACACCGCCCTCCCCTCTGACCGGCCGAAGTCCCTCAACGAACTCCTCGTACCGCAGTGAGGGAGAAGCTTGGATAAGGATCCAATTCCTTCCCTCCCGTCCGGCCATCCTCTCGGCCACCCTGCGTGCCACGTGGGTCTTGCCCGTCCCCGGGGGGCCCATGAGAACGGCGCTCCCGTACCTGTAAAGCACGTCCATAACCTCCTCCTCCTCCGGCGACAGGTCGTCGGGTACGGTTATGACCGCCGTACCCTCATCCAACGATTCCAGCGTCTTTCTTATACGTCCGATGTCGGAGGCGTACCCCAAGAAGACGTAATCTCCGGCGTAGTCGGGCACCGTGCCCGAGACGAAGGGAGCGTTGGCCATCCGTCTATCCGTCCTGAACCGTGGGAGTCTTCCGGTGTAATCGGGCTTCAGCAGGAATATCCCGTAGCTCTCCCCGCCCACCTCTCTGGCGGCCAGGAGTTTTCCCCATCGGGTGTCCATCACCTGCCACTCCCCTTCAAGTCGCTCGTATCCACCCGCATCCATCTCGGCGATCAGATGCCTCAAAAATCCTTCCCTCCTCGGATATACCTTCGCGTAGGCCTTACGCATATCCACCATCACCCTCACGAGATCCGCCGGCTCCGACGTGGTCCCTATCACCTCCAGATAGGCGAATCTATCCGGCTCAAGGGCCGGGTGCTTTATCCGTCCTATGAGGGTATCCACATCACCGACGCGCTCGCCCTCATCGGAGAAACGTACGATGTAGCCGGAGCCGAGGAGCGATGAGAATGTGGTACGTAGCCAATCGTCCCCCATCTCCTTCAGGATGGGTTTGTGGGGGACGGCCGCCCCATCGGGAGAGTAGAATCGCAAGATCCAAACGGCCTCCCTCCCCCTTCTCATGAACAGGATGTGGGGAAGTACGCCCGGGAATAGGGCACTCCGGATCACCACCCCATCCTCCGTGGGAAACAGGTCAAAAAGTCCCACCGAGACTTTCCTATCCTCATACACCGCCCCCTCGCCGGTGATCCCGGTGAGGAATCTTACGACCTCCCTTATGTCTTCCACTATCTGACCGTAACCGATTTGGCCAAGTTGCGTGGCTTGTCGGGGTCAACGCCCCTCAAGACGGCGGCGTAATATGCCAAGAGTTGCAGCGGGACTATGGTGATTATGGGGGTTAGGAATTCGGGAACTTCGGGGACGTAGATGGTGTGGGTGGAGAGCTCGGCCATCCTCCTATCCCCCTCGGTAATGACGCTTATCACCTTACCCCCACGGGATACGACCTCGTGGGTTGAGCTTACGGTCAGCTCGTAGGCGGAGGACCTCGGATTTATGACCACAACCGGTAGGGCGTTATCAACTAAGGCCAGCGGCCCGTGCTTCATCTCGCCCGCCGCGTAGCCTATGGCGTGTATGTAGCTGACCTCCTTGAGCTTCAACGCCCCCTCAAGAGCCGTGGGATAGTTTATCCCTCTACCGAGGAACATGACGTTCGTCGTCTTGTATATGCGCTCGGCTATGTGCCCTATGTGGGCATCCAGCGCCAGAACCCTCTCCACCTTCTTGGGGAGCGCCTCCATGTGCCTCATCATCCCCTCAAGCTCATCCTCCGTCAGGAACCCCTTCACGTGGGCCAGCTCCAAGGCGAGCAACGTCAGAACCTGCACCTGCGCCACGTAGGCTTTGGTGGAGGCCACTCCCACCTCTATCCCCGCGTTGGTATATATGACGTAATCGCTCTCCCTCGCTATGGTACTCTCGGGCCTATTGACTATGGCCAGAACCTCCAGTCCATGCTTCTTCGCGTACCGTAGGCCGTCTATGGTATCCGCCGTCTCACCCGACTGGCTTATGGCCACGACCAACGTCCTTGAATCCGTAGCCAACTTCCGATAGGAGAATTCGGAGGAGTACTCAACCTCCGTCGGTATCTCCGCGTAGGTCTCCAGCAGATATTTCCCCACGAGGCCGGCGTGGTAGGAGGTTCCGGCCGCCTCAATTATTATGCGGGTCTTATTCAGCAGGAGCTTTCGCAGGTTCAGGTCCCGCAGGAGCACGGGTTTGAGGGAGCGCACGTACCTCTCTATGTTCGTGGAGAGGACCTTTGGTTGCTCGTATATCTCCTTGAGCATGAAGTGGGGGTACGGCCCCTTCTCCGCATCCTCCTCCGTGTAGTCCAGAATCTTCGCCTCCTTCTCTATCGGTTTCCCTTGGAAATCGTAGAATTCAACGGAGTTCTGTCTGACGAAGGCTATCTCACCGTCATCAAGATAGACCACCCTCTTGGTGTGGGGGAGGATGGCGACGGGGTCGGAGGCGAGGATGTTCTCCTCCTCTCCTAACCCCACGACCAGGGGGCTATCCTTCCGCACGCCGATTATCAAGTCCGGATCATCCCTGAATAGTATGGCCAGAGCGAAGGAGCCTTCAAGTTGCTTCACGGTCTTGACCAGCGCCTCTATCAGCTCCCCCTCCCGTAGATAGTTGTACTCCAGAAGGTTTGCTATGACCTCCGTGTCCGTCTCGGAGCTGAAGGAATAGCCCTGCTGCCTCAACATCTCCCTAAGGTAGGAGTAGTTGTCTATTATCCCGTTATGCACCACGGCGAATATGCCCCTCTGCGAGAGGTGAGGGTGGGCGTTCGTATCGCAGACGCCTCCGTGGGTGGCCCAGCGGGTGTGAGCTATGCCTATGGTTGATTTGGGGAGAGGGCTCTCCGCGAGGCTGTTTATGAGCTCGTGTATCTTGCCGGCTCTCTTGCGCACTATGATGTTATTCTTCACCAGCAGGGCTATGCCGGCCGAGTCGTATCCCCTATACTCCAGCTTCTGCAGCCCCACCGTGAGAACGGACTCCGCGTCCTTGCGTCCGACGTATCCTACTATCCCGCACACCCCGCTATTTTAAACCCGATGCCCTTAGTAGCAAAAGCCCCCCAATCGGGTGTAGAATATTAATGCGATGAGAATGGAGCTGCAGCGCATCGTTGAGAAGATAATGGATGAGATAGACGACGCCGAGGCCGTCCTGTTCGCCACGACGGATGGACTGCCGGTGGTATTTGAGAGCCGCTTCAACCCGGACATCGTTGAGCGGTTGGCGGCCCTCTCCGCCATGTTGTACTCCGTGTCCAACCGAGCGGCCAATCTGGCCGAGGTGGGGGAGTTTGAGAGCCTTGAGCTGACGACGACCTACGGGAAGATGTTCATATACCACACCGCGCAGGACCTGTTCCTGACGATACTGACCAGCAAGGAGACGAACATCGGTCTGGTCCATGTGGTCGTTAAGGATATATGTCGCAGGTACAGGGAGGTGCTGCGCCATGAGATTGGAGAGGATAATGGAGCTTCTTAAAAACTCCCTCCACATAGATGAGCCTCTGCCTCCGGCCCTCGTGAAGCACCGGGAGACCATAATGGGTTGGTTTCCCGAGCTGATGGAGGCCATAGCACGGAGGGTTGAGGGCACCGATGAGTACGTGAAGGAGGCTCTCCCCAAATTCGTCAAGGCGATGGTGATGGGGCAGACGGCCGACCTGTGGGAGAAGCTCTACAAAGAGAGCCAGAAGACCGCCTCCCACGGAATAACCCCCGAAAAGATAACCGTGGCTGGGACCGTCCTTCTGGAAGAGCTGGCCAAGAGGGCCATCCGCTCCTTCCCTCCCGACGAGGCCGAGCAGATAGTCACCTACTTCATACGGATGATAGCCGGAGGCGTCGCGGTTAGGGTCAGCGGCTACAGGGCCCTGAGCAAGGAGTTCCTCGGCGTATCCGACAGCCTCTTTGAGAGGATAGAGCGCCTTCAGGCGAAGGGGTTGCGTAAGGAGGAGTAGGGCGCTCCCCTTCACCCGTAGAATCGTTTCTATGAAAGGTGGCAAGCTTTGGGCCCTTCACTTCTTCGCGGGTTTCGTCCTCTTCTTCCTCCTCTTCGCCCATATCTCCCTGATGCACTTCTCCGCCGGGGCCGTCGCCCCGTTGAGCGATCCATCCAACCCACTAAGCTGGCAGAGCGTCCTCGCCCGCTCTAAGGACCTTATGATGACCGTGATATATACCCTCTTCGCCGGTTTCGGCCTCTACCATGGCTTCTACGGACTCTTCGGAATCCTTACCGAGGTCAATGCCCTAAAGCCTTACCGTAAGGCCATCGGGGTTCTACTGACGCTCCTTGGGGTCCTTCTATTCGCCTACGGGGCCTTCGCGGCATGGTATGGGTACTTTACGCTTCGTGGGTAGCCCGGCCCATAACCGAAGACAGTCTTAAGAGTCTGAAGGGCAAGGTCCTGCTCATAGACGTGCGCTCCCCATCGTTCGTCAAGAGGGCTCCGATGGGAACCACCTACAACCTACCTCTGACGGATATCATCGCGGGGTATCGCCCTCCAGATGGCTACGACTACTATATAACGCTCTCCTCCTGCCCCAAGGGAGGGATAGCCAAGCGGGCGGCCGAGATCCTCGCCCGCAGGGGGCTAAAGGCGTTCTATCTGGTGAGATGACTCCGAGAGAGATTCTCCTAAAGCGAATAAGGTTTTTGGTCTTCCACCGGGCATCGTCGCAAATGGAGGAGCTTCTGGGTAGGGCGCTTGAAAATTTAGAGGCCGAATCCTTGAGTGATGAAGACCTTAAGGCCATCCTTGACGTGGTCTCCCTTCACGATAGGACCTTGGAGGATTATATACTGCGTGGCGCGGAGCCTCCGCCCAATCTCGTCAGGGGTTTGAAGCTTTTGGGGCTCTACCCGGCCCGGTAGAGGGCCCAAGCGGCCATGAGGAAGAAGGGGAAGGCCAGCATCGGATCCCGGAGCTTCCAGTAGGTGTATAGACCTAAAAGGGTGGTGGTTATACCCACGACCCGCAGGGCGAAGGGGACGAATGGGTGCTTGACCAATCTCCTGACCCAAGATATCGTGAGGACGGCGAAGAGGATGAGGAGCATGAACTGGATGGCCACGACGCCCACATCCCTCCCGCTCTCATCCCTACCTATCAAAAAGAGCGCCCCTCCAAGCAGAAGGGGGAGGAAGGGTATCAGTCTGCGTTTCAATTTACTATGTGTATGGCTCTCTTCAGGGCGTTGGCGGCGGCTTCCATCAGGGCTTCGGACACGGTGGGGTGGGGATGTATCACCCTCTCAACTTCCTCAAGCGTAAGCCCACTCTCAAGGGCCAAGGTGGCCTCCGAGATGAGCGAGGAGGCCTCGGGCGCGACCATATGGACGCCCAGGAGTTTCCCACTCTCCCTCTCCGCCACCACCTTTACCATACCATCCACTCCACCGAGGGTATGGGCCTTCCCGAGAGCCGTCAGGGGAAACTTGCCGACGATGAGGTCGTACCCCTCCTCACGGGCTCTCTCCTCCGTGAGGCCCACGGTGGCGAACTCGGGATAGGTATATACGACGGCGGGAATGTACCTCCAATTACGCCTCACGTCCATGCCGGCCGAAACTTCGGCCGCGAGGATTCCCTCCCTGTGGGCCTTGTGGGCCAGCATGGGTGGCCCCGCCAGATCCCCAACGGCGAAAACTCCGGGTAGATTTGTGCGCATCCTATCATCCGTTATCACAAATCCCCTGCGGTCCAGCTCTATCCCGACTTCCCTAAGACCCTCCGAGTTGGGCACCCTCCCTATGGCGAGCAGCACCTTCTCGTATTCCTCAACCGTCTCTTCTCCCTCGGACGAGAGAACCACCCGACCGTCGTCGGATACCTCCTTGACGGTGGTCTTTAGACGCACATCTACGCCCATCCGTCGCAGTATCCTCTCGTATATGCGGGCCATCTCGGAGTCCGTGCCCGGTAGTACCTGCTCCATCACATCAACGACGACCACCCTCTTCACTCCGAGCCTCCTGTATATGAAAGCGAACTCCAATCCCACGGCACCCGCCCCCACGACCAGAAGACTCTCGGGGACCTCCGGTAGGGATACGGCATCGTTGCTGTCCCATATGCGGTGGCCGTCCCTGCGAAGGTTGGGTAGGTACTTGGGGCGGGCCCCCATCGCCAGTATGACGTTCTTGGCCTCCACCTCCACGGTTTCCCCATCGCTCACTACCCGCACCTTTCCCGGAGCGACGAGGGTACCCTCACCCCTCAACACCTCCACGCCGTTCCTCTTGAAGAGGAACTCTATCCCCTTCACCAGCCTCCTAACCACGCTCTCCTTCCAACGGTTGAGGGCCGATATATCCACGGAGACGTTCGCCCTCAATCCCATCCTCTTCGCCTCATCCATCTCTCCGAGCAGCATCGCGGCATGAAGGAGGGCTTTGGTGGGTATGCATCCTACGTTCAGGCACACGCCTCCTATCCGCTCCCTCTCTATAACGAGTGTCTTCAGACCCAGCTGGCCGGCGCGGATCGCCGCCACGTATCCTCCCGGACCGGAGCCTATCACCGCTACGTCGTACTTCATGGGGGGGAATTCTACGGAGGGAACGGATTCCGGTTTAGAATTGCGACCTATGAGAAGGCTCTATGCGGTCGTATCTTTGGGGATTTTCGTGGGAGGAGCCGCCCTCCTGCTTACGGCGGGAGGGAAGGAGGAGATTGCTCCGGAGGTTGAAAAGAAGGTGGTGAATTTGGGCCACAGGGCTACCATGGCCCTGCTTCAGAAACTCCTCGGAGAGGTGACAACCTCCCTTGAGGAGAAGGGCCCCGTCGCTACGATTGAGTACTGCTCAAAGAGGGCCTACCCTCTGACCGACAGTATATCCGAGGCCTTCGGTGTCCGTATAAAGCGCACGACCTTCAAGTACCGCAACCCGAAGAATAAGCCCGACAAGTACGAGGAGGAGGCCCTCCGCTACTTTGAGAGATTCTTCAAGGAGGGCAAGAATCCTCCGAAGTACTACGTCCAGAAGGTGAAGGTGGGCGACAGGCTGGTCTATCGCTACTACTTCCCTCTGAAGGTTCTCAAGCTCTGTCTAACCTGCCACGGGACGCCCGGTAAGGATATAAAGCCCGAGGTGTATGAGGCGATAAAGAGAAGGTACCCCGAGGACAGGGCGACGGGATACAAGGAGGGGGATTTCCGGGGCGTGGTCAGGGTTGAGATACCTCCCGAGGTCTTAAAGTAAATCCGAAATTGAGCCGGGCTCCCCGCCTCCCCTATTTCATGACGATGTGGTGGGCCCGGCTGTTTTCCGTATCCTCGCTCCTGTTTTTGGCTTTGACCCCCTTCGCGAGGGAATTGAGCGAGAGGTACGTCCTCTTCCTCCTCGGCTTCGTAAATCACTACGTGATGTCGGTTCAGTACGGAAGCATAACGTTCCCGAGAAATCGCGGCGGCATCTATAAGATCGCCGCCGACGTCGCTTGGCTCACCCTCACCGGAAGTCTGATCTACCTGTTCGCTCGCCACGGAGATTTGGGAGATATCCTGCCCATTTACAAGTTGGGTTTTCTTCTCTTCTTAACCTTCCAGTTTTTCCCTCTCATCACCTACCGCCTGCGCACCGTCAAACGCCGCTACGACGTGGTCGCCGCCTCCTTCATGATGGCCGGGGCCGTCTGGGGAACGCTCTCCGCCCTCGTTTCGGGGAAACCCTTTCTCCATATGGTATTCTTAGGCTTCCAGATGAATACCTTCTTGGGATGCATGTACTTCATGCTCCCGAGATTCTCCCGAAGGGTGTATGAGGATATCTCCCTCGCCTTGGCCGCCGTCATATTCGCCCTTCTGCAGAGCGCCCTCATCTTCAACTTCTGGGGATTCTCGGCCCAATATACCCTCCTGCGGGTTGCCGTGATCCTCCTCGGTTCGGCCCTTCCCCTCTTTCTCTGGCAGATGCGTCGCTTCATCTTCAACTACCCCGTGGCTCTGGCTGTTCTGTGGTTCTCCTGGGGGCTTTACCACGCTTGGTACTATGAGCGCTCCTCCCACATACCCCTCATGGCCCTCGGGATGGGAAGTTTCGCCTTCGGTATGGGCTGGAAGTGGTACATGCTGAACTTCGGAAGGGGAAATTCGGAGTACGATATCCTGTATCAGGGGGCTTACATCTCTTTGGTGTTGGGTTGGTTGATGTGGCACGGATTCCTCGGGCTCTCCGCCGCCCTTCTTATACTGTGGGTTTTCCTCAACGCCCGCAAGGTCAAAACCCTCCCCGATGAGCTCGTGAAGAGTTTCCTCAACTGGTGGAGATGACCATCTTGCAAATTTTCCCCTTTTAAGAAGAATTGGCAATCTCATCCCAATTCTGAGCGCTTGGGTATCTTTGGGGGTCGTGGGCGTTCTGAGCGCCCAGTCTTGCCCTTCCGGATGCACCCTCATATCCAGCGGACCCGTGGATTTCTGCAAGTGCCATATTTACACGATGTCTAATATGGTTTTGTGGATTTCGCCATAGCCCAGCAGGAGCGCGGCAGGAATGTCTATATACTTCGCTCCTCCTTCCCTTGGGTATATTCGGCCGACAACTCGGATTCGTGGATAGATATGGCCTGCAGCAACTATAAGATACCTGTGGGCATCAGGGTTTTCTTCTATGACCCCATAGTTGGCTTCTCATCGCCGTATAGTGGAGAACACTCGTAAAACGACGGAGATGCCGATATAGCGGCGGCCGGTAAAGATATAACACTATGGACGGAAGAGCTTCTGGTGGAGGATTTCCCCACAGGTGCCAACCCATTCTCCCGGATAAACATAGGCGATATGGATTGCGATGGCGACGTGTATATCATCGTATGGGAAAATGCGGACGGTAGAGGATATAGGAAAGTGCTGGTAGGCGGGTGATCCCTCGTTCTATAGGACCTCAACGTATATGCCCTTGAACTTCCGCGCTATGGCCTCGGGTGTAAAGTGTCGTGAAAATGCCGAGCCGTACTCGCCCATCCTCCGTTGCAGCCGCTCGTCGGTCAAAATCTTTTCCATCTGCAGCGCCAGATCCTCATAATCCTCAACCTCAAAGAAGAGGCCATTCTTGCCCTCCTCTATAAGATCCAAAGGTCCTCCCACCCGGCTCGCTATCACGGGAGTTCCGTGCATCATAGCCTCAACCAACACCAACCCGAGACTCTCCGTCCATACCTTCGGATCCGACCTTGAGGGAAGGACCAAGAGCCAAGCCTTCGCGTACTCCTCGGAGAGTTCTCTACCGCTCAGCCACCCCTTGAATTCCGCATTTACGTTCAAATCTTCGGCCAGCCTCATCCACCTCTCCCGCTCCGGGCCATCTCCCACGAATACGACCTTAAGGTCTATTCCCTTCTCCTTCAATATTTTGGCGGCCCTTAGGAGAATGTCCCCCCCTTTCCAATACACCAACCGCCCCACGAATAGAACCCTCCCCCTCTCCTTAACGGTATCTCTGACTTCCGGCGTCCATCCCACGGGTAGGGGAACTATGCGGTAAGGCTTTCCCAAATCCCCCACAAT
This sequence comes from Thermotogae bacterium, assembly GCA_013153965.1. Lineage (GTDB taxonomy): Bacteria > Hydrothermota > Hydrothermia > LBFQ01 > LBFQ01 > JAADCS01. The sequence continues at coordinate 86,342 of JAADDJ010000010.1, forward strand.
TTGCAGAAATCTATCGCGAGTGAAGGTGGAGTTGAAAGTAAAAAAATCCGCCTTCTTCAAAAGTGGCACGAACACTCTCCCCAGTTTCCCCAACTTCTTCATAAGGGAGAGCTCGGTATTGTGAAACGTGAGGACTTTTTTCCCTCCGAACGGCAACGCCCAGAGGACGTTGGGTATTGGCCAATGCACATGCACGATATCCGGCTTAAAACTCCTCTCAACCTGCAGGGCCTTCAGAATAC
>JAADDJ010000050.1 GCA_013153965.1 Thermotogae bacterium
GGAAGTCGTACTTGAGAAACTCGGCGTAGCGGGTGCGGTACTCCGGATGGTAAAGTATGGCATAGATGTAGTGAAGGACGTCTTCGGGGGAGACCTTATCCCCGTACCGCTCTTTGAGGAATTTCTGGAACTCCTGTGTGAAGTTGGGGACCCGGATATAGTTGTGAGGATCTGGCTTTCTGGGATTAGGAAGGTAGAGGTAAAGGGGGGAAAATTTGTTTCCCCCTCTACGGAATAAATTGAAATCTGTCGGTATCTTACTTACAAAAGCTACATCATATTGCTCTGAACCAACAACCTCCCACTGTCTCCCAATCGCCAACCCTACATTCTCACCACGTAGCATATGGATCATAACCTCGATTCTTGGTCTCCATACAACAGCAGGATGGTAGAATATCCAACGCACATCAAAGGGCCGGTATAGGATGGGAATAATATACTCGTGGAGATCGTGGGTAGCTAAGTCTTCGCGAAGCTTTTGACGTGCCTCTTTCACTCGCCACCGATAGTTTTCCTTTAGGTTTAGGACCTTTTGTACCTCTTTGTCTGTATACTCGTCGCTTACGAAGGTCTTTATCTTCTCAACGAGGGCATGCTTATCAAAATCTATCACGAATCTATCTCGTGAAGTAGCTACGCCAGATGTCTTTTCTACGAAGATGTTAGTCACCTTCCATCCCCTCTCGTACTCCTCCCTCAACTCCTTCGTTATGGTCGTGGGAACGAAGAAGTAAGAGGGAGACTCTGGGTTTAACTCCTTCCAATCTACGCTTGCGAGGGTGTTCTCAGAGAGGAATTTCAACTTCTCCTCTCGTGTCTTTAAACCCGCCTCAAGCGTGGAGAAGTAGAAGACCTTGGCAAGTTTATTATCATTCTTGCGTTTTTCTTTAATGAAGATGCCTATGGCTACGCCCTGTTGGATGTCAAAAACATTCTCGTCGTCTTCTCTCTTACGTTTGTTCCCGTGTAGGTTCAGGATGTATATCCTGTCAAAAGTCTTCAAAAGGCTTTGACGCATACCCCGAAAGGTGGGGTTGTCCAGATAAGCGTGGTTGGTTATATAGCCCACGATTCCCTTGCCGGTTTTGGCTATCTTCCACTGGGCGAACCGTATGAACTTGACGTAGTCGTCTTGTAGATTCACTTTGCGTTCTTTCAGAGGTTTCCCATCAATCTCGTAATAGCTTTGGATTTCCTCACCGCCCACATCAACGGTTTTCTTAAGAAGATTAACTATCCATTTGTTTTTGTTGGCCGAAATTTTATTGTACGGCGGATTGCCCACTATGGCTATTATAGGCTCCTTGTCCTTAACTGCATCTGCCTTAGCTTTCTCGTCCGTTAAAACCTGCTCAAGAAGATTTTTACTTTGGTGATGGACGGAGCCGGGTCTTTCCAAAGTGTTGGTCAGGTACAGTCTAAACGCTTTATCCCCCCTATAGCCCAATTCCTTAAGCATAGCATCCAAGGTTAGGTGGCCTATAACGTAGGGGGCTATCAGAATTTCAAAGCCGTAGAAATTCTCCAGAACGTGTTCGTCTATGAATCTACGAGTGTCCGCATTCCCCCATAAAGAGACGTGCTTTTCCAACGTCCTATCCACGGCATCCGATATGAAGGCCCCCGTACCGAAGCACGGATCAAGGAGTTTAACGCTCTCGTTCGCCAATCCATTCTCGTAGCCTAAGTCCTCAAGGGCCGTATCCACGCCACGGTTGATAAAAGATATAACCTCACGTGGAGTGTAATAGACTCCTCGGATTTCCTTAAGCTCGGGGTCGTACCGCTTTAGGAAAGGCTCGTAGAAGTAGGTAGCCACATCCCGATAATTTATCCCTCCGGCGTACGCATTGACCACATTCACAATATCGTCCAAGGCCCAACGTATCTCATCCGGGACGCCCTCAACCATGCGGGAGCTGACGAATAGGGCAACAATAGAGCGTATTAACTTGAGCTTTTGAGGTATGAAGTTGCCAACGTTATCCAGCGTGATCCTCCTTTTGGCGTTGAGCTTGCCGATAAGCAGGCTGTAGGTGAGGGTTTGGGCCAGTATGTCGGCGAACTGCCCGGGGCTTAGGTCGGGTATAAGGTCGTTTTTTATAGTTTCGTATATATCCGTGATGGCGCGACTCTCAACGTTGCGGGCTATTGCCTCCTTGAGCACCCTCGCCCTCCGGGCCAGCTCATCGGCCAGTTTATCCATGGACTTTATCGCGGGCATGGAGAAGGAGAGGAAGAGGTTCAGAAGGCGATTCAATTCCTTCTCCGCAGAGGGCTTAGGGGTGAGTTTCCCAATAGTCGGAAGGTTGTTTATGGCCAAAGATACCTTGTCCCTAAGCTTGCCATTCCTGTACAGACGGAACTCCACAAAGTCGGTAAGAATCAGGTTGGGAACGAAGTTGAAGTACCTTTTAAGCTGCTCGGAAGTTTCTGCAGCATCCAAATTTGCCCCCGGTCTCTTAGCCTCTATGTATCCGACTATCGCTCCACCGCTTGAGCGTATTACCTTGAAGTCCGGAAAACCGAACTCCTCCTTGCTCGGAGCTTGGATAACCTCCACCTTCCCGCCCGATAACTCCTCAATTAAACTCTTGAGATGAGGGTAGAAGCTCTCCTCACGAGCCGAACCACTCCTATAGGTCTCCTCTAAAGCCTTTAGGTACGCTTTCACGGGGCTTTTACTACGCATAGGGCATTATTATAGGGGAGTATCCCAGCATAAAATTGAAACCTCGCCTTGAATTTGGACGAGTACATACCCGTTGATAACGTCCCCACCGGGGCCTATCCCTACGCCCCCATATACCGCCGCATAGGAACCCTCTCAATAGGACGTCAGGTATTCCACAGTCCCAAACGCATATACTCGCAGGTGAATCTCCGCTTCTACGCGCTGAAGGCCGAGGGCCGAGAGATTCGGAGAGTCCTATTCCACTCCAAGGGAGACCCCGCGCTGGATGCCAACCTCGGCAGAACCGCCTCCATCCTCAAGTCGGCGGGATTCAACTTGACCGTCCTAACCTCCGGGGGAATGCTCTGGCGGGAGGACGTGCGGGAAGATTTGGGCGCATTTGATACGGTCATACTTACACTTGATGCCGCGACCGAGGAAACTTGGCGCAGGGTACTCCGTCCCCATCCACTCCTGAAATTTCACCGTGTGATTGACGGACTCTTGAAATTCTCCTCCGCATTCACGGGACGACTCGTGGCCCTCATCCACGTGGTGGAGACCGTGAATTACGACGATGAACTCCCCCCCTTGCGGGAGCTTCTGCGGAGTATGAGGATAGACCAGGTGCTCCTGAAGGACACGACCCGCGAGGGTAGGGCGAAGGAACTCCTTGAAGCGTTGGAGGCCTCGGAGCTCAAGGTCAGGGTGATGTGAATTTAACCGGAGTGATGACGACGGACTGGGACACCGCGGCGAAGAAGCCGGCAGCGTTGTTCAAATTCCCCTCATCCAGAATCCCCCAGCGGTATCTATCCTCGTTGAGCGCCCAGACCTTCACGGCGTGGTTGCCGTCCCCCCACGCGAAGGCCGGAGCCTCGTAGTATGCGAAGGGTGGAAAAACCCTCAGGCTATCCGGAGCTCCGGGAAACAGGGCCGTGTCCGGAACTGCCACGAACAGGTACCTCGGCGGGCGGAAGAGGGTCAAACTGTCCCGCTTGTCGTAGTTATACACGAAGGCGTAATAGTACGCGGCACCCTCCACGGGCCTCCAAACGGCCAGAACCGTACTGTCCTGCGGCAACCTCACGGTATCCACGGGCGACACGCTTGAATCCTCAAAGTTGAACCTGAGGAGGAGCAGGGGGAAAACGTCGGGAGTCGTGGTCGTGCCGGTGGCGGTGTCCCCACCTCTGATGACGGTTAAGCTGTAGGTGGTTTTGGGGCGGGGGGAGAAGTGGGCCACGTACAACCAGACGCTATCCTCCTTCGTGGAGGTGTCGCCGAAGGCCATAACCCGTATGGACGTGTATATGGGCGTGTATGTGTAGGTTGAATCCCCGTCGCTCACGACCACCATCGCATCGTTGAAACCCTCACCGCGCGGCTCCTCGGGCGAGCGGGGCCTATCAACGAATATGTACTGGATGCTGTCGCCTACGACCAGCTGGGCGCTCACGTAGAGTGGAGGGACGGAGGGGGGCGGGGCGTAATCCTCGCACCCCACCCCCAAAAGGAGCATCAAAAGAGCGGCTCGTCTCACCGCCGTATGACCTTTATCACCCTCCGCCCTATCTTGACGAAATACACACCCTTCGGATAGGAGGTCAGGACCACCCTATCCACCTTACCGGCGAAGAGTCTCCTGCCGAGACGGTCATAGACGGATACGTTCTCCGCTTTACCCAAGGTGATTATACCGTCCTCGGAGATGTAATAGTCTCCGGAGACGGTCCTCTCGGATACCGAGGTGTTGTTCAGGCTCTGACCGATGATGTAGAAGGCGAAGTCGGAGGAGTTGTTCTCCCTGTAGGGGGCCCAAGTCAAACCGTTGGTGGATTCGTAGGACTGGCGGGAGAAGGGAGCGGTGGTGTCAATTATCACGGAGGGGCCGAGGCTATCCGTCTGGATGAAGGCCAGAAGGACGGGCTGATTGACGACCATACCGACGGGAAGAGGAATCAGGTAGGCGGTGTCGGGATTCACGGTGACCGACCAGGCCGCGAGGGTATCTCCGACGCTGCCGGGGGTGCTACCCTCGGCGAAGAGATAGACGGGGGCCGTTATGGGGCCGCAACCGTGCTCCGTGGAGGAGCATCCGGCCATAATAACGACGGCCGTGTCTATGCGATAGGGATAGTAGTAGGGGTCAAACCTGACCATCCATCCGCCTCCCACGCCGAACCAGCGGGAGCTGAGAGGCAGGGCGGCCACGGTGGCGAGGTCCGCCCACGTCAAGGTGTCGGTAGCCGTCCAATCTATCATCTGAATCTCCAGCTTGGAGGTGTCGTTGGCACGGTTGAGGTCGCTGGGGTTGCTTACCGTGAGATAGGCGGTGTAATAATCCTCCGGGAAGGTGGAGAAGTCTATGTTGGAGAAGGCGACGGAGGCGTAGGAGGAGGGCGGTATCTCCGCTATGGTCAGGGTATCGCTGTAGTAGGCTATGCCGTTGTACCTCTGGCGGATGGTCAGTACGGCCTGCGTGTTGTAGAGGGTATCCGTACCCACGTTCATCACCCTCGCTATGGGGTAGAAGTTGGTCTCCCTATCCTTGGCGATGAAGATACCGGCGTTCTCAACCCCCGTGCTCCTGTCGGGGAAGATGGCGCCGGCCTGAGCGTCGGCTATCCTGAAGTCGGACGAATCGGGCCTGTATATACGTATGGCGAAGCTGTCGCGAGGCTCACGGGTGGAGGGGGTTCCATCCTCGTATATGCTCATTCCGGGATTCCCCAGTACAGACTCCATACCGACCGATATGGCCACGGAGCCGATGCCGTAGTCGTACGTGCCGTCCTGCGGGCCGTAGTTTATGGTTATGTTGCCGTCGGCCGTCAGGATGATCTGGAAGGTGTGGGAGCCGCTGCAGTTGGTCCCGTACCACCATGTGGCCACATTCTCAAAGGTTATGACCAGCGAGTCCGTTCCGTTGGTCCAGTAGTATATCTGACCACCGGTACATTCCGGATTGAGATCCGCCCCCAGACCTATTATGAGATCATTCGGGTCGGCGGGGTCGGGGACGCTTACATCGTGGGGCGTCCAGAAGTTTCCACCCCTAAAGCCGATGGCCCCGTTGGAATGGATGTAGAACTGATCAACCTCGTACCAGTAGAAGGGGAAGGAGAAGCCCATGCTGAAGGGCCCCTGAATGTCGTCGTCGCTCATGGTCAGATACACGGTGGCGGGGTCCGAAGACTTATCCACCCACACGTAATCCGGGGCGAGGGACGAAGTGTCGTCGGAGGTTATGGCCCTGTAGCCGTAGGGATCGGTTATCACATCCAACGGCCTTATCTCGTAGGCCGTCGTGCTCCTAACGCTAAAAGATGGCAGCGCAGCCAATAGGAACATCATATTCCCCCTATTCTAATGGGGAGGCACGGAGATTTTCCTCCCTACACCAGATCCTCTCCACCATCCACCCGTATGACGGCCCCGTTGACCCAGTAGGCCTCGGGACGGGAGAGTAGGGCTATCACGTTGGCGACATCCTCGGGGGTGGTCAGTCTGCCCGAGGGGTTGATGCTCTTGGCCCACTCCAACATCCGCTCGTGCCCGGGGATCTTCCTGAGGGCCGGGGTGTCCGTTACGCCGGCCTGTATCGCATTGACCCTTATGCCCCTGCCACCCAGCTCAAAGGCCAGTTGGCGCACGTGGGCCTCCAGAACGGCCTTGGCCGCCGATACGGGGCCGTAAGCGGGATAGACCCTGTGGGAGCCGGCGCTGGTCATGGCGAACACGCGGGCGTCGTCGTGGAAGAGGCCCGCACGGAATACGTCCCTCACCCAATACACCAGGGAGTTGCCCATGATATCTATGGTCATCTCCAGATTCTTGCGGGTTATATCCTCCTCCGGCGTCTCGCCTATGTAGGGCTTCAGGGTCCCGAAGGCCAAGGAGTGCATGAGGACCTTTATCTTCCCACCTTCGGCATCCGTTATCCGCCTTATCTCCTCTACGGTCTTCGCCCTCTTGCGATCGTCGGCGGCATTCACGTTGAAGTATTTGACCTTCACCCCCTTGGATCTCAACTCCTCCACGAGGGCTTCCACTTGGGGCATGGTGGCCCTCCTGTCCAGATGCACGCCGAAGATGTTCAGGCCGCCTTCGGCGAGCTTGCGCGCCGCGGCGGCGCCGAATCCCGAGGATGCCCCCAGAATTAGCGCCCAGTTGGTACCGTCATCCAAACGTAGCATAGCGGCTATTATACCGCTGCACTATCGTACCACCTCGTACTTGAGAGTGTCCCCCGCAAACCTCAGCTTGAACCGCAGCCGATTCTGCACTCTCCCACCGAAGGCGTTGGTACCGGTGAATCGGAGGGCCAACTGTGCCTCGCACATCCTTCCCTTTCGGTCGTAGCGGAAGCTCCACAGGTCCTCAAGCCTCTCGTAGCTTTCGGGGTCGTACATCCGCCTCTTTATATCCTCCTCAATCATAGAGAGGATTTCCGAGCGGCGAGGCATAAAGGTCGTCCTGCAGCTGTCGTTCAGGTACTGGATCCTGTAGGCCGTGTAGTCCATCTCCAGAGCCGCGAGTCTTTCGGCTAACTTATCGTTGAGCACCTCCACCCTGAAGGGGGGAGAGGGGATGCGGCCGCTCCTTTTGAAGGCTTGAAATTCCTCCTCCGGCATGCTCCCGAGCAGGCGACGGAGGGAGTCGGCGGATATGCGCAGGAATCGCTTCAGGTCCCTCTCGTAGATGATGAGGGCGCTGGTATCGGAGAAGGTTAGCATATCGTACTTGCCCTTGATGCTGTCTATCAGGGCCAAGGCGGAGTCAAACTTATCCCACGCTATGAGGGTGTCCAGTTCGGTCTTGAGGGTAGGCCACTCCCGGGCAAATCTCTCCGCTTGGCTCTTCTCCATCCTTAAGCCGACGTAGGTACAGACGCCGCAGCCCCCGAGGGCCAACAGCAAACCTATCGCCAACTTCCTCCTCACGGAGCGATTATACGCTCGGATATCCGGTCGTCAGCACTCGCAGCTGCGTAGGACCATCAGGTCAATGTCTTTGGGAACGAGGGAGGTGTCCGCCCCCGCGCATACGACGATTATCCTCGTCAGTATCCTCACTCCCTCGGTTGAGAACTTCTGGGTGTGCCGCTCAAGGGCCTCCAGGTGCTCTTCGGTGACCTTGCAATCCGCCACCACCTCAACTATCACCTTGTCCGTGCGGGTCTTCCGTCTCCTCTCAACTACGAAGTCGGGGTTGTCCGCACGCTCCTTGTCCAACTTGCGGATTATCCACCCATCCTCGTAGGGAAACCTCTTGCGGAGGTTCGCCTTCACGTAGGGGTACATATCAACGGCTCGCATAAAGCGGGTATTATACGACCGACGGATAATGCACGTCATTCCAAGACGGCGCGCATATACCTCTCGTAGGCCTTCCGCTCCTCCGGCGACAGCTTCCCCTCCCGGAGATACTTCCGGTATATCTCCGATATCTTGCGCCTGTCAATTACGGGTTTGGCGTACTCTTTGACAACCTTGAAGGGCTTGGGCCTCTGGGCCTCGTATTTGGGCTCCGTCCTCTGCTTACGCAGGGCCTTTCTCGCCTCCAAGAGGCGTATGGTTATCCTGTGGACCCGCCTCTTTAGATCATTCGCCCTCTTGATGGCATCGGGGGACTGCATCTGCCTCTCCAACTCGCGCATCTCCCTTACAGCCTCCTCCAGATTCTGAAGGGCATCGCTGGGCAACCCTCTCTCCTTCATTCCCTGGAGCATCCCCTCCAACGCCTTTCGCAGAGCCATCTGGCGGGCCAGCATCTCCGCGAGCTCCTGCGAGGACATTCCCTCTCCCATCTGTTGGGAGATGCTCCTCTGCTCTCCGGCCATGCGGGCGAGCTGGCGCATGTATGCCTCCATACCCGTCGACCCACCCGCATTTTGGCAGGCTTGAGCCGACGAGGAGGCCATCAGGGATAGCATGCGAAGGAGCGACTGGGCATTCTTGATGTGTTGGAGAGCCCCCTCGCGCTCCCCGGAGCTCATACGTCTTTGGGCGGCCTCAAGGTCCTCGTAGGCCTTGCGTGCCAACTTCGTCATCCTCGGGGAAACGAAGACGTTCTTTTGGGATAATTCCTTCAGCTCGGCCTCCATCTGGAGCAGCGAACGTTTGGCGGCCTCCACCGTCGCGCTGTCGGGCTCCCTATCCAAGCGTTGGTCAAGGAATGCGGCCGCATCGCCTATCTCCTTGAGCTTGGAGACTACCTCCCTCATCCTCCTCTCCGTTAGGTTATCGTAGGTCTTCTGGGAGATATCGGCGGCCCTCTGAAGACTCTTCCTCGCGTCGCTCTGATCGGGTTTGAAGTTCCCGCCCCTCTTCATCTTCTCCATGGCCGATTCCATACTGCGTTTGGCGCTCCGAAGGAGCGAGTCTAGAGCCGCCAGAGCCTTCCTGTCAATGTCCTCAACGTTGCGTAGGCTATCCAAGGTCCTTTGGGCCCTCTCCAGGTCGTTGAGAAGTTTCCCCTGCTCGTAGGGAGAATTCTTCCCCTCAATCTGGGCCTGTCTATGGGCCATGCTCTGGAGTCGCTCCGTGAGGTCCTTCAGGCGTTTCTCCTGAGCGTACCGCTCCAGAAGTTTCTTGAAACGCTCCAACTCCTCCTTAAGCTGCCTCTGATTGAGGCGCAGATTCTTGAGGGCCTCGGCCACCTCGCGCGGATCCGCATGCTTTAAGGCTTCCTGCAGTTTCTTGAGGGCCTCCATAAGCTCGCGCTCCGCCGTCTCCTTGAAGAGCCTCTGAACCTCGGTTATGAGACGTGCCAACTCCGGGTCTTTGACCTGCGCCGATATACGCTCCAAGGTTTCCTGAATCTCCCTGTAGGCCCTCTCAGTCTCATCCATCACTTGAGAGACATCCCTACGGACGGATTCGGACAGGTTCTGCGATACCTCCAGCTCCTCCTGCAGATCCTTCAACCTCCTCTCCAGATCCTCCACCTCGTCCGTCTTCTGCGAGAGCAATTTCTCTCGGAGGATCTCCTCGGCGCCCTTGGGCATGATGATCAGGGTATCCGATAGGGACGTCTGACCGGCGACGTCCGTAGCGTAGGCTACCACCTTCAGGGTATCTCCGGAGGAAAACAGGAGGTCGTAGGAGGCGTTGGGGACTTTCCTCTGGGGGCCAAGTCGCTCCCGGGACCACCGTCCATCGCGAAGTATCAGGATGCCCACATCCTTCAGGGCTATATCGTCGTACGCCGCTACGACCGCCGGCACATCCTCCTCGGCCTTTATCAAACCGGTAGGTTGAAGGGCCACGCTCGGAGGATTGTCCCCTATCACCCTCACCTTAAAGGCCAGATATCGGTGGCCTTTGCCCTTGCGAAATACCTCCACGAACACCTCGGTATCCTCCCGCAGGGTATCCGGAAGATTTACGAATCGGGCACTGTCGCCGTTATGCTCAATCTTGAGATCCGAAAGGGTGCTTCCCTCGTAGGCCACATTCTCACGCTGCAGGGGCCTCTTTGATAGGCCCATGTAGGAGGGGGGTACTATGTAGCCTTTGACACCGTAGAGGACCGGACGTGCCAGCACGTTCAGATGTCCCCGGCCGGAGAATCCCTCAACCTTCAGGGTGTATTTGCCGGCCGGCAGGTCGGAGATCCACCCCCCACCTCTAACCTTAACGCTCCTTTTAACTTTCCCTTCTATCCGTAGAACGTACGATCCTCCCGACGAATCGCGTTCCCCGAGAAGTACGGTGAGGGTGTCTCCAACCCTCCTGAAGGTTATGGGCAGACTGTCGCCCTCCAACATCTCCGCCTTCGGGGGAACGAAACGAACCGGGGGACGTCCGGGCAGGGGAACCATGGCCGCGAGTGCGATGAGGACGGAGAGGCCCACGAATGGAAGTAGGGCACGTGCGTGAGGCCTATAGCGTATCGCCAGCGATGAGACGTCATCGGAAAGCCTCTTAACCGAAGGGTGATTCACTCCCCGCCTTAAGAGCTCGTAGAGGGATATGAGCCTCTCCTTCAAGTCGGGATTCGTCTCCTCCAGATACCATATGAACCTCCGCTTATCCCACGGCTTCAACCACATTAAAGAGAGGAATGTCAGTAGCACGTAAGGCGGAATTAGCCAGACCCAACCTCTCCGAAGCAGCAGCATTACCACCCCCGCCCCAAGCAGGATATGCACTCCCACAACCAGACCCATATGAACGATAAAAAATCTCTCTACCCTTCGCACGTGCTCCAATTTTAGGGGCGAATCATCGGCCCAGAAGTAGAGCCACTATGTTGGCCAGATTGGGGTTGAACAGGGTCATGGCGATGATGACGATAACGATGAGGAAATAGAGGAGCATATGGGTGCGGTTAAGCTTCTCCTCAATCAGCTGGAAACGGGCATCCATCGCCTGGAACCTCGCCTCCCACTTCTCCTCAAGGGATGTGATACGCTCGTTGAGACCGTTGAATCTCTCATCCCATTTCTCCTCAAGGGACGTGATACGCTCGTTGAGACCGTTGAATCTCTCGTCCCATTTCTCCTCAAGGGACGTGATGCGCTCGTTGAGACCGTTGAATCTCTCGTCCCACTTCTCCTCAAGGGATGCCAGTTTGCTGCTCCACTTGTCATCCAAGACGACGATGACATCCCTCAAGTCGTTGAACCTCTCGTCCCACTTCTTCTCAAGGGATGTGATGCGCTCGTTGAGATTGTTGAATCTCTCGTCCCATTTCTCTTCAAGGGACGTGATGCGCTGGTTTAGGCTGTTGAATCTCTCGTCCCACTTCTCCTCAAGGGATGCCAGTTTGCTGCTCCACTTGTCATCCAAGGCGACGAGCCGACTGTCAAGGGCCTCAATCTTGGCGTTTAGGGTATCCTCCAGAGAGCCTATCTTCGCCTCAAGAGCCTTGATCTCCGCATATATAACCTCAAGGGATTTCTTCCACTCCTCCTTCGTGGGGAACCTCTCAAGGAGATTCTCCTGAAAGCTCTCCAAGTACTCCGCCACGGCGCGGGCACCCTCCTCTCCCAAAACCTTCTGCAACCTTATGTATGCCTCGGCCAAGCTGCGCGCCATTACGTAATTTTACGGCCGTACATCAGACTTCTGAAGGCCTTCGCCATGGAGACCTCATCCTCGTAGTCCTCCGGTCTCAAAATTCCCACCTTCTCCATGTACAGATCCCGCAGGATGAACCACCTGATCCACTTTAGGGGAGGTTTCCCATCGTTATTGTGGATTCGGAAGACGACTACGGGTGCCCCCGTACGTTTGGACATGCGGAACGTTCCGAGTTTCACCTCGGGAAGTCTGTTGCGGCCACCTTCCGGGAAGATGGCTATGTCTTTCCCTCTGCCTAAGAGATGATAGGCCTTCCTATACGCTCCCGGTAGAGGTAGGGCGTGAAAGAACTTTAGGAAAGCGCCGAAGAGGGGATTGACGAATAGTCCCCCGTGGGCGATGAAGTATATCTCCCGAGGCCACAGGGCCATTATAAGGGGTGGGTCCATATAGGAGGAGTGGTTAGCCGCCACGATGACCGGGGGAGGCGGCACATCATCGTCCCCGATCACCCTTATTCCCCATAGGAATCTCATGAGGAGCCAAGATAGGAATTTCCCAAGCCGCCATCTGAAACTACCCTTCAACCCGTGTATATTATAGGGGGGTTCTACCGACTTCTTCGCCCGGCGGGATCGTACCCTCGCAGGAATATGCGCCTTCCCCTTATAGAGTTCATCCCTCGGGGAGACGTCCCTCGCTTACTTCCCTCAATCACACCTACGGGCTCCTCACTCCTCACGTAGTATATCCGCGAATAGGAGGCCCCCAAGGACCGATCAACATAGGCCAGATGTAGATACCCCTGTGAATCTACGAAGACCGTCGGCCTCTCTTGGGTTCCGGCTTGCACCACACGGAAGGTATCGGCGACCGATAGGTCCGGCCTAAGGACGACACCGAATATATCGCTATCGTACGCGTCCAGATCCTGCCTCCAGACCACGACGAATCCGTATCCGAAGGCGAATATGGCGGGATCCTTCTGGGGGTTGGGGGAGGGATGAACTGCGATGGGAGATGACCAACCCGATGAGTCCCTACGCGCCGCGTAGATATCCCCGGAGCCATCCTGCCACACGACCACGTATTCCCCATGGCCGTAAGCCACATCCGGATAGTATCCCGGGCGGTCGGATACCGACCCCTCGGAGCCTCCATCATCGTAATACACGCGATAACCCCCATCCCTGTCGTCCGCCCAGACTATGAGCAGGCTATCCTCCACATCCCCGTACGTAAATGCCGGATACCAAGCGTTTCCCGGCGAATCGCTCACTCTGACGTCCTCCCCCCATCCCGCGGAGGTGCGCACCTTGGTGTATATCTCGGCATCGTAGGCGGCGGGATCGTCCCTATAGTCGTACCAGACTATCCGGAGATTACCTGCAGGCGAAACCTTCAGGGTGGGCACGTATCCGTTATCTCCCACACTCCCGGAGTTGGTGTAGGTTAGACGCTCCTCGTTGGCCCAGGTGTCCCCCGTGAGCGGTTTGGAGTTGAAGAATATCTCAACGTTGGTTATACCGCCCACGCGGTAATCGTGCCACGCTAAGAAGATGCTGTCCCTGATGACGGCCACGGAGGGGTACTTGGCGTCGGCGGTATCCGTGAATACCACCCTCTCCTCCGGCAGCCATCCGTACGACGTGCGCCTTCGGTAGAAGACCTGCCATATTCCGGCCACCTTCCGATGATACGCGATATGGACGTTCCCATAGTCATCTACGAACATGTACGTGTGGTTCAGGCCGTTCTCGCAGGTGGTATCGCAGACCATCTCGGGAGATCCCAAGACGAGGGAGACCGCAAGGAGCATCCCGTGATTCTATCTCCGAAGGAGGTGTGAAGCCACCCACGCTTGACCTGCTGGAAGTCCCCCGTCCGTCGGTGGGAGGAGCCGGGGGAGCAGGCATCCCATCCTCTCCTCCATTGCAGGTGATAGGATCCCGTTTAGAAATACCCCTCCACCGCATACGGCCCGCAGGTTGGGATACGCCTCACGTATCGGAGCGAAGGATTCCACTATTACCCTGTGAAAGCCCATGGCCAGATCCTCAACGCTCTCCCCTCTCAAGCGTCGGGCTAAGATCTCCCTCACCAGAGGTCTCCAATCCACATAAATTAACCCCTCCCTCTCAATGAGCGGCATCGGCGCGAGAGTTGCAGGCTCACGAGAGCCCCAGGCCGCCGCCTCCAGACGTTGGGGAGCCTCCGCCTGATGGGTGCTAACTTTCACCATTCCCAGAAGGGCACCTATCCCATCAAAGAGTCGTCCCATGCTCGTCGTGATGGGGGATAGGTTTCCCCTCTCCAACATGCGGATGACCGCCTTTAGAGAAGTCTCGGGTACATCGGGAAGGGGAAAGTCGGGGATATCGTCGTAGGCTTCAAACAGGAGGGCCAAGGCTATCCTCCACGGCTCCTTCACCGCCCTTTCGCCCCCCGGCAGTCTGAAGGGATAGAGCGTCGCCACCCTGCGGAAATCCCTTCCATCACCTACGAGGACCTCTCCTCCCCACACCGTACCATCCGGACCGTACCCCGTCCCATCCCAGGTGAAGGCTATAACCTCCTCCGTAATGCCGTACTCCAACATCAAGGCTCCCATATGGGCGTGGTGGTGCTGGACGGCCACCGTTGGAAGACCCCACTCCTCGGCCAAATCGTGGGCCAGTGTGGTGGTGAAGTAATCCGGATGCATATCGTGGGCTATCGCCCGCGGTTTTACGGCGTAAAGCCGTATAAAGTCCCGCAGATTCTTGACGTACATCTCCCGCACCCGCAGCCCATCCATGTCGCCGAAGTGCTGGGAGAGGATGATCTCCTTTCCCCGGCTCACCGCAAAGGTGACGTTCATGTGGGAGCCGAGGGCCAGCATCTCCCCCACGTCCGTAGGCGCCAATATGGGTAGGGGGACGTAGCCCCTTGACCTGCGTGCCGGTATGGGCTTTGAGGATGTGAAGATCAGGACGGAATCGTCGGCGTGCCGCTCTATGGGACGATCATGGTACAGGAAGGCGTCGGCTATACCCTCCAGCCGGGAGAAAACTTCCGGCTCGCGGTACTCTATGGGCTCATCGGAGATGTTTCCGGACGTGGCGACTATGGGAAAGCCGAGGTCCGAGAGGAGAATATGGTGGAGGGGGGTGTAGGGCAGGAAAACTCCCAGATAGGGAGAATCCGGGGCCACCGATGGGGCCAACTCCTCATCGGCGGCGGGCTTTCTCCGCAGGATGAGTATGGGGGCTTGAGGACTTCGCAGAAGGTCCATAGCTCCCTCGGGCAGCAGCACGTGCCTCTGTAAGGTTATGACATCGGGGTACATCACGGCGAAGGGCTTGTAGGGACGACGCTTGCGTCTCCGAAGCTCGGCCAGTGCTCGGTCGTTGCGGGCGTCGGCGATCAGGTGGTATCCCCCCAATCCCTTCACGGCCACTATCTTCCCCTCCCTTATCAGCTCCTCCGTCCTCCTTATGGCCTCCTCCCCCTCCCGGTACTCCTCACCGTAGCGGAGCATGACCTTGGGACCGCACCTCGGGCAGGCGTTGGGTTGGGCGTGGTAGCGCCTATCCTCGGGATTCTCGTATTCGGCGAGGCACAGGGGGCACATCTTGAACTTCGCCATGGTCGTGTTGGGCCGGTCGTACGGTAGGTCCTTGATTATGGTGAAGCGAGGTCCGCAGTGGGTGCAGTTTATGAAGGGATACCTGTAGCGTCTGTCCTCGGGGTTGAAGAGCTCCTCAAGGCACTCCTCGCAGGTGGCTATGTCCGGCAGTATCCATACCCTAAAGGCTCCCCCCTTGCGGCTCCTCTCTATACGAAACTCCCTCTCTCCCCTCGGCATAAGCTCCTGAACCTCGTAGGAGTAGATGATGGCCAGAGGGGGCTTCTCGTTGAGCATCCTCGCGAGGAATTCCTCCGCCCTCTCCCCCTCAACCTCTATGAGGACCCCGTCGGGATCGTTGAGGACGAATCCCCCCAGCCCCAAACGCCGGGCCAGGTTGGCGATGAAGGGCCTGAAGCCCACCCCTTGTACCACACCCACCACCCTTATGCGGAGACGCCTCATCCGCGCGTATGCTAAGGGCGATACGGAATCGGTTAGGCCCCGCGAGACTTCGGAATGTGAAACGGCGGGGCGGAAGACAGACGAGATCATCGCCGAGGTTCTCCGGTGGCGAAGCTGAAGATACGATGCTCCCCTCCCTCCGGATAGTTTGGAAGAATAAAGCGAAAATCTCCTCCACCGCCACGAGTGGCATGGGATAGCCATACAGGGCGTTTAAGGTCGCACGAAAGTGCGTGTGAATTTCCCGTGAAATCTATAAGATACCTCGTATATACGTGGAATTCCTGATATGTTTCCTGCTATAAAATGGAACTTGTCGGACCGAAGACATCCTCTATAAATCGTTGCAAACTTTTAAAATCCCGGCTGCGGCGGGTGGTCCCGATGGGAACATCTTCCAATTTTTACCCATTTGCTTTCACACATGCGACAGCCTTAAACTCTCACGGTTATGCAGTGGAAAGTGCATATTTCATTTCTCTCTGCAGGTCTGCTCGTATGGAGCACGGCTGCGGCCCAGACGGTCTCCTTCATGGATACCTACGATATGAGCAACGCCGTACCACCCGACATATCCGCTGAGGCGCTCATAGCCACCGACGCTTACCCCGGAGGGTACATGTTCGCCGGGCCATTCTTTGAGGTGATATCCCTATCGCCTCTGGTGATAGACACGGGATCCGTGATTCTGGTGGTGGATGGCTCCGGTGCCGTCGTACCCGGCGCCAATTACAGCATATCCGGGGCATTTCTGATGGATGTTAAGTACGTCTCATCGTCATCCTACCTGATATCGGGATTCGTGGCGGGTGATGATACCTCGGGCGTCTTGGGTATGGTGGATCCGACCGCCGGTGGGATGGTGTGGGCTAAGAGACTGGTGATACTCCAGTCAAACTCCTCGCCGGATGTGCGGGATAAGCTCATAGAGGGCATCCCCCTGTCGTCGGGGGGCTACGTATTCGCAGGTGAGAACGTGGATAACCTCACCCACTTTGACGCCCTCGTCCTCAAGACGGACGATGCCGGTAATTTGGAG
Organism: Thermotogae bacterium; assembly: GCA_013153965.1. Taxonomy (GTDB): domain Bacteria; phylum Hydrothermota; class Hydrothermia; order LBFQ01; family LBFQ01; genus JAADCS01. The sequence goes on from JAADDJ010000050.1 coordinate 16,821, forward strand.
TGGCACCAGTTCATGGGAGGGAACTCCGCCTACGGCGACAAGGCGCGGGATGTGGCCGAGACGCCCTCGGGGGATATAGTGGTGGCCGGGATAGCCGGAGGATTTCTGGGGAACTACGCCGGATTCGTATCCCTATTTGACGTCTCTGGGACCCTCCTATGGTCAAACGTTTATGGAACGGCCGACGACGAGTACATCTTTGAGATAGACATCGCCAACGATGGGGGATTCATCTTGGCGGGGGATCACATGGTGGGATCCGATACCAACGTTCTGGTGATGAAACTTGACGCTTCCGGTGCGGTGGAGTGGGCTTACTCTTACGGGGACGCGGGACGTACGGAGTTGGGTCGCGGTGTGGTATCCGTAGCCGATGGGTACGTCATAAGTGGCACCGTAGGGGCGGACATCCTACTCTTCAAGGTGGATATGGACGGCAACGTGGTGTGGGCGAGGACCTACGGAGGCCCCGACACCGATATGGGATCCGAGGTCGTGAGGGGCCACGATGGGGGATTCGCCATAGTCGGCGTGTGGAATGAGGGGGTGAATCAGGATGGCCTCCTCGTGAAGACCTTGGACGATGGGCGGGTTCTGGACCTCAGCAGCGCCAGCTGCGCCTATCAGGGGGATATAACCCTCGCCGCCCGACCCCTAAGCATGAGTGTGGCGGCCTTTCCCACCATCTCCCGCAGTCTTAGCCTTACCGACAACGCCCTTACCGTAAGTGCTACCAACGTGGGTAGGACGGAGACCTGTCCCCTCGGCACCGAGGATCCCCTGAGTGTCTCCGAGGTCCGGGAGGGGACGTTCGGATTCACCGGGATATACTCCGTGGATGGCCGTCGGGTGCGGGACGCCAAGGGACCCGCGTTTGAGCTGAGGGACGGGAAATGTAGGAAGGTCATACGCAGATAGGGGGAGCGGAGCGAGCTTAAAATACGAACATCTACTTCCCCGTAGCCGCCGCTCTCGCTTACCTCGTCGGCATGTTGGCGAACTTCAAGGGGGTGGTGCTCCTACTTTTGGTCTTCCCTCCTCTGTTGCTTAGGGGTAGGTGGGGGGCGGTGGGCATTCTCCTGATGTTCGCCCTGTTGGGGTACGTGCGCATGTACTCCGTTGTGGGTCTGGGGGATGGGAGGAGGAGCCGGGAGGGATGGTACATAGTTGGCATATACGATTGGGGTAGAGGGGTCGTCCTCTACGAGAGGCGAGGGGACGGTTGGGTGAAGCTCAGGGGGGAGGATGCGGTGGTCCTCTTCGGGGACAGGCCGGCCTTCCCGATGGATGAGGTGGCGGTCAGGGGCGCGTGGAGGGGGGACACCTTGAGGGTGGAGGAGGCGGTATTCCGTCGGGGTGTCCGGTGGTTCTACGATAAGGTATCCACCCTCCTAATCTCGCGCACCCTCTCGGAGGATCAGTACAACTTCGCCCTCTCCGTCCTCACCGGCGTTCGGACGATGGACTGGGAGATCAAGCGGGCCTTTTACGAGACCGGAACCGGCCATATCCTGGCCATCTCCGGCCTGCACGTGGGGATCCTCTTCCTGTTCCTCTACCTTCTGCTCCGATTCCTCATGCCGGGCAGGTGGGCCGGAGTGGTGGCCGTGGCGGCGGTCTGGGCCTACGCTTACGCTGTGGGTTTTCTGCCGTCGGTCGTGCGGGCGACCATCATGCTATCCTTCTTCGCCGTCGGCTCCCTCACATCCAGACCCGTTAAACCCTTCAACGCTCTGGCGCTGGCGGCCATGTTCTCCCTACTCTTCCGTCCTCTTTGGCTATTCTCACCATCCTTTTGGCTCTCCTACTCGGCCGTGGCGGGGCTATTCACCGTCAGAGGCAAGCTGGGGGCACTGATAGGTGCCCATCTGTACTCCCTCCCCTTCGCCCTCCGGTACTTCGGTAAGGTCGCCCTCCTGTACGTTCCCCTCAACCTCATCATCATCCCCCTGATGACCCTCTTCATGCTGGCGCAGCTGCTGGCCTTCGTCGTTCCCTATCCCTTCACCTACTCGGCCGCCCTCCTGTACGAAGCTATTGAGAAGGTGGTGGTATCCGCCGCATCGTTGAGCCTCCCCCCACTGCGGTTGAATGTCGGTTGGGAGGGAGTGATCCTATACCTTCTGGCCGTGTCGCTCGCCATCCTGTGCCTTAGGAGACGCTCATCTCTTTAGGTACATCCTCCATCCCCGTTCGGTCCGCAGCAGAAGTACGCCTCTGGGAGCCTCATCTATGGAGCGGTAGCGACGGCCGTCGGTCGTGAATACCTCCAGAATTCTCCCCGAGGACGCGCAGGTCCCCCTCTCCTCAACGTCCAGCTCGTCGTTCTGACCCAAGGGCGTGCAGAATATCACCGTGTCCTGTGGGAGGGTTTGAACCGTAAGGGAGACGTCTATGAGACCCGTGGAGGAGGTGCGGTCGTTGAAGGTGGGGAGGGTGTTGTCCGTGGTGTATGATGGGGTGGTTATGGTGGGACTTATGCTCGCGTATTGGTCGGAGCACACCGTCCCGTCGGCGAGGAACTTCACTATGAACCAGTCGGAGACGGTTGAGAATCCCACCAACTTGTAGCTATTCCCCACGACCAGAAAGCCGTCGTCGGAGGCTCTATGGACGCTGTTGCCCACGTCTCCGAAATTCTCTCCCCAGAATATGCGGGCCCAGACGAGATTTCCGGAGGCGTCCAATTTGAAGATTATGGCGTCCTCAAATCCCAAGAAGTCGTGAGAGTATGAGAAGGTATATCCCACGACGACACATCCGTCGTCGGAGGAGGCCGCAACGCCGAATGCCTGATCGTCGGAGGAGCCCCCTACCTTCCGAACCCAGAGGACGTTCCCCAGCGTATCCATCCGAAGAACGAGGATGTCGTAATCCCCATCCACGTTGGTGTAGCCGGCCGCACAGATCTCACCCGATGGCGTCTGGGAGACGGAGAATATACGCTCCTCACCACCGAGATCCATCCGCAGGGACCACAGGGGGGTGCCGGAGTTATCAACCCGCAGCACGAGACCGTCGTAGTTTGATCCGGAGCCCACCCTTCCGGCCAGAATGTACTTGCCGTTGGCATCAACCCGCACCTCCCGCGCTATGGACGCATCCCCGTACTCGTACGAGCGGGACCACAGGAGATTTCCAGAGTTATCCATCTTGAAGAGCCAGATGCCGTTGCCGAAGGACACCGAGTAGCCGGCGGCGAGGATGTTGCCATCGTTATCCTCCACCACCCAGTACGGATAGTCGTTGAGGTTGGTCCCCACGAACTTGGCCCACTGAAAATTCCCGGATACGTTCAGCATCACGACGAGACCGTCGTACCCACCGTTTCCAGACGATGAGAGTGTCCGTCCCGCCAGAACGTATCCGGAGGAGGTTTCCACCAGACCGTACGCCCTGTCCTCGGCGGAGGTTCCGAGGCTCTTGCCGAAGACCAGCACTCCCAGACGGTCGTACTTGACTATACCGAAATCTCCGTTGGCTCCGTAGCTTCCCCATATACCCCCGGCCAGAAACCCCCCGTCGGAGGTGTTCATCCCCGCATAGCCCTCATCCGTATCGGCTCCGCCGTAGCGGAACATGAAGGACACGGCCGAGACATGAATCAAAAACAGCATACAGGCTATATTTTACGGGAGCGTACCTCCCGATTTCAACGCTGCTTGGCCAACTCCACGGCCATCCTCGCCCCCTCCGACATGGTGGAGGCCGTTTTCAGGGGCAGGCCGGATTCGGCCAGCATCTTGCGACCCAACTCCTCGTTGGTACCCGTGAGGCGCACGACCACGGGCACCCTTATATCCATGGTCCGGAAGGCCTCTATGAGGCCGGCGGCTATGTCGTCGCAGCGGGTTATGCCGCCGAAGATGTTTATGAAGACCACCTTAACGTTGGGGTCGCGCAGGATTATGTCCATGGCCTTCTTGACCTTCTCGGGGTTGGATGAGCCTCCCACATCCAAGAAGTTGGCGGGCTCACCGCCCCAGTACTTTATCACGTCCATCGTGGCCATGGCGAGTCCGGCGCCGTTGACCATACAACCTATATCCCCGTCCAGCTTCACGTAGGAGAGACCCGCCTCCTTGGCCTCCTCCTCCTCCGGGTCAATGTAATCGGGGTCCTTGTACTGGAGGAGGTCCGGATGGCGGAAGAGGGCGTTGTCGTCCAAGATTATCTTAGCATCAACGGCCACGAGCTCGTTATCCGGCGTGACTACGAGGGGGTTTATCTCTGCCAGCTGGGCGTCGGTGGCGAAATACACCTCGGAGAGTTTCTGATAGACGCCGGCGGCCTTGAGGGCCAGCTTGTTGTCATCAAACACCCGAAAGGCGAGCTCCCGGGCCTCGTAGGGTTTGAGAGGCTCGGTGATGTGCTTTTTAACTATGGCTTCGGGCTTGGTGCGTGCTATCTCCTCTATATCAACCCCTCCCTCCTTGGAGGTTATGAATACGGCCTTGGATGCCCGCCTGTCCAGAGCGACGCTCACATAGTACTCCTTGGCTATATCAACGGCTTCGGTTATGAGGACCTTCTTTACGGGTATGCCCTTTATGGTCAGGTTTAGGATCTCCTCGGTCTTCTTCACGGCCTCATCGTAGTCGCGGGCGAGCTTCACGCCTCCGGCCTTACCGCGCCCTCCCACGGGCACCTGGGCCTTTATGACCACGGGGAACTTCATCTGCTTGAGGATCTCCTTGGCCTCCTCAACCGTGCGGGCCAACTTTCCGGTTTGGGTCGGAATACCGAATTTGGCGAAAACCTCCTTGGATGCCCATTCTAAAAGCTTCATAGGAGGGTATTCTATCCCAGAACCGCAGGTGGTACGGTGATCTTACGCCAAACGGTGGTCGGGCTTCGCCCTCGCGAACGTGCTCGGAACGATTTTTCGCAAAACCGATGATGTACGTCGCACTCTATCGGAAATTTTTTCCAAAATCTTCCGGGGAACCGGAAGGTGGCATCCGTAAAATACGAATACCATGCAGGCGCTTCCTTTCAAGGAATACGTGAAGGTAGAGGGATGGGACTTCGTTGACCCATCGGAGTACTTGAGAGAGCATGCCAAGACCTTAACCCCGGAATTTTGGCTTCAGGTTGCCCAAGAGCTTGACTGGTTCGTCAAACCCACCAGGTCCATAGAGGGGGAGCCTCCCTTCTACAGATGGTTCAGGGACGGGCGGCTCAACATGTCCTACCTGTGCTTGGACAGGCACGTTCGGGGTGGAAAGAGGCACAAGGTGGCCCTATTCTGGTTGGGAGAGGATGGCACCGAGAGGGTCCTGACCTACGGCCAGTACTACCGTCTGGTAAATCGTCTCGCCTACGCCTTCTCCCACAAGTGGGGCCTAAAGAAGGGGGATAGGGTGGCCATATACATGCCCATGATCCCCGAGCTTCCAGCCGTCATGCTCGCCCTGGCACGTATAGGCGTGATATTCTCGGTTGTATTCTCCGGATTCTCGGCGAACGCCTTGGCCGACCGGATAAAGGACAGCGGGGCCCGCTACCTGATAACCGCCGACGGATACCTACGCCGCGGCAAGAGGATACTCCTTCAGGAGAACGTGCGGAAGGCCATCGCCCAGAGCCCGGTTGAGGGGGTGCTCGTCTTTGAGAGGCTGGGAGGAGAGTGGGAGAGAGGGGAGAGGGACGTCATGGCCGACGACTTCTTGGCCGATGTCCCGGCCAACGTCCATGTGGAACCCATTCCGGTGGAGTCGGATCACCCCCTCTTCATACTCTACACGTCCGGAACTACGGGTAAGCCCAAGGGGATCGTGCATGATACGGGTGGGTACGCGGTCCTACTGCACGCGACGATGGATTGGGTCTTTGACGCCCGCGAGGAGGACGTGTATTGGTGCGCCGCGGATATAGGTTGGATCACGGGCCACTCCTACATCGTCTTCGGCCCCTTCATGAAGGCCCTCACGAGCGTTATGTACGAGGGGGTGCCCAACTGGCCCGATCCCGGCATCTGGTGGTCAATAGCCGAGCGCTACGGCGTGAGCATCTTCTACACCTCTCCCACGGCCATAAGGTTGCTCATGCGCTACAGCGACGAGTACGTTGAGAGGTACGACCTATCCACCCTACGCATCCTGCACTCGGTGGGCGAGCCTATAAATCCGGAGGCCTGGTGGTGGTTCTACGAGAAGGTGGGTCGCAGACGCTGCCCCGTAGGCTCCACCTGGTGGATGACCGAGACGGGAGGAGTTATGGTCTCCCACACCCCCGGCTGGAAGCTGGTTCCCCTAAAGCCCGGCACCAACGGCTATCCCATACCGGGTGTGAATGTGGCCGTATATAGGGCCGACGGTTCCGAAGCTCCCCGGGGCGAGAGGGGATACTTCACCATAACCACCCCCTGGCCCGGTATGCCCCTGACGATATGGGGGGACGACGAGAGGTACGTTAAGACCTACTGGCAGAAGTTCCCCGGTAAGTTCTACACGGGCGATTACGCCATAATGGACGACGACGGGTACGTGTGGGTCTTGGGAAGGGCCGATGAGGTCATGAACGTGGCCGGACACCGCCTCGGAACCTACGAGATTGAGTCGGCCATAGTTGAGCATGAGGCCGTGAGCGAGGCGGCCGTCGTGGGCGTGCCTGACGAGGTGAAGGGGGAGGTACCGGTGGCCTTCGTCGTCCTTAAGGAGGGCTACACCCCCAGCGAGGAGCTCAAGGAGGAGATAAAGAGGACGGTCAGGGAGATCCTAAGCCCCATAGCCACCCCGAAGGAGGTGGTCTTCGTCTCCAAGCTCCCCAAGACCCGCTCCGGTAAGATAATGCGCCGTCTCCTGCGGGCCGTATTCTTGGGACAGCCCTTGGGCGACGTGACCACCTTGGAGGACGAGGCCTCCGTTGAGGAGATCAAGAGAGCCTACGAGCAGTTGAAGGGTGAGATGGCTTAGGGGCGGAGGTCATACCGACAGGAGGACCGCCCCCAGTATGGCAAGAATGAGGCCTAAAGCGTGGTGGGCTTGGACGCTTTCCCTGAGGACCAGAACGCCCAAGAGGAAGGTGATTGCCGGATAGGTGGCCGTTAGGGGAACCACTATGGACACCTTGCCGGTCTTGGTGGCGAGGATGAAGAGGATGTAGCCGAGGGTGCCCATAATTCCGGCCAGTATGCCCAAGAGCGTTGCGGAGGCATCCGGTAGGAAGCTCTCCCTGCGCCACGCCAGCAGGAGGGCGGAGACGACGAGGGCGACGAAGTTGCTGAGGACGTAGAGCTGATACCACTCCAGATGGCGGGAGGCTACCTTCACCACGAATCCCCAGAGGCCCCAGAATAGAACGGTCAGGAGGGAGTACAGGAGCCACATTCGGCAATTATAGGGCGGTGGAGCCGAATTCCCACCCTCGGGAGGACTTGCCGCGGGAATAACGCGTTTTGTCGGCTCCCCCTTGTATAATCCCAAGATTATGCACAAAAAGCTCTTTCTCCCCGGACCCGTTGAGGTCGCCGAGGAAGTTCTGCAGAGGCAGGCGCTCCCCCTCGTGGGACACCGCAGCCGGGAGTTCTCCGAGCTCTACGAGAGGGTGATCGTTAAGCTGAAGCGCCTATTCAACACGGAATATCACGCCTTCGTCTTCACGTCGTCCGGTACGGGGGTGCTGGAGGGATTCATCCGGAACTTCGTCAAGAGGCGGGTACTCATACCCGTAAATGGCTCCTTCTCCAAGAGGTGGGTGGAGGCCGCCCGCCTGAACGGTAAGGACGTGGGGGTGATTGAGTACGAGTGGGGGAAGGCCGTTCGTCCCGAGGACGTGGCCGAGGCCCTAAAAGGCGGCGATTACGACGCCTTCATGGTGGTGCATAACGAGTCATCAACGGGCCTGACCAACCCCCTTATGGAGATAGCCCGGGCCGTCAGGGAGACCTCTCCCGATACTCTCATCCTCGTAGATGCCGTCAGCGGCATGATGGGGGTTCCCTTGGAGCTTGAGGCGTGGGGCGTTGATGCGGTGGCCGCCAGCGTACAGAAGGCCTTCGGCCTACCTCCGGGCATAAGTGTGGCCTACGTCAGCGAGAGGGCCATGGCCCGTTCCGACGAGGTTGAGAATCCCGGGATGTACTTCAACTTCCGCAGGATGCTGGATTACTACGAGAAGAAACGCCAAACTCCCTTTACACCCAACATCTCCCTGATATACGCTCTGGACTACCAGCTGGATAGGATCCTCGCGGAGGGGGTGGAGAATAGGTACGAGCGGCACAGGAGGATGGCCGAGATGGTGCAGAGGTGGGCGCTTGAGCGGTTCTCCATATTCCCGGAGGAGGGCTACTGGTCCCGCACCATCACCTGCGTCGCGAACACCCGCGGTATGCCGGTATCCGAGTTCATAGAGGAGTTGGGCAGGAGGGGGTACGCCATAGCCAACGGCTACGGCCCGCTCCGTGAGAGGACCTTCCGCATAGGGCACATGGGGGATCTGACTCCCGAGGATGTGGCGGAGCTCCTGTCCGTGATGGATGAGGTGATCAGGGAGAGGGGTTGGTGATGCGCCTACCCAAAGCCTCCGATATAGCCCGCATAGTCGGCGGAAGGCTCGTGGGGGATGGGGAGTTCGTCCCGAAGGGAATAGCCGAGTCGGATAGGGCCGGCGCGGAAGAGCTCACCGTCTGGGATGGGAGGTCGCCCATAGCGGAGGAGGTGGGTGTTGTGATAGGGGTGGATGCTCCCCCATCCAAATATCGGGCCCTTATTCTCGTTGATGATTACCGCATGGCTCTTGCCAAACTTCTGGAGCACTTCGCTCCACCTCATCCCTTCCGGGGGGTCAGTCCCGCCGCCTTCGTGGAGGAGGGGGCCCATGTCCATCCCGAGGCCCACATCGGTCCCTTCGCGTACGTGTCCCGCGGAGCCAAGGTGGGCAGGGGGGCGGTGATATATCCCTTCGCGTACGTGGGCCCCGATGCCGAGATCGGCGAGGGTACAGTCCTATACCCCTTCGCGTACGTGGGATGGGGCGTGAAGGTGGGCAAACGCTGCCTCATACATCCCGGGGCCGTGATAGGGGCGGAGGGTTTCGGCTTCGTCCCCACGTCCGAGGGATGGCTGCGAATACCCCAGGTGGGGAGGGTCGTCCTCGGGGACGGGGTGCGGCTCGGAGCCAACTCCGCCGTGGATAGGGCCACATTCTCCGAGACCGTGGTGGGAGAGGGTAGTAAGATAGACAATCTCGTTCAGATAGGCCACAACGTGAGGGTAGGGGAGCACACGGTGATAGCCGCCTTGAGCGGCTTGGCGGGAGGAGCCCGGATAGGCTCGTGGGTGGTGTTCGGCGGTCAGGTGGGCGTGGCGGACCACGTTGAGGTAGGGGATAGGGTCATGGCCGCGGCCGGCTCCGGTATAAGCGGCAACATTCCACCGGGCAAGGTGGTGGCCGGGAAGATCCCGGCGAGGGACCGGACCAAGTTCAACCGCAGCGCCGCCCTCTTCTACAAACTCCCCGAGATCTACTCCAAGCTCCTGAGGATAGCCCGCTCTCTGGAGAGGGACGAGCCTTAGCAGGTTTATACTTAACGGCTTGAAGACACGCCTGCTTCTCGTATCCGGCGGAACTGGAGGACACATAGCCCCCGCCCTGGCCGTTTATGACGCGGCTCTGGAGAGGGGAATACCTACGGAGCTGATACTCGGCGGCCTCAAGGTGAGGATGGGGGTAGATAGGGCTAGGATCATATACGAGGCGGGGGAGATACATCCGAAGAACGTCCTGAGGATAGCACGAGGAATAGCACGCACCTTCCCGCACGTGCGGAACTCCGAGATACTTCTGGGTTTCGGCGGGTACCCCATACTTCCACCCTTCATCAACGGTATCCTCCTGCGCAGGCGCATATTCCTGTTTGAGGGGGATGCGATGCCGGGTAAGGCCAACAGGTTCTTTGAGCCCTTCTCGGAGGAGGTACTTTGCGCCTTCCGGAACTCCGTTCGCTTCTATCGGAAGGGGATATTCGTCGGAATACCCGTGAGGAGGGACCTGGTGCCGGTGGAGCGGGAGGAGGCGAGGAGGAGACTTGGAATAGATACGGACCTGCCCGTCGTAGGCATAATGGGGGGAAGTCAGGGCTCCCAGTTCCTCAACTCCCTCGCCGAAGCCCTCGCCGATACCGGCCGCTACTACATCTTCGCCATAGTCGGCAAGCGGGGCGAGCCGAAGGAGGGACGCAACTACCGCTTCGTGTCCTTCATATCCGACATGGGCACCTTCTACTCCGCCCTTGATGCGATAGTTAGCCGGGCGGGGATGAGCAGCATAGGCGAGATAGCCATGTTCAGGGTTCCACCTCTCTTCATACCTTACCCCTACGCCGGTGGGCACCAGATACACAACGCTCTGGACGTGGTCAATTTTGGAGCGGCGGAGATGCTCCTCCAGGAGGAGGCGGAGAGTTTGGAGCGGGTGGAGGAGAGGTTGAGGCGCCTGATGGCCCGAGGCAGGTACTACAGGCAGCGCCTGCGGGAGTACTTCGTCCCCAACGCCGCGGGGCGCATCGTGGAGAGGACCACCTTCTAATACTCCGAGTAGTCCTTGAACATCTTCCAGAGGCTAACCTTTTGAGGGGTGGGTGTGATCTTCCTCTTGGGCGGCTCGGCGACGGCTATGTAGTACAGATAGTCGGGATATTCGGGCTTGAAGACGAACTCCTTTGAGAAGTTGGTCGTGTAGCGCCCTCTCCTGAAGGGCTCGCTCTCAAGTACGGCCTTCAGATACGGGATGTTGGTCCTGAGGCCGAAGAGCCTGTATTCGGATAGGGCCCGAAGCAACCGGCGACGGGCCGTCTCCCTATCCGGCCCCCAAGTTATCACCTTCGCCAGTATGGGGTCGTAGAAGACGGGGACCTCGTAGCCGGCGAATATGCCGCTGTCGGTTCGGGTGAAGGGACCCGCGGGCTCCAGAAGGAATTCAACTCTACCCGTGGATGGGGCGAAATCCTCGTATGGGTCCTCGGCGTTTATCCGGGCCTCTATGGAATGCCCTCGCCTCTGTACTTGGCCGAGGTTGAGCCTCTCACCGAGGGCGACCTTCATCTGCAGGGCCACCAGGTCCAAGCCCGTCGTCATCTCCGTTATGGGATGCTCCACCTGGAGGCGAGCGTTCATCTCCAGAAAGTAGAACTTCCCCCTGTCCTCATCGTAGAGGAATTCAACCGTTCCGGCGTTGGTGTAGCCTATGGCCTTGGCGAAAGCCACGGCGGCCTCCTGTATATCCCTTCTCGTCCTCTCGTCTATTATGGGTGAGGGGGTCTCCTCTATGAACTTCTGATGCCTCCTCTGGAGGGAGCATTCCCTCTCGCCCAGGGCGAATACGTTGCCGTGTTTGTCTGCTATTATCTGCACCTCTATGTGGTGGGGGTTGAGCACCAGCCTCTCAAGGTACAGGCGTCCGTCGCCGAACGCGGCCTTGGCCTCGGCGGAGGCCACCGGGAAGAGCTCCTTGAGCTCCTCCTCACTTCTGGCGATCCTCATCCCCTTGCCACCACCGCCGGCGGCGGCCTTTATCATGAGGGGGTATCCCACCTTGGAGGCCAAACGGATGGCGTCCTCCACGCTCTCAACGGCGTCCGTGCCTTCCAAGAGCGGCACTCCGGCCATGGCGGCCGTGCGCCGCGCCTCCACCTTATCCCCGGCCCTCTCCATGGCCTCGGGGTCGGGACCGACGAATATCAGGCCGTGCTCTATGACCTCGCGAGCGAAGTCGGGCCTCTCGGATAGGAATCCGTAGCCGGGATGGATGGCCTTGGCCCCGCTCTTTCTGGCCGCCCACAGTATTTTGCCCATATCCAGATAGCTGGTCGCCGGCGTGTCCCCCCCTATCTCAACGGCTATATCGGCGTTTATAACGTGTAGGGCGTTGCGGTCCGGATTTGAGAATACGGCCACGGATGCGAAATCCATGTCCCTCAAGGTGCGCTCTATACGTACGGCTATCTCCCCCCTGTTGGCTATCAGTACTTTCACGCCGGCCATTTTAAGCGGGAGAGCTTTTCCGGAACGACTCCCGTATAATTTCCGTCCGTTATGGTCCTCAAGGGCAGATGGGAGACGAAGGAGAAGGACGACACCATCTCTTTCCTCCTGAATCAGGCCCCCGAGGAGGGAAAGATAGTCATAAAAACCAAGGGGCTCAACGTCTCCATGGGTGTGGAGGGAGGTTTCTTGGTATCCTTCAAGGCCAACGGTCGCCGTATAAACGACCTCTGGGAGATAAAGGGGGTGCTGCTCCGGCTTTTGGACAACGACAGCGCCGAATTCGTCATAACGGATGAGGCACCCCAATCCGACGGAAAGTTGAAGGTGCCCTTCATGGGTCTTATGATGGAGGTGATGGCCCTAAGGGACCGTCTCAACGAGGAGAAGGAGAGCCCGCCCAAGGATGCGATCCTCCGGCTCAAGGATGTCCCCAAGGGAGGGGACCTGGAGGCCTTCTTCAGGAGGCTCCGACTCCGCTTCAAGAACGACGTGCGGATATGCGACATCAGGAAGGCTTACTATCTCGTGCATCCGAAGTATCTGGACCTGCTCGTGGGGGAGTTGGTCGGCAGGGGACATGCCACCTTGAAGCTCAAGGATAACTCCTCCGCCTTGAGCCTGCGAACGGCCCTGCTGGTGGCCATCGCTGTAGCCGTCGCCGCCGCCATAGGCGGCTTCTTCGGGGTACTCCTCGCGCTGGGGGCATTCTGACGGCGGATCACCTATAAAATAACCTCTATGGCGAGACATGCGGATTTTTACTCTCTCGGTCCGTTGGAGAAGGAGGTGATGGAGATAATCTGGAGCAAAGGTGAGGGTACGACGGTCAGGGAGGTCCTGCAGGAGATAAACTCCCACAAGAGCGTACCCTACGCTTACACGACCATACTGACCATATGCCAGAACTTGGAGAAGAAGGGCTTACTCTCCAGCAGGAGGGAGGGCAAGTTCAACCGCTACTATCCCCGCATAAGCAGGGAGACCTTCCACAGGGAGAGACTCAGCAGATTCCTCGGAAGCTTCGTCAAGGAGCACCCGGACGTGGCCGCCTCACTCTTCGCCGAGGCCATGGATATGAGCCCCGAAGAGGCTTACGAACTCCTCAAGAAGTTTGAGAGATGAGCGCCGGCGTCTATCTGATCCTTCTGGCTATAGTCCTGCGGTTCGCGGGTGAGAGGTTGCCCTTCTCGCTGTTTAAGGAGAGGATCCTGATCTCCCGGATTCTGCCTCTCGCCATCCTCCTGATGGTTCTGAGCGTCCATCTGCTGCGAAGTCATCTGACCCTCGGGGGTATGTATATAATGCTTCAGATGTTCCCCGAGTTTGGTCTCCTCCTCCTCGCCGCGACCGCCTACGTCCTGTGGGTGGGATACAAACTCGTCGTCGGATTCCGGAGGGCGCGCGCCTTGGAGAGGGAGCTCTTGGCTCAAGCCACAAGGTCGGAGAACGGCCTCTACGTCCTCCCGACGGATGATCTCGTGGCCCTGAACGTGGGCCTTCTCAATCCCAAGATAGTGGTCTCGGAGGGCGTTCTGCGCCTGCCGGATATCCAGAGGGACATAGTGATAAAGCACGAGGAGTTTCACGCCCGCCGTCGGGATAACTTCCGCATCCTCCTTCTGAACCTGCTTCTGCCCACGCGCAGAGATTACGAGGATTTTCGCACCTATCTGGAGATAGAGAACGACAGGGCCTTGAGCATGGAGCACTCTCCGAGGGACATAGCCCATACTCTGGTCAAGTTCTCCTTGGCGTACGCCGGAGCCTTCGGGATGGCCACGTCCCTCCGGAGGAGGATTGAGTTCTTGGCGGGGGAGGGGAGGCTGCTGAACTTGAGATTCCTAAGGTTGGCGGTCCTTATGCTCCTGCCGATAATCTGGTATATTGCCTATACGAGCTGCTCGCTGGACCTATGCATTAAATGAAGGTCGCGTACGTGCATGATTGGCTCCTTACCCGGGCCGGGGCGGAGAGGGTGTTGGAGGAGATGTTGCGGGAGATTCCGGGGGAGCGCATATACACCCTCCTCTACGACGAGTCGGAGTTTAGGAATAGCCCCGTGGCGAAGGTGCCGGTTGAGACCTCCTTCCTCTCAAAGTTCCCCTTCGTGAAGCGCTACTACAGGAAGCTGCTACCCCTCATGCCCATGGCCGTTGAATCCTTCAATCTGAGGGATTACGACCTGATAATCTCATCGTCCCACGCGGTGGCGAAGGGGATCATACCCCATCCCGGGCAGGTGCATATCTCCTACGTTCATACGCCGATGAGGTACGCATGGGACCTCACCTACGACTATCTCGCCGATTTCAACGGTGTAATGCGATTCCTCGCCGGCTTCATGTTGAGCTACGTCCGGGTGTGGGATTACGCATCATCCGGTAGGGTGGATGTGATGGTGGCCAACTCCAAGACGGTGGCCGCCCGCATACGCAAGTATTACAACAGGGAGGCCAAGGTCATATATCCTCCCGTGGATGTCCATCGCTTTAGGGTTTCGGAGAATGTGGAAGATTACTTCGTGGTCGTCTCCCGCCTCGTCCCCTACAAACGGATTGACCTGATCGTTGAGGCCTTCTCCCGGTTGGGACTCCGACTCTTGGTCGTCGGAGATGGACCGGATATGGGGCGGCTCAAGCGGATGGCCGGGAGAAATGTGGAGTTCCTCGGCCGGTTGGATGATGACGGTGTGGCGGAGATACTGTCAAAGGCGAGGGCATTCGTCTTCGCCGCGTACGAGGATTTCGGTATATCGCCCGTGGAGGCTTTGGCCTCCGGTGTTCCGGTGATAGCGTACGGCAGGGGAGGCGTGAGCGAGAGCGTTGAGGAGGGAAGGAGCGGCGTCTTCTTCTACGAGCAGACGGTGGATGCCCTCGTGGAGGCGGTGAGGAAGTTCCTGCAGATGGAGGACGGATTCAACAGGGAGGACATAAGGAAATCCGCCCTGCGCTTCTCCCCCGAAAGGTTCAGAAGGGAGTTTCGGGAGCTGGTCAGGTCCGCCCTCGGGGGCGATTAGACGGCCCTCTTTCTGCTGCGGCGCGGTACGGGTATCACCTTCAAGTCCTTATCCACGAATATCTTGGAGACGTCCCGCGATATCCTCGGCAGGTCAAACATCACATCCATCAGGAGATTCTCAAGTACCCCGCGCAATCCCCGGGCTCCGGTTCCCATCTCCATGGCCTTGCGGGCTATGGCCCTGTAGGCCCTCTCGTCAAACTCCAGCTCCACCCCCTCCAGCTCAAAGAGCTTCTGAAACTGCTTTATGGGGGCGTTGTACGTGTCGGTCAGTATCTTGACCATATGCTCCTCGCTGAGGGGATGGAGGGGAACGATTATGGGCACCCTTCCCACGAATTCCGGAATGAGGCCGTACTTTATCAGGTCGTCGGGCACCACGTGCTTGAGTATGTTGTACCTCTCCATCTCCGGGGAGGCCTCCTCCCTCTCATCGGTCTTGAAACCTATGGACCTCCTTCCCAGTCTTCTGCGGATTATATCCTCAAGCCCCTCAAAGGCTCCTCCGAATATGAAGAGGATGTCCGTGGTGTCTATCTGGATGTAGGACTGCTCCGGATGCTTCCTGCCGCCGGTGGGAGGGACGTTGGCTACGGTCCCCTCTATTATCTTCAGGAGGGCCTGCTGGACGCCCTCGCCGGATACGTCGCGGGTTATGGAGGGGCTGTCGCCCTTGCGGGCCAGCTTATCAACCTCGTCCAGAAAGATTATCCCCTTCTGGGCCCGCTCCACGTTGTAGTCGGCCGCCTGTATCAGTCGCAGCAGGATGTTCTCCACGTCCTCACCCACGTATCCGGCCTCCGTTAGGGGGGTGGCATCGTATATGGCGAAGGGTACGTAGAGGAGCCTGGCGAGGGTCTTGGCTATGAGGGTCTTACCCGTCCCGGAGGGTCCTATGAGGAGTATGTTGGACTTCTCAAACTCCACCCCCTTGAATCGGCTCTTGTTGTATATGCGCTTGTAGTGATTATACACGGCTACGGATATGACCTTCTTCGCCTCCTCCTGACCGACGACGTACCTATCCAGATAGGCCTTTATCTCGTAGGGGGTAGGAAGGTCCGGCATGACCTTCTCCCTCTCCTCCAACAGTATGCCCTCTATCGCATAGTAGGCGTTCTCCACGCAGCTATAGCAGATGTACGCACTGCCGGACGAGAAGAACCTTCCCGCCTCAAGCCGCTCACCGCAGAAGGAGCATCTGAAGTCAAGCCTTTTCCCCGCCTTTCGCTGCGCCATGTTTCCTCAACTCCACTATCCTATCCACTATCCCGTACTTGACAGCCTCCTCGGCCGACATGTAGAAGTTGCGGTCGGTGTCCTTCTCTATCTTGGATAGGGGTTGCCCCGTGTGCTTGGAGAGAATCTCGTTGAGCATCCGCTTCAGCCGGGCTACCTCCCGAGCCTCTATCTCTATGTCCGTGGCCTGCCCCTGCACGCCTCCCCATGGCTGGTGTATCATTACCCGGGAGTGGGGGAGTATCAGACGCTTCCCCGGGTGCCCGGCGGCGAGAAGGACGGCGGCCATTGAGGCCGCCATACCCAACCCTACCGTCACGACTGGAGGTTTTATGTACTGCATCGTGTCGTATATGGCGAGGCCTGCCGTCACCTGTCCCCCGGGGGAGTTTATGTACAGGTATATGTCCTTCTCGGGGTCCTGCGTCTCCAAGTAGAGCATCTGGGCTATGACGAGGCCGGCCACGTGGTCGTCTATGGGCGAGGTTAGAAAGATTATCCTGTCCTTCAGGAGTCGGGAGTATATGTCGTAGGCCCGCTCAACACGACCCTCATGCTCTATAACCATCGGAACGTACTGCGCCCTCATCTTTCCTCCTTGAGCGTTGTATTATACTGCTGCTCTAACCCTTCTGCTTCTTCTCCTCCTCCTCCCTCAACACCCGCCTTAGCACCTTCCCGATGAAGGACTTGGGGAGCTCCTT
>JAADDJ010000027.1 GCA_013153965.1 Thermotogae bacterium
CCACGGACGTGGCCGAGAGGCCGGGAAGAGAGGGTAGGGCGGTCATCCTCACGGAGGGAGGTTTCACCGTGCATCTTGGCGAGGCCTCCTACGTGGGCTGGGACCTGTACTCGGCCGACGGGAGGAGGATAAGGGGCGGCAGCCTGGGCTTCGTGCCGGCCGGAGATTACGAGGTGGATTTGAGCGGAATACCCTCGGGAGCGCACATTCTCCGTGTGCGTATCGGTGAGAGGGTGATGAGCCTAAAGATGGTGCGTAGATAGACGCCCGGCGACCGTAGAATTTCGGCTATGGCCGTAAGGTTTGAGAATCCGCCGGACGATGTCATACGCGACCTATTCCTCAAGTACAAGAACATAGCCGTGGTGGGGTTTTCCAAGAATCGGAACAAGCCCGCCCACAAGGTGCCGCGCTTCTTCATCGGCAAGCGCTACAACATTATCCCCGTCAATCCCACGACCGACAAGATTTTGGGTCGCAAGTCCTACCCGAACGTCTCCTCCATACCCGACCCCGTGGATTGGGTGGATGTCTTCCGTCCTCCCGAGGCCATTCCGGAGGTCGTTGAGGATGTGCTCCGCAGGTTGGACGAGAGGGGGGACGTGAAGGTCTTCTGGCTTCAGGAGGGGATAAGGAACGACGAGGCGGTAGCCCCTCTTGTTGAGAGGGGTCTGATAGTCGTTCAGGACCGCTGCATGTGGAAGGAGTACATGCGCCTCATTGAGGGGGTGGACCCGGACAAAGTGGAGCTGAAGTGAAGGTTCAGATAGTAGGGCTGGGTAAGGTTGGCAGGTCCTTCGCGGAGTTCCTGAGGAGGAGGGGGGTGGAGGTTCTGGAATACTCCGCCAGAGAGGGGAAGGGCAGGTTGGAGGATGCCCCCCTCCTCTTCATCGCCGTCAAGGATGACCACATCGGCGATGTGGCCCGCTCCCTGTACGAGAGAGGGCTGCGGTACGAGGCCGTAGGGCACTTCTCCGGTGCCCTGACGTCCGACGTCCTAAAACCGTATCCCGAGCGCTTCTCCCTCCATCCCCTTCAGGCCTTCAACTCCCCGGACCCGTGCCTCTGGAACGGCATAACCGTGGGAGTTGAGGGTACGTCCCGGGCCGTGCTCCTGTTGAGGCGACTGATGTATAACCTCCCCGTGCGGATGGTTGAGATTCCTAAGGAGGCGAAGGTACTATACCACGCCGCGGCCGTCTTCGTCTCAAACCTCATATACGCCCCCCTGGTCGCCGGAGAGGAGCTCTTCGGCTCCTTGGGATTGAGCAGGGACGATTACGCTCGCCTCGTGAGGACATCCTTCAACAACTTCCTGCGTCGGGGGTTGGACGGACTGACGGGCCCCCTGGTGAGGGGAGATGAAGGGACCTTGAGGAGACATCTGAATGCGCTGGAGGGTAGGGAAGACCTTAGGGAGCTCTACGAGGCCCTGACGGATTTCTTGAGGAGGCGGTTGAGGGAGCGTCAGGAGTAGAAGTACATGGATATGAGAAAGTCGGCGGCCAATATGAGGACGGCCGAGGCCACGACGGCATTCATGGCCGAACGTCCAACGCCCACGGCGCCCCCCTTCGTGTAGTATCCGAAATAGCAGCTGACCGTGGTAATTATCCCTCCGAATACGAAGGCCTTGGTACCCCCGACTATGAGGTCCTTGGGGACGAAGCTGGCCTTTATGCCGTTTATCAGGGGGTTGGAGGGAAGGCCGTAGATATAGACGGTGAGGAAGAGGGCGGCGAGGACGGCGATGAAGGTGGCCACTATGGTGAGGAGGGGGATGGAGATTATCCCGGCTATTATCCTCGGCAGGACGATGAAACGGTAGGGATTTATACCCATCACCTCCAGAGCATCAATCTGCTCGGTCACCCGCATCGTCCCTATCTCGGATGCCAAACCTCCTCCGACCCTCCCGGCCACGACCAGCGCGGTGAGGACCGGTGCCAGCTCCGTTGATACCCCCTTCCATATGCCCAAGCCTATGAGGTCGGCCGGTACGTAGTCCTTTATCTGGTAGGATATGAGGACCCCGGAGACCAGACCTACGAAGGTGGAGCTTCCCATCACTATCGTGAGAGAGCCGTAGCCTATGGCGGCTATCTGCCTGACGACCTCCCCGAAACTGCGATGTATCTCCCTCGTGGCCAAGATGGAGTTCCACAGAAGTAAAGCGTAGTCCCCTATGGCCTCAAGCCAACCTACTATCAGACCCATCGCTCCAGCGAGTTGGTGTAGAAGCGTCCATTCAGGAACTCCTTGCGCGTTAGGATGCGTCTGTGGAGGGGTATGTTGGTCCTTATGCCCTCAAGGACGAACTCGTCCAAAGCCCGCAGCATCCTCCTTATGGCCTCGTCCCTGTCCTTTCCCCACGCCACGAGCTTGGCCACCATGGAGTCGTAGTAGGGGGGGATGGTGTATCCCTGATACACGTGGGAGTCAATACGAATGCCGAAACCTCCCGGCTTGTGCAGGAGGGTGATCCTCCCGGGGGAGGGAGCGAAGTTATTCTCCGGATCCTCAGCGTTTATTCGGGCCTCTATGGCGTGGCCGTTTATGGGCAACTCGTCTCCGTTGAAGTTCAGCCGCTCCCCCATAGCCACCAGTATCTGGCTCTTTATGATATCCACACCGGTTATCATCTCCGTTATCGGATGCTCCACCTGAACGCGGGTGTTCATCTCTATGAAGTAGAAGCTCCCGTTCTCATCGTAGAGGAATTCAACCGTCCCCGCGTTCAGATATCCTATCTCCCTCACCAGACGGAGAGCGTAATCTACCACCTCGCGGCGCTTGTCTTCGTCTATAGAAGGACTCGGAGCCTCCTCCAGAACCTTCTGGTGCCTCCTCTGGAGGGAGCACTCCCTCTCGTAGAGGTGCGTCGCGTTCCCGTACTCGTCGCCGAACACCTGCACCTCTATGTGCTTCGGTTTCATTATGAACTTCTCCAGATAGAGCCTTCCGTCGCCGAAGGCGGCTTCGGCCTCGGATGATGCGGCCAGAAAGCGGCTCTCCATCTCCGCCTCGCTCTCAACCACCCTCATACCCCTACCCCCACCTCCGGCCGCGGCCTTAAGGAGGACCGGATAGCCTATCTCCGCCGCCACCCTCTTGGCCTCCTCCACGCTCTCAATCGGCTCCTCCGTTCCGGGGACCAGAGGCACCCCCGCCCTCTTGGCCGCCTTCTTCGCCTCTACCTTATCCCCCATTATCTCTATGTGCTCGGGCTTGGGTCCGACGAATACCAGACCGTGGGATTCAACTATCTTGGCGAAGGTGGGATTCTCGGCGAGGAAACCGTAGCCGGGATGGATGGCGTCAGCCCCCCAAGCCTCCGCCGCTGCTATTATGTTGGGAATGTTCAGATAGCTCTCCTGCGGGGAGGCTCCTCCTATGCATACGGCATAATCCGCGAGCTGGACGTGGAGGCTGTCGGCGTCGGCCTCGCTATAGACGGCCACCGTCTCTATACCCAGCTCCCTCGCGGCGTATATTATGCGTACGGCTATCTCCCCACGGTTTGCTATGAGGAGCCTCTTTATCTCACGAGCCACGACCGTTATTCTAAACGGGATTCCGCCACGTAGTCGTCCCTATCCACCAGACCGACGACCTCACCCCCCAAGAGGAAGTTTCGCACGTTCTCGGCGGCCCGCCTTAGGGCCTTGGGGAACATACCCGGCACGATGTTGGAGTTGTGGGGTGAGCCCAAGAAATTCTCCAAATCAAAGAAGGGGTAATCCACCGAGAAGGGCTCGCCGCGGAAGGGCTCCTTCCACCACACGTCAAGGCCCACCTGAAAGTCGGGATTCTCCTTGAGATGCTCGTACAGGTCCCTCTGGACTATTATGTCCGCCCTCGCCACATTCACCAGTATGGCGTCCCGCTTCATCATGTTGAGCTCCCTGCGGGTGATGAGGTTCCGGGTCCTGCGGGTCAGGGGCAGGGATATGACCAGAACGTCCGACTCCCTAAGGACGTACTCCAAATCCGCGAGGGTCCCGATGAAGGCCACCGGCTCGTCCGTCCTGCCGGACCGGTTTATGGCCAGAACCTTCATATCAAAAGCGCGAAATGCTCTGGCCACCGCCCTCCCTATACCTCCGAATCCGAGGATCCCCAAATTCTTCCCGCGAATCTCCTTGTTGAGGGTCTCCCTGTCGTATATGCCTCGGGCCAGCTTGAGATGGTTGGGAAGGAGTCTCTTGGCCAGAGCCAGAACCATGCCCATCACGTGCTCCGCCATGGGCTCGGCGTAGGCGCCGGCATTCCCGGCCACGAGGACATCCTTCGGTATGAGGTGGAAGGGCACGTGATCCACCCCCGCCCAGACTATCTGCATGAGTCTGACACCCTCAAGGAGGGATAGGTCCCCTATCTCCCTGTCGGGGTATATGGAGATGACGGCATCCGCTCCGCGGAGGAGCGAGGGAATCGCGTCTTTAGGATGGTCCTGAAGGAATACCACATCGGCCACGTCCTTGAGGGCCTCCTCAAGGATCCTCCTCTGCTCCGGAGTCGCCTTGAAAGTTATAACGACCTTCACGCCGAGATTCTAAGAGGGAACGCCCGTGCTCCCTCATGTTTCACGTGAAACACTCAGGAGGGGGAGCGTTTTTCTCAGGACGTGGGTCATCTCCTCCGCCCAACCTTTCGGGCCCATGCATCTGGCCCGTCGGAGCGGTGAGACCGAGACGGGAGCGTACCCGTACTTGGGGTTGGGTATGAGGATGGCTAAATCCGTCCTCCGCAGCATGTCCTCGTCGTTCTTGCCGTCTCCCAAGCCCACGGTCAGGACGGCCCCACCGTAGAGCCTCCTCACGAACTCCACCACCTTCCCCTTATCCTGTCCCTCGCTGAGCAGATGGTAGAAGCGTCCTCCCTTAAGCACTCTAAAACCCCTCCGGGAGAACTCCTCAATCACCGGTTGGATGTCGCCCTCCATGAGGAAGGGTTCGGAGAACATCCTGCTCTTGAGGGGTGGTATCCTCTCGGGTGGCAGGCCCGTGAGGGCGGATATCTCCTCGTCGTCCATGTCCAAGACGCTACGTATGGGGTAGGAGCGGGCCACATCCAAGAAGGCCTTCCTTACCTCGTCGTGGGGTCTCCCGAACACCACGCCGCAGTATCCCTCCAGCACGATATCGCAACGCTCCGGCCTCGGCGAGAATCCTTCGGGGAAGAATACGGCCGCCCCGTTCTCAACGGCGAAGGGTGAGTTGAGGCCCAGCTCCTCCATCAACTCTCTGGTCTCTGGGAATGTCTTGCTCGTGTTCAGTATGACCGGCACCTTCAGAGTCTTGAGGATGGCCAAGACGGGTAAGGCCTCATCGTAGCGATAGGTGAAGTGATCAATCAACGTTCCATCCACGTCCGTGAAGACGAGGAGCCTCAGCTTTGGGGCCAGTTCCTGAACCATATGTCCCTCTGCGGGAACGGTATCTCTATCCCCTCCTCGTCGTACCTCCTCTTCACCCGCTTTATGAACTCATGCTTGAGGAGGAATACGGCATCAACGGTTATGGCCCGCAGGATCACGATGAAGTTTATGGAGGAGTCTCCGAACTCCCTATAGCGAAGGATGGGATTCCACTCCCTCACCTCGTCAATCAGCCTCTCAAGGGCCTCCATCTCACTCTGTAGCCGGGCCCTATCGGCCTCCCTCTTAACCTCGGCGAGCTTACGCTGCAGGTTGTCCAGAGCCATCCTCCCGGCCTTCTCCGTTATCTCCCTCTGGACCTCACGGGCGACCTCCAGAGTTATCCGCTCCACCCTGTCAAGGTCCGAAGAGTACGCCACCCCGAGGGCGACGGGGACCCCGCGGGGCTTGTCAATCAGATCATAATTGACCAGAATGGAGGATGCCAACTTGGAGTTCGGAACGATAACTATGTTGTTGGCCATGGTGCGGATCAGGGTGTTTCTCCAGGTCATATCCTCAACGAAACCCTCCTCCCCGTTCTCCAGCTTGACGAAGTCCCCCCTGCGCACCTGACCGGAGAATACGACGTTTATACCCGCGAAGAGGTTGCTAAGGGAATCCTGCAGGGCGAGAGCGACGGCCAAACCTCCGACACCCAGAGCCGTCAGTATGGGAGTTACGGATATGCCGCTACTCTCAAGGGCCACCAGCAGGGAGACCGTCAGAATTATCAGCTTGACTATGGACTTTATTATGCCCGTGGGAACCTCCTGCGGGAGCCTCTTCACGTACGCGTCTATGCCGTGATTTATAAGGTCCGCGACGACCCATCCTATGGCCATGATTATCCCGGCGAGGATGGCGCTGTTGAAGATCTTCAGGATGTTGGGCGAGAACTTGGAGGCGAGATAGGTGGCATTTACGGAGAAGTAGAGGGCCACGAGGACGACTATGAACATGAAGACCTTGCCGAAGGAATTTAGGAGCAGGTCGTCAAAGGCGATGGGCGTCCTCTTCGTTATCCTCTTCAGCGTACCGAGCAGGAAGAGATCCACCACAAAGCCCACGAGAACTATGGCGACGAAGATGACTATGGGAGCAAAGTTCCCGACGAGTGCCAACAGACCACCCATGGCGGAAACTATTATAAGGTCAGAGCATCGTACCTAAGGGCAGCATAACCCACCACGGAATCGGGATCCCCGGCGGTGTCGGCGCTGGTCCCGTAGGCCAGAAGGGTGGGAGTCCATCCCATCTCCCTCGCTATGGCCGCCAGCGTGGCCCAAGCGTACCTGCCGCACGCCTCCCTCTCCATCAGAGCCTCGGCATCGTTCCTGAGGGCTATCTTCAAGGTCTCGGCGTCCAGCTTGCGGGCCACCGGATCCGGATAGTAGTGGGATAGGTCGGTGGATACCACGATAATATCCCCTTCCCGCAGGACGCCCAACAACTTCTGAGCGACCCCTATGGGATTTACTATCCCGAAGGCGAGAGGCACGATCCGGAAGCTCCCGAGAACGACCTGAAGGAAGGGTAGCTCAACCTCAAGCGAATGCTCGGGAATCAGAGGCTCCGACACGTCGGTGAATGGATATCCGAGATTGAGGACCTCCCTCACCCTATCAACGGCCACGGGCACGATACCCAGAGGGGTCTCCCATGCCGTGAAGCGCCCCGTACTCACCCCGTTGAAAGCCACGAAATGGGCGGGCCCGAGGAGGAAGACGGTGGGCTCGGCCCCGAAGAGGGGAAGGAGCGTCTTAAAGGCGTACGCGGCGAAAGGACCGGAGTATATGTATCCGGCATGGGGAGCGACGACGGCCTTCGGCGGCAGCTCGGATGAGACTTTGGCGGCGTTGAGCATCCTCTCAACCATCTCCCGCAGGAGAGTGGGGTCATCCGGGTAAAATGTCCCGGCTACGGCAGGTTTTCTTATGGCGTCGTTCATATCTGACTGCGGCAGTATTTTAAGGCGGTCGTCGGGGGTAGAATAGACTCTATGAGAAGGGTAGGTATCCTGCTGCTCATCCCCCTCATGGGATGTGCCACGGTTCCCACATCCTACGTAAAGCGCGTTGAGGAGCTTGAGAGGGAGGTCAAGAGCTTGAGAGAGGAGACGGCAAGGTTGAAGAAGGAGGCGGAGGAGTTGAAGGAGGCCCTCTCCAAAGCCTCCCAGTACGAGGAGCAGATACGCCGCACCTTGAACGAGGAGTACAAAAAGAGGGGAAGCCTCATAAGACCTCCGAAGGCTAAGTGATAGGGGTCTCAATGGTACCACCCCCGAGGAGTAGGTCTCCGTGGTATATGGCCGCTCCCTGACCGGGGGCCGGGGCGAAGGGGGGATCCGAAAATACCACCTCCACCTTGTCCTTCCCGTTGAGGAGTCTCACGGTGGCCCTTCTCGCTTTGGATGAGGCTCTCACCTGCACGTGGGCCTCAAACTCCTCTCCCGGCAGATGATGCCAATTCACATCTTCCACCAGTACCCTGCGAATCAGAAGCTCATCGTAATCTCCGAGAATCACATCCGTACCCCTTATGGCCCTCACATAAACCCTCCTGCCGAGCGACACCCCGAGCCCCCTCCTCTGACCCACGGTGAAGTTGTGAATGCCCCCGTGAGTTCCCACGACCTCCCCCCGGTATATGATCCTTCCCGGAGTGGGCCTAAGACCCCTCTCAAGCAGAAAGTCGCGATAATCTCCGGATACGAAGCAGAGATTCTGGGATTCGGGACGTCTCGCGGTCGGAAGACCTCTCTCCTCGGCTATACGGCGCACCTCCTCCTTGCCCATATCCCCGACGGGGAATATCAGCCGCCCTATCCACTCGCGGGGTATCCTGAAGAGGAAGTAGGATTGGTCCTTGGAGAGGACCTTTCCCCTGCGGAGAAGTTGCACACCCGAGAGCGTTCCCTTGCGCACGTAATGGCCCGTGGCCACGTATCGGGCCCCGACGTCGTCGGCGAGGGAAAAGAGAGCCCTCAACTTGTAGTCCCGGTTGCACAGTAGGCAGGGACTCGGCGTCCTGCCGCGCCCATACTCGGATACGAAGTATCCCACTATGTCCCTCCTGAATCCCTCGGAGTAGTCCAATACGTGGAAGGGGATACCCAGTTTTACGGCCACCCTCCGGGCGAGATGGACGGCCGATATGCTGCAACAGGAGTAGGGATTATCGCTCTCCGGGTTGAGGATGACGCTCGCGCCTATGACCTCGTAGCCCGCCTCTTTGAGGAGGAGGGCCGAGACGGAGCTATCCACGCCTCCCGACAACCCTACCACTACCCTCTCCATAAAAAAAAGAGCGGGAGACGGGATTTGAACCCGCGACCCCCTGCATGGCAAGCAGGTGCTCTACCACTGAGCTACTCCCGCTCGTGAGGCGTATATTATAAAGGGGAAAGGCGACTCATCTGCCAACCTTCCGGACGGTCGTCCCCCTGTAGTAGAACTTTAGAATCTTGCGGTAGTCCCAACCTTTCTTGGCCTTTAGGATGGCCCCCCGCTGGCACAGGCCCACCCCGTGCCCCCTACCGGTCCCGATGAAGATGACGCCCGTCTGGGTGCACCAGTACGCGAAGACCGTGCTCGGAAGGCCGAACCTCCTGCGTATCTCGTACGCGTATAGGGTGTCCCCACCCAAGAACATAGCATACACCCTCAAGGACCCGGGTATCCGTTTTACCCGTGGGCACGTTTTGAGCGGGGCGAAGACCTTCCACGTGTAGTGCGCGTTGTCGTCCTCAAAGCAGTCCTCGTCCTCCCCCGTCCAGAAGTACGGGAGACTCTTTCCCCCCTTCCAGACGTACCGGGGCTCACACACCCAACCGCCGCACGACGCGTGGTACAGGACCTCAACGGGTTTCCCCTGATATGTGAGAACGAGACCTTTGGTTTCGCGGGCCGCCCTACGATGTATGGCCTTGGTGCGCTTCCTTCCCTCGTATCTCTGGCAGTGGTCCCGGTCGCAGGCGTGGAATATGCCGTGCCGCTTTCCCCACCTCATCAGGAACGTTCGGGCAAGTACCGCTTGGGCCTTCAGAGCCTCAAGGGGGGCATCCCCCATCTCGCTCGCTATCACGTGGGCGACGTACTCCTCGCGGGGGAGTTTGTTTATGATCCGGAAGGCGTTCCCCTTGGGCAGGAAAATCAACAGACCGGGGTAATCCCCCTTGACGGGCTCAAGGAGTCGGGCGCTCTTCAGGGTGAGTTTCCTGCGCTTTACTCCGTTGACGATGAGCCGGCCGCCCTTCGCGGTTATCTTGTACTTCTTTCCCCCGGCCAAGGCGACGGCCCTCTTCACGAGGGCACCCCCGTATATCCCCACGAGAACGCTGTCGGGGAGAAGCGCCAGGAGCAGCACGGGTCGCTATCTACTCCTTCTCCTCTATTCCCGAATCCTTGACCTTCTCACCCGGGGCTATGTACATACCTTTGAAGAGGTGACGCTTTATCTTCCGGGTCGTGGTCTTGGGGAACTCCTCGTAGCGGAGGGCGAAGCGCTTTATCCTCTTGTAGGGAGCCAACTCCTTGGATAGCCTCTCTATCTCGGAGGCGATCAGGTCGTAAATGAAGTCGTCGTTGGGCTTCACCCCACGTTTGCGGGCCTCATCCCTCACCGCGTCCAAGTTCGGATAGACCAGCGCCTGAACCTCCTCATCCCCGGTATCGGGATTCTTGGCTCCGAATACCAGTATCTCCTCAACGAAGGGAGATTCCAGTATCTTGCTCTCTATCTCCTCGGGGTATATGTTCTTGCCACCCTTGGTGACTATCACCGCCTTCTTCCTGCCGGTGATGTACAGGTATCCGTCGTCATCCAGATACCCTATATCCCCCGTGAGGAACCATCCGTCCTCCGTGAAGACCTCGGCGTTGGCCTTGTCGTTCTTGTAATATCCCTTCATCACGACGGGCCCGCGCGCGGCTATCTCCCCCTCGCCCTCCTCGTTGGGGTCAAATATCTTTATCTCAACTCCCGGTATGGGAACGCCCACGGAGGGGAGTCTCGGGTCGTGGGGGGGCGTAACGGTGAGAATGGGAGACGTCTCCGACAGACCGTAGCCTTGGATGACCTTGAATCCGAGCTCCTCCAGACCGCGCGCCACCCACAGTGGGAGGGCCGCGCCGCCGGAGACCATGAACTTGAGCCTGTCAAGGCCGAGGCGCTCGTGAAGCGGCTTAAAGAGTCTCCGATTCACCTTACGTCCTATCAAAGGTATCTTGGACGTGGCACGCAGAGCGTTGAAGGCGGCTCGGCGCGTTATGGGGGATTTGGAGACCTCCCGCAGTATCCTCGTGAGTATCTTCTCCAGAATGAGCGGAACGGTGAGCCAGACGGTGGGACGGGTGTCCCTCATATCCTGAAGCATGTGGTCCGGACGCAGGGATCTGGAGTACGATACCGTGGCCCCTATGTATATGGGCGACAGGAATCCCACGGTGCATTCATAGACGTGGTGGAGAGGCAGGATGGAGAAGAAGATGTCCTCCTCGTATATGGGTACGACCTGATATACCCCCTCAATATCGCTCATTATGTTGCGATGCGTGAGCATGACCCCCTTGGGAGAGCCGGTCGTTCCGGACGTGAATAGGACCTCCGCCAGATCCTCGGGCGAAACCTGAGTTCTATCAATACCCGAGTACCTCTCATCCAACGTTGCGAAGCTCGGGAGCTCCTCGTGCTCGTCCATGGACAGTATGCCCTTCAATCCAAGATCCTTCCGAGCCTCCAACATCTCGGGCACGTACCTGCCGGAGGCTATGACGTACTTCACGTCGGCGAAGTCCAGCAGATATCTCCTCTCCATGTCGTTGAGACGAGCGTCCAGAGGTATGACGGTCGCACCGGCCCACAGTATTCCGAGGTAGGCCTGCCCCCATTCCGGGCGATTCTCCCCTACGAGGGCTACGAAGTCCCCCCGCTTTATTCCGAACTCCTTCTGGAGGAACTCTGCTATCTTCCTGACCCTCTGGAGAGCCTGACCGTACGTGTAGGAGACCCAACCGTTCCCGCGACGTATCCTCGCCATCTCCTTGTCGGGAAGTCGGTTGGCCGTCAGCTCAAACATCTCCGTTATGGTACCTATGCCCTTAGGCTTCCGTATTATCCTGTGGCCCATGGCTGCTATTATAGGGTGGGCTTATCGGACTATGACCTTCCTAACCTTCTCGCCTATCTTCACGAAATACGCGCCTGTTCCCAGGGAGACCGCTCTCTCACCCTCCAGAGCGCCTGACGACAGTAGTCTGCCGGACGCGGAGAGGATCTCGTATCTCCCCTCCCCGCGCAGGATGAGGGTGCGACCGACCACCTCAACGGAGGGAGTCTCCATCCCGCTCGGGGTCTCAACCACCCCATCGGGATCGTCCCACGAGAGGCGACAGCTCCCATACACGCTGGAGGTGAAGACGGCCAGTATGGGTGAATCATCCTCACCCCTGAGGATGAAATCCACGCACGTGTCCCCATTGACATCCGCCAGAACGGAGTATCCCGAGCCGTAAGGCCCGCCGCCGTAGGTGTAGGACCACAGGGAGGAGCCCGTCGCGGCGTCTATGACCGTGAGGACCCCGTCGTGGTCGTTGTAGAGGATCTCGTATCCCGGATTGCTGGCGTCAAAATCTCCCACGGTTATCGGGGCGGAGCCGTGGGTCTCGGTCAGGGAGGTAGTGAGCCATATGATGGAGCCGTCGGCCCCGCTTATGGCCATGAGGGTGGTATCGCCGAAGTATCCGCTCTGGAATATGTCCCTGACACCGTCGCCGTCAATATCCCATCCGGACACGGGGGATTCGTGAGCGTCGTAAGAGAGATTTATGTAGGTGAGAGACGACCATCTGAGGGTGCCGTCCTCATTCACCCGGTAGATCTCCCGATCACTGCTTACGATGATGTCGTAGTGGCCATCCCCGTCAATGTCCTCAACGATGGGGGAGCTTATGTCGGAGTTGTATATGGACACGCTCCAGAGGAGGGAGCCGTCCAGACCGTTGAGAGCCTTGAGCCAGTAGCTGTCGTCATCCGCCACTATGACGTCCGGATATCCATCGCGGTTTATGTCCGCTACCGCGGGAACGCTGCCGATGGCGACGCCTTGAGAGCTGGACCATATGGTGGAGCCGTCGTATCCACGCCTGACGAAGGTCCCGGAGGATGTGGATACTATCACGTCCAGCAGGCCATCGCCGTCCATATCGGCCAGTCGCGGGGAGCCGTTGTAGGTGTAGCCCCCCAGAGAGGCGCTCCATAGGAGATGTCCATCGCTTCCGCTTAGGACGTACAGGGTCGCGTTGGAGGAGACGAAGGCCACCTCAAGGCTTGACGGATCCCCATCCATCTCGCCCGCGGCCGGAGTTGAGTATATACCGCTGGATGCCCGATAGGACCAGTTTATGACCCCGTCGGGCCCGTTGAAACACCGAAGATCCCCCACGTTGTCGCCCACGACTATGTTGGGAATGCCGTCCCCATCAACGTCCATGACCATGGGGCCAGAATACACACCCGTGGATGCGCTGAGGCTATAACTCCAAAGCGGAACGAGGGAGGACACGCCCGAGAAGAGGGCGGTAGCCTGAGCGCGCCCGGTCCCCGCGTTATCCCTCTTGAAGCCGCACCATGCCATCGGAGGACATGCCGATATGATCAAAGCGAAGTACATAGGTTGAATTTTACGGAGGATAACGGATTTATTTTTTCTTTTTCTTGCGGCGGCGTTTCTTCGTTTTTTTCTTCCCTTGCAGGAGATCCTTCGTTCGGTCTATTATCTCCCTCTCCTTATCCACGATCCTCGTCCAGAGATCCTTCTCCGCCTTTGCCGGTGGCTTTTCCCTCTCCTTGGGTTTATCCTCGGACTTCTCCTCGGGAAGCGGAGGCAGTATTATCCTCGTGAGGAACGTTCCCACCGTCATCCACAGGACGCTTATGAGGATGACGCCGAAGGCGTAGGCCAGAATGATCTCCGCCTTATCGGTCAGGACGGCCCCTATGCTGAAGGCCACTATGGCGGAGACCAGACCGCGAGGCATCATGAAGAGGAGTATCCAAGCATCGCGCGCGTCTATGTCCCTATCAACCTTGTAGAGGATGTAGGTGCTGATGGCCCTGACCAGAACCAGAAGTAGGAATACGCCGAGGATCCCTTGGATTATGCTCAGGTTGGCTATGTACTCAACCTTGACGGTCATACCGAGGATTAGGAAGAAGAAGGTGCTGAAGACGAACGAAAGCTCCACGCTCGCCTGCTTGGTGAATTCGTCCAGGGAGAAGTTGAGCATATCCAGCTTCTCCCGACTTATACGCAGGAAGGGGATGATGCGATTGACGATGTTTTGGGCGTTTGATATGACCATACCCAGAATTATCGCGGCCAGGGGGCCGCTACCTCCCAGAAGCTCAACGAGCCAATACACGCCGAAGAGGACACCCAAAGTCAGGATGTAATAGACCTCATTCTGAACGAGAACCTTGATGACCTGCAACCAGACGAAACCCACCACTATCGCGATTATCGTCGCGTTGACGATTGAGTTGAAGAGGTACTGGGCCACATTCACATTCCCCCCCATCATCATGTTCAAAACCACGCTCGTCCCCACGACGATGTATATCTCCGCCAGGACGGCCTCAAACTTGGCTATTATGTTTGCCTCCGGGGATGTCTTGAGCTTGCTTATGGTGGGAAGGACTATGGCACCGCTCGTTCCTCCGAGCATTATCCCTATCAGCGCCCCCACGTAGGGATCCCCCCCGTAGGCCACCCACAGGAGGGCCACGGCGAGGGAGGATAGGAAGAACAGGACGCTTGAGAATACGAAGGCTATACCGAGCTTCTTCACCAGAGCATATACGTCCAGAGCGAGACCACCCTCAAAGAGGATGATGGCGAAGGCCATCGCTCCGAAGTAAGGCGCTATGATGAGGGCCAGATCCGGGGAGACGATGTGCAGTACGTTCGTCAGAAAGAAACCCAAGAGAATCAGAAAGAGGGTGGAGGGTATGCTGAACTTCTTAAATATGAGGTCGGCCACGAATCCCGCCAAGATTATGCCTGCTATGAAACCCAAAAAGGCGGAGGGGGAGAGCTTCCCCGTCCCACCGCCGGCGGTCAACACATAACTTAGAGGCACGACAAGTTATTATAGAGTGGGGAGGGCTACAACCATCCCACGAAAGTGCGTCCCCCGTTCTCCCTGAAGTAGTCTATCGTCAGACTTATCCCCTCCCTGAAGGTGTATCTCGGCTCCCACCCCAGAATCTCCCTGGCGCGTCTGTTGTCGGATACGAGATTGAAGACCTCCATGGCCTGCGGACGCACGAGGGCCGGATCCTGAACCACCTTTAGACGCTTGCCCAGAACCTCCTCAACCGTCCTCACCACATCCAAAACCGAATAGCTCCTGCCGACCCCGAGATTCACCTCCCCTCCGGGCGGGGTGTCCCTAAGTAGAGCCAAAACGAGGGCTCGGGCCGTATCCTTAACGTACGTGAAATCCCTGCGGGGTTTGAGGTTCCCCAGCCTCACCGTATCGCCCTTCAGGGCTTGAAGGATTATCCAAGGTATGAGGGCTCGGGGGGACTGTCGGGGTCCGTAGGTGTTGAACGGGCGCACTATGAAGGTGTTGAGGCCGTAGGCGTAATGGAAACTCCGCACCATGGCGTCGGCCCCCACCTTGCTGGCGGCGTACGGGGAGCGGGGTCGGCGTGGCGAATCCTCCGACAGAGGCTCATTGCTGCCCCCGAAGATCTCGCTCGTGGATACGTGAATGAATTTGGAGACGCCCGCCTCCAAAGCCGCCTTCAGGAGGTTGGTGGTGCCCACCACGTTGTTCATGGCGAAGTCTATGGGATTTTGGAAGGAGTAGGGTACCGATATCTGGGCCGCCAGATGCAGCACGGCATCTACGCCTTCGGTGGCCCTGCGGGTGGAGGTGTAATCCCGTATATCCCCCCAGTGGAGCTCCAGGTGATCCAGAATCTCCCTCGGGAGTCGGGTCAGATTCCCCACGTAGCCGGTGGAGTTGTAGCGGAGGAAGACCCTAACGTCAAACCCTTCCCTCACCAGCTCCTCCACCGTATGGGAGCCTATGAATCCGCTGGCTCCCGTCAGGAGAACCTTCATTCGGCCAAGGCCTCCCCTATCTTACGGAACTCTTCCGGCTTCAGGCTCGCCCCTCCCACAAGGAAACCATCCACGCTCCTTACCGCGGCGAGGGAGGGGGCATTTTTGGCCTTAACGCTACCGCCGTAGAGGACCCTTAGGCCCGTCCTCTCCTTTATGAGGGTGTGCATCTCCTCAATCTGCTCGGGGGAGGCGTTCCTTCCGGTGCCTATGGCCCAGACCGGCTCGTAGGCTATCACCACATTCTCCGATGCCGGTACGTAGGACAGCTGTCGCAGAACCACATCGCGGTACCTCCCGGCCTCCCTATCCTCAAGATGCTCCCCGACGCAGTATATGACTTTGAGCCCGTGGGAGAGAGCGGCCTCGGCCTTCCTGCGTATGATCTCGTCGTCCTCCTTGAAAATGTTCCTGCGCTCGGAGTGCCCCACTATGACCCATCGGGCCCCCACACTCTTGAGCATCGTCGGGGATATCTCCCCGGTGAAGGCTCCCTTAGGCTCGTAGAATACGTTCTGTGCCCCCAACACCAACTCCTCGGTCCTGATCAGGGGCAGGAATACGAAGGGGGGGAAGAGAAGCTTGAGTAGGGGCAACCCTCTCAGGCGCTCGTCAATCTCCCGCGCCAACGCGAGGGCCTCCGGGAGACCCTCCGGATTCATCTTCCAGTTTGCTGCTAAGATCCTTCTTTCCATATGAGTCCTACCTCCTCCATCTCCTTGAGGAACCTCTTCACATCCTCCTCCACCTCATCCCTATCCACGCCGTACTCTTCGGACACCCTATCAACTATCTCGTCGTAGGAGGAGACGCCTCCGTCTATCAGGTAGAGGATGAACCATGCGGTGTTATTAAGGACGAACGTGTGCCCGCTCTCGTTGTCCCATACCACCACCTTATCCTCCAGAGGTTGGAAGGAGAAACGGGGATTTATGGCATACCTCATTTCTTTATGAAGGTGTTATAGACCAGAATGCCCAAGCTGAGGGCGCTCATGGCCACGGGTAGGAATTCCCGGGCCGAGGCCCACAGACTCTTGGGAACCACTATCCTGTCTCCGGGTTTCAGGCGGGGATTGCTCACCTTCAGGTCCACTCCCTTGCCGTTCAGGGTTATGCGGGCCACGTCGGCGGTCGGCAAGGCTCCGGCCATCGTCAGGGCGTCGGCCAAGGTCATGCCCTTCACGTAGGGGACCATACCGGGTTTTTGAACCTCGCCCAGAACCATCACCCCCAAGGGTTGAACGTTCTTGACGCTAACTATCACGGGCAGGTCGTAGTAGGGCTTGAGGAGCTTGGAGAGGGTGTCAGAGAGCTCATCCATATTCATGCCGCATACCTCAAGGGTACCCACGAGGGGGAAGAAGGCCGTACAGTCATCCAGAACCGGCGTCTCCACCCGGTACTCGTCGGCTCCAAACACCGAAACCACCAGTACGTCTCCCCTCTCCACCACCATCAACGACAGGATTATGGCCGTCAATACCTCTCCTTATACCAGGTGAGCCTCACGCCGGCCCTGACGGACGCGTTGTTGTAGCCGGTACGTACCTGGTCGTAGTAGTCGCGGTATCCGGGATTTACGCCGACGAGGTCCATCGTGCTCTCAAAGGACGTGAAGGATCCCGAGATGAAGAAGCCCAGCCACGGTTGCACGTAGAAGTCCGCACCCGCGGATATGGCGAAGTATATCGTGTTCCCGGTGCCGGAGGCGTTGCCCAGAGGATCCGACGACTGGAAGGAGACCTGCGCCCACGCCACGTGCCCCCCTATCCACGGGAGGAGTCCCCTACCGTCGGAGTAGAGCTTCTCCACCTCAATGTAGAAACGGCCCGATAGACCCATGGAGAGGTACTTGACGTTGGAGTTGGGGACCGGCCAGTTTATGCTGTTCTTGACGATGGAATCGGCCGTGTCGGGGAAGGGTATCCCGTAGCCGAAGGCGAAACGTTTGGTGGATACGGTGAAACCTACGTACGTCCATGAGTAGGGATCCTTATAGTGGGCGAGGGTTAGGGACACATCTTGGAAGAAGGAGGTATCAACGTAGGTGGTGTCATCAAAGTTGGGTTTCCAACCGTAGAAGTATCCCTCCGTGAAGTCCAGCACCACACCCCAAGTATTCCACCGTACGAAGGCACCTCCTCCGAAGTGGGAGGATGAGGACGAGAGTCCCTTGGCCGTGTAGGGAGATTGGAAGCTCTGGACGTTTATCACACGCTCCTCGTAATCGGCCGCTCCGTATCCGTATATCCCAACGTAGAGGACGTTGGGACCGCTCATCCAAGGTGGCAGGTTAGAACCTGCTAAAAGTGCGACTATCATGTTCTACCTCCTGTATGCAAGGCTCCCCTTCGCGAAGGTCATGAGGACCCTACCCCGTAGCACCTTACCCAAGAAGGGGTTGTTCTTACTGGCCGAGCGAAGGTCCTCCTCCCGAACCTTCCATTCGGCATCCTGATCAAAGACGAAGAGGTTAGCTTCGGAGCCCTCGGAGAGACTCACGGCGACCCCCAAGAAATCGGCCGGACGGGCGGACATCCTCACGAGCAAATCCCGCAGGCTCATCTCCCCCGTGAGGACAAGATGGGTGTATAGGGCCGAGAAGGCGGTCTCAAGTCCCTCAACGCCCGGTGAGGCGTCCGTCAGGGGCGCCTCCTTCTCGTAGTAGGCGTGGGGGGCGTGGTCCGTGGCAACGAAATCTATCAGCCCCTTGCGGAAGGCATCCACCATGGCGCGCCTGTCCGCTTCGGACCTTATGGGAGGATTCACCCGGAAGGTGGGATCGTAGAAGGGTATCCGGTCCGTTGAGAACAGCAGGTGATGGGGCGTTATCTCGGTGGTTATCCTCGCCCCTCTCTCGCGGAAGGACAAGGCCACCTCCAGACCATCGGGCGTGGAGATGTGGGCCACGTGAAGGTGGGCGCCGACGAGCGAGGCCATGCGTGCATCCCTGTATATAGCCAACTCCTCCGCCAGAGGCGACCTGAACCTCATCCCGTACTTTATACCCACCGCATCGTAGTTGGCGAAACCTCTGGCCAGCTCGGGCACCTCCGCGTGGGTTATCAGGGGAACGCCCATGTGGGAGGCGTATATGAGGGCGTTGAGCATGACGGAGGGGTCCGAAACCCACGAGCCGTCGTCGGAGAAGGCGAATGCCCCCGCCTCACGCATCAGGCCCATCTCCGTTAGCTCCCTTCCCTCCCTACCTTTGGTAATCGCCCCAACAACGTGTATGCCCACGGGGAGATTCTCGGACCTCGCCTTCAAGGCTCTAACCATCTCCGGAGAATCTATCGGGGGGGAGGTGTTGGGCATAACGCCTACGTGGGCGTACCCTCCGGCGACGGCCGCCCATGAGACGGTCTCCAAAGTCTCCTTATGCTCAAAGCCCGGCTCCCGGGCATGGACGTGAGGATCGGCGAGGGCGGGGAGGACGAATCGTCCCCCGACGTCAATAACCTCCGCACCGTCGGCCCTCACGTCCCCTATCTTGGTTATCCTACCGTCCTCTATGAGGATATCGGCCGGGGTCTCCCCGAGTATGAGGCCACCTTTGAGAAGGTATCTCATAACGAGGGCGATATGGCCAACCTCCGGATGAACTGGAGACCGATATCCGAAAGTCTCATGACCACGACGCTCTTGGTATCGGGATCGCGGCTGGTGGATGAGAGCTCTATGTTCCCCGTCACACCTTTGACATCTATGCTGGCGGCGGCCGTCCTTATGTCGTCGGCTGTGAGGGTGGCCCGAGAGCGCTTTATGACGTCGGAGACCACGAGGAAGGCGTCGTATCCCAAGGCCGCGAAGGAGGATGCGTCCTCCTTGTACTCGCTCTGATACTTCTCAACGAAGTCGGCGGCTATGGGATCAAAGTGGTTGAAGTGCGTGACGTAGTAGTTATCGCCGGCCGGCTTGCCCACCCTCTTGACGATGGAGGGCACATCCCAACCGTCAGCCCCGAGGACGTATCCCACGTATCCCGAATCCCTGAGGGTCCTAATCACCTTGGCGGCCTCATCGTAGTAGAAGGGAGCGAGCACGGCCGTACTCTCCTGCGGTATGGTGAAGGCGGAGAGAATCTCCCTCACCTTGGTCGGGAAGTCGTTCTCCCCCTCAAGCACCACGAGAGAGACCACCTTCAACCCGTGATTGTCCGCCCACTTCCGAAAATCCTCGGCTATCTCCTTGGAGTAGGAATCGTTGGCCCTCTTGAGGACCACCGCCTCCCTGACCTTCAAAAATCCCTCCGCCATGTAGGCCGAGGCGACGGCCATATGGCGGTTGGTGACGCAAACCCTCCAGATCCAATCCGTATTCTCCGTTATCCCGTTCGCCGTGGCCGTGGGTACGAAGGTGGGGATGCGGAGCTTATTCACCATGTCCTTCATCGCAAGGGCCTCCGCGCTGGTTATGGGACCTATGACCACCCTCGCCCCCTTCTCCTTGAGCTCCTTCAAGGCGTCGGACACGTGCTCGGGGGAGCCGTCATACTTCTCGGGCAGGACGAACTCCACCTTCCGATTCCCTATGCGGAAGTCCTGAAGCTTGGCGGCGAGGTATATGCCGTTCTTGACCTGCTTGGAGTAGGTGGCTATATCGCCGGAGGCGTTGGTGGGAAGCAAAAGGCCTATCTTCACGACCTTCTCTGCCGGCTGACAACCTAAGGCCAACAGTCCTAAAACCGAGGTCAATAAGGTCAGTTTCCTCATATTGGGCGATATTATACTGTGGAAACTATGGTCCCAAACCCCCCGCCCGAGGGAATGGAGGAAGGTCATTCGGAGAACTTCAGCTTGACCATCAGAGTCCCCTCCTGAACTACCTCTCCCGGCTCCACCTTCACCTCCACGACCTCCGCGTCGTCGGGGGCGCTCAGGACGGTCTCCATCTTCATCGCCTCAAGGATGACAAGGGGCTCACCCTTGGAGACCCTATCGCCTACCCTCACCTTAACATCCACCACCCTACCCGCCATGGGTGCCCGTATCTCGTCCCTCCTCTCCTCCTCCCCGCGGGAGGAGAATCCCGGAACGGTGGCGACGAAATGGTGCCTCCCCTCATAGAGGACCTCGTAGCCGCCTCTGACCTTGCGCACGGCGAATCTCTTACCGTTGAGTATGTACCATCTGCCGTACCTCTTAACCTCCATCCCTGACCTCCTCCAAACTGGCCTTCGGCTTTATCGCGAAGATGTCTATTCCGTCCTTCTCCTTGAGGATGCGGCCGTAGGTGTGAAGCCTGCCGGTCCATGTGAGACTAGCCCAGTAGGCGGCGGAGACTATGAGGAATATGAGGATCCAAACGTCAAAGGCCACGCCGAAGATATAGGTGGTCGTTGTGGGCTTCGGAGCCACCCTATGAACGAAGATTTCTGACGGGAGAATCCACGCGAGAACGTACGCGAGAGGGTAGGGCATCTGCGGAGGGTTAAATAGGAAGACGGCCGGATAGTAGAGGAATTTGAAGCGGGGCAGGAGGAATTCCAAAAGTAGGATGGACAGACGCACCGCCCTGAAGAGTACGAAGGTGAAGAATGCCCAAGCCACCACCTTCAAGGCGTATATCCAAACCTCGTAGAGGACGAATCTGTGAAGTTTCTCGTTGAATATGCTGAACCCTTCGTAGTACAGGTCAAACGTATCCCCCTCCATCGCCACGGCCACCGCTGGACCGTATATGAGGACGAAGGCGTACCCGATCAACATGTATATCACCAGCAGCGAGAGGACGACCAGCAGGCCGAACGTCAGGGTTATCAGGATGGCGCTTAGGTAGAATAGGGACGGTATCCTCCCCCACACGGATGGGATGGCATGGACGACGAGTACCACGAGGGCCACACCCAAGAGGAGAAGGGCCGTCGTCCAGAAGAGGCCGGATTTCCGCAGCGACTCCTTGAAAGCCTCGGATAGGGGATAAAAGGGCTGTCCCCTCATGCTCTCCAGCTCCAGCCGGGATACTCCTATGCCGGCGGTAAAGTACATCCAGAGGAGCGACAGAAGGGCGAGGATCCAGATCCCTCTGGAGAGGGGGGAAAACTTGCTCCAATCGGATTCAAGGAGCACCTTTCCACCTCTCTCGGCCACATACACCGGAAAGCTTTTGGCCCACACGGGGACGGGGAAGAGATGGTGCAGGTTCCAAACTCTGGATATATCCAGACCGGCCAGCAGATAGGCCGCGTAGGTCAGGAGGGAGTAGAGAGCAAGACCGACGCCCAAGAATACGAAGGCCAAGGTTATCTTCTTCACGGTGAGTGCCCTGAGGGGATAATTCCACAGGCTCCTCATCCTACCTCCTCCGTTCTGGCGAGAAGATGGTAGAGGACGGCCATCCTCACGGCGACCCCGTTGCGCACCTGCTCAAGTATGAGGGTATTCTCACGGTCGTTGGCCTCCCAGTCCAACTCCACGCCCCAATTGACCGGCCCCGGATGTAGGATTATAGTCCTCTCGGGGAGCCTCCGGAGTCTCTCGCGAGTTATCCCCCAATATCTGCGGTACTCCCTGACCGATGGCACGTACGGACCCTCCATCCTCTCCCTCTGGAGCCGTAGGACCATCAGGACGTCTATATCCTCCAGAACGTCGTCCAAGGCGACGATGCGGGCTCCCAAACCTTCAAACTCGCCGGGCAGGAGGGTGGGAGGGCCCGAGAACATGACCTCGCTCCCGAACATCCTCCACAGGAAGAGGTTGGAGCGGGCCACCCGGGAGTGGAGGATATCTCCCACGATCAGCACCTTCAGACCGTTCAACCGCCCCAGATGCCGCCGGACTGTGAATGCATCCAGGAGGGCCTGCGTCGGATGCTCGTGGGCACCGTCTCCGGCGTTTATGACGGAGGCCTTGGTGTGTTGGGCCACGAAGTGGGCCGCGCCGGGGGACGAGTGGCGCACTATTATGCCATCCACCCCCATGGCTTGGAGGTTGTAGAGGGTGTCAAGGAAGGTCTCCCCCTTCCTCATGGAGGATTTGGCGGGGGAGAAATTTACGGTATCGGCCGACAGCCTCTTGGCCGCCACCTCAAAGGACGACTGGGTCCGGGTTGAAGGCTCCATGAACATGAAGAGTACGGTCTTCCCACGGAGGGTGGGGAGTTTCTTGGACGGCTGCTCCAGAACCTTGAGAAAGACTTCGGCGCTCTCCAAAATCTTCATCAGAAAATCCCTGTCGGCCGTCTCTATATCAAGCAGATGCTTCATTCGGGGAGGGATTTTAAGGGGGATGGCCCCTACTTCAGCCGCCTCCACTCTATCTCTATGCCGTAGCCCTCATGTCCCGGAAGTTGCTTCTCTCGTCCCGTCAGCAGCACGGCCCTGCGGATACCCAGATCCTTGAGTATCTGCATCCCTATACCGTACTCCTTCAAGGTGGTATCCTCGTGCTCCTTGATCCCCATCAGGTGGAAGAAGGGATACTCAGGGGGGTCCGTCCGACGTATATACACGAATACCCCGCCCTCCGCGTTGATCATCCGCAGGCTCCTCTCAAGGTTCTCACCGCATACGCAACTCTTGGCCCTGAAGACGTTCCCGGCGACGCAGTGGGATTGGACCCTGACCAGAACCTTATCCCCCAAAGGCTCCTTGATGAGTGCGAGATGGGTGTTGGGCGTGAGAATCTCCCTATATATCACCGCCTTGAACGTTCCGTAAGGGGTCTCCATCCTCCCCTCCCATATGCGCTCTATGAGTTTCTCCCGCTGGAGGCGGTACTCTATGATCTGGGCGATGGAAATTATCTTCAGGTTGAGCTCGTTTGCTATCTCAAATAGCCTCGGAAGGCGGGCCATGGAGCCGTCCTCATCCAGTATCTCACATATGACGGCGGAAGGGTATAGTCCCGCCATCTTGGCCAAATCCACGCTCGCCTCCGTATGCCCCGCCCTCTTGAGGACGCCCCCCTCGGTAGCCTTCAGGGTGTAGAGATGCCCCGGTCTGACGAAGTCATCCGGACCCTTGGAGGGATCCGCCACCCATCTGGCCGTCAGCGCCCTGTCGTGGGCCGACGTACCCGTTGATGTGGCCTTCGCGTCTATCGGGACCCCGAAGGGGGTACCGTAGTGGGACGTGTTGGCGACCGGAAGGTCAAGTTGGAGCTCCTTGAAGCGCTCCTCCGTCATCGTCACGCATATGAGCCCCCCTCCCCTCTTGGCCATGAGATTTATAACCTCCGGCGTGGCCTTTTCGGACGCGACGACGAAATCCCCCTCATTCTCCCTCTCGGGATCATCAACCACGATTATGGGTTTGCCCTTGCGTAGGTCCTCCAGAGCGTCCTCAAGGCTGTCAAACTCCCGTCTCAAGTGGCTATTGTAATAGCGTAGAATCTCACGATGCGTGGGCTCTCCCTTACGATTCTCCTACTACTCTCCTGCTCTCCCGGAGGGGGAGGAATCGTATCCCTCGCGCCGAGCGCGGACGAGATAATCGTAGCCGTAGGGGGTAAAGATGCTCTGAAGGGCGTGAGCACCTACAGCAAGGTCAAGGGTGTTCCGAGGGTGGGGGATCTGCTGAATCCGGATTACGAGAGGCTTCTGTCCATGAGGCCGGACGTGGTGATAGTAGTGCTCCCCATGCAGAGGAGGGTCAAGGAGAGGTTGGATAAACTCTCCCTAAGGACGTTTGACTTCTCCCCGGAGAGCGTGGAGGAGCTCGTTCGGGACATAAGGCGGTTGGGGAAGTTGGTGGGTAGGGAGCGGGAGGCGGACAGGTTGGCCGACTCCATATCTCGCGCCGTCTCTTCCATCAAACCCTTGGGAGCCTTCACATTCTACGTGGAGCTGTCGTCCAAGCCCGTATTCGTGGCCGGAGACAGTACCTACATCGCGCACATCGTGCGGAAGTTCGGAGGGAAGAACCTCTACGGACACCTCAAGGGCTACGCCCCCGTAAGTACGGAGGACATACTTAGCCGAAAACCCGACATAGTCTTCACCACATCCGACCCGAAGGAGCGCATAGGCCTCAACGCGTGCATGGTGCGCCTCAAACACGACGAGGTATCGCCGGGCTTGAGCATCTTCTCCCTCCTCAAGACCCTTGAGAGGGGCATAGATTCGTGCCTCTCGGTGCGTACCGGAGACGGAGGCCGACCTTAAAATAGGAACCTTGAGCGTGCATTACAGGGAAAGAGTGGCTAAGGTGACGTTCAGGGCGTTGAGGGATAGGCCCGGGGTGGCGGCCGAGGTGATCCAGCTCCTACGACAGGAGGGATACACCGTTCTGGCCGCGAGCTTTGACAGCTCGGTGGGTGGAAGGGCGGACTTCTCCGTCATAGTCTATGAGAGCGAGGGGGTGGATATCCGCAAACGCCGCGAGGAGATAGCCGAGAGTACGGGAGCGAAGGAGGTGATCGTGGATAGCGGGTTGGCTTTCCTTGAGTTCTTGGATGTTCTGGACCTTAGGGCCGTTCTGGAGACCCTGGCGAACATGGGTATAAACTTGGAGTTCATAGCCCTCACCTCCGGAGTCCTCGGCGTGGCCATAAGGCGCAACCTGCTGGAGGACGTGCTGCTCGCCCTTCACGAGGAGGTTCCAAATGCTGTATAAGGTCCTGAAGGCCAAACTCCACTGGGCGCGGGTCTCATCAAAGGACCTGAACTACG
This sequence comes from Thermotogae bacterium, assembly GCA_013153965.1. Classification (GTDB taxonomy): domain Bacteria; phylum Hydrothermota; class Hydrothermia; order LBFQ01; family LBFQ01; genus JAADCS01. Next base: position 25,169 of record JAADDJ010000027.1, read on the forward strand.
AGGGTAGCATCGTCATAGATGAGGAGCTCATGCGCAGGTGCGGGATACTCCCCTACGAGAGCGTCCTGATAGTAAATGTTGAGACGGGAGGGCGGTTTGAGACCTACGCCATACCGGGGGGGAAGGGGGAGATAAAGGTAAATGGCGGAACGGCACGTCTCTCGGAGGTCGGGGACAGGCTGATCATCATGGCCTTCGCGTGGATGGAGCCGGAGGAAGCCCGATCCCACAGGCCCAAGGTCCTCGTTCTCAACGAGCGGAACGAGGTTGTTGTGGAGAAATGAAAAAGGGTGGTCTGCAGATATCCGGCGGGCGGTTCAAGGGATTCAAGCTGAAGGCGGACAGGCGCGTTCGCCCGACCAGCTCCTTCACCCGAAAGCGGATATACGACATAATAGGCGGGGTTGAAGGGTACGACGTCTTGGACCTGTTCAGCGGCAGCGGGGCGCTGGGTATAGAGGCCCTATCAAGGGGTGCGAGAAGTTGCGTATTCGTTGAGAGTAGCGGCGCGAGCGTAAAGACCATACGCTCCAACCTTGAGAAACTGGGACTGTCGGGAAACGTAAAGGTCGTCCGGGCGGATGCTCTGGCTTTCCTCAAAACCTACGACGGGGAGTTTGACCTGATACTGGCGGATCCCCCTTACGCTTGGGACCGACGCGAGGATCTCCTGAGGGCGGTAAAACGTCTTCTGAAGGACGGGGGCATATTCATCTTTGAGATGTCCTCAAGGGTCAAACCTCCGGAGATAGAGGGTTTGAGACTCTTCAAGTTCGTCAAGGGTGGGGACACGGCCGTGGCCTTCTACAGGAAGGAGGGCCGTAGAATACCTTCGTGAGACTCCTGACCTGGACTAAGGTACTGCCCGAGGGGAGAGCCTTCCCGAGGGATGAGAGCGGGGAGCCCTACCTGCCCGGCTCCTACCTTGAGGAGGCCCTGAAGGATGCCGTGGTCTTCTACCACATAAAGAAGGACAGGATTCTGGAGAGGACCGTCAAGCGGTATCTGATGGAGGAGAGGCTGGACCTTCTCAACCTCGCGCGAAAGGTCTATGATATGGTGTTCTCCCGCTACCCCATCCTCGCTCAAGTGCGCATACCCGAGCGGATACCCCTAAGCCGCTCAAACGTGCTGAAGGTTCGGGTGGAGGTTCTGGATCTGCGAAGGGGGTACGACGTTGAAGACTTCCGCACGGAGGCCTTCTGGGGAGCCTTGGACGTTCCCATCCACCTTTCCGACGATGCGGCCGATAGGCTCCGTTATGCCGGCAGGTCGTACGTGGAGGCTCTGGCCAAGATGGAGATGGGTATGCTGGAAGAGCATCCCCTCGTTGAGGATTTCTACCAGCCGCTGCTGAACGAGATGCGCCAGTGGGATATACCGCTGAGGTTGGGAAGATGGACCACCGCGCCCCACGGGGGGAGACTCCTGTTCTTCTGGCGGATCAAGGAGGTCAGAGAGAGGATCCTCCGGGATTACGGTATGGACATACGGCCGGTTAAGGTCATATACCTTCCCAGAGACAGGGCCACCGCAGGGTGGAGCGAGCTGACGAGAAAGGAGGATTGATAACGAAAAAAGGGGGGAGGTATCACCTTCCCCCCCTTCAAGCGAGACATCACCTCACGAGGACCTTCCTAAGACCGGTGCTCGTCTTCACGAAATAGACGCCCGGGCGAAGTTGCACCTTACCCGCCTCGCTGCGCATCAGCATCCTTCCGCTCGCGTCGTATATGGTGGCCGCCTCCTTGAGATGGAGGATGCCATCCACCACGCTCACGCTCTCACCGGAGGGCGAAGCGGGATGCTCGGAGATGGCCGTCGGCAGGGCCGTCGTGGCGTAGTATATGGCCCCGGCGTCCTCGTTGTAGTAATCGTCTCCCCATATGGCGAAGAGGTCCCCACCGTAGTAGAGGAACCCGTTGTAGTCGTGGCCGGCCGGATTCTCATTCATGGTGTAGTCATGGTCCGAAACCCTGACGCCGGACCACGTGGAGCCGAGGTCCTCGGAGAAGAACATGACGGTCTGCCAGGGGGCCGTCGTGCCGCTGCGGCTCTGGGCCATCACGTATATGGCGCTATCGCCATCCGTGGCGACGGTGGGATGGATGTACTGGCCACTCGTATCGCCGATGCCGACCCAGTTCGCTCCGCCATCGTTGGATATGGCTATCTGCAGGTCGCATCCGCCATCGCTGTTCGCATCTACCACCCCGGCCATGAAGACGTTGCTCCCGGTGGCCGCTATGGTGGCGCTGATCTTGGCGGGACGGTTGAAGTTGGGACAGGTGGAACCTTGACCGGAGGGGACGCTTCCGAGAATACCCGAAACGTAATTCCACGTACCTCCAAAGTCGGAGGATGTGGTGTATTCTATGACCACGTCGTAGCCGCTGTAGCAGTAGAGGCAGTTGTCGGCCATATGGACGGTGGAAGTGGAGGCATCGTAGTAGGTGTAGGCTACGGTGCTGGGATATCCGGGGTCAACGCGCACGGGAGCCTGCCACGTGGCACCTCCGTCGGTGCTCTTTACGGATATCATCTCATAGGTGCTCAAACTGGTGGAGCCATAACCTTCGGCCGTGAATACGACGAGGATCTCGGTGGTCCCGCCGTTGTCCCTGACCAGAAGCCAAGGCTTATCCTTGAAGTAGTTCCAACCGTCATCCGGCGGGAGGATGCTACAGCTCCAGTTGGAGGCGTTGTCCGGCGTACCCGTGTTGGTGCAGAAATATATCTCTCCCTTCACGCCGCTTCCGAAGTCGCACCAGATCATCCCGGCCCAGTAGAATTTGTCGGGATCGTTGGGATCCGCGGCCAAGGTGGGATCCCCCACCCAGCAGGAGGAGTTGGAGGACGTGTAGGTCGTTATGAGATTCCAAGTGTAGCCGTTGTCGGCACTGACGGCGAGCTGATTCGCCGTCCAGTAGCCGGGCACGTCCATGTTTATCCAGCTGGAGACCACCCAGTTGGAGGATTTGGCCATCGTGACCTCGGTCTGGTCCTTACCGGACGATATGTCCCAGTTGCTCACCTTAACGTTCGTGTTGAACGGCGCATCGGATATGAGAGCCAACCAGAGCATGCTCCACCTCCTATCTGACCGTAAAGACCGGCGATACGCTCAGGTCAAAAGTGCGCGACACTTCGCCGGTCTCCTTGTTCGCGTACGGAAGGATGACGACTTTCAGGGGGAAGGTCGTACCGGGACGGGAGAGGAGCCCTCCAACCACCGCCACACCCTCTTGAGGGTTCAGGACAACCGGGGACCAGTCGTCGGAGGCCTCCACAACCCTCTGGGTCATGTAGTGCTGCTCGCCCCTCTGGTAGAGCAGCTGAATCCTGTACTTGCCCGTGCCCTTGACGTATAGGACTACCTCCTTGAGGTCCGACGCGTCGCCGTATCCCAGAATCATGTGGGCCGATGGCATCCTCTGGGGATCCGACCACACGCCGTAGAAGTGGGTGGCGTTCCCTTGGGAGGAGCCTCCGTAGGTGAGTGAGAAGTCCGAGACGGTCTCCTCCCGCAGGAAGGAGGAGACCCATACCCCAACCGTGCTCTCCCTACTCTCGGGAGGGGTGGGAGCAAGTATGACATTTCCAGCGCCTATAATCCATAACATGCCACTTTATTATACGGCGGAGATGAACCTCCACACCACGGCAAATCCCAACACGAGTGCGAGCAGCGTGAGTAGCCACGTGCCGGCCGCCGCCTCCGGGAAGCTCCATCCGAGGAAGCCTATCCCCAAGGCGAATATGACCGACGTGAGGGCATCGCCCGCTATCACACCCGAGGGGACTATATGCTCCCCCTCCCTTCGGAGGAGTCTCGCTATGAGGGCGCCCAGAAGCAGACCGCCCGAGAGATGGAGGGGAAGGTACAGACCGACGGCGATGGGGAGGACCGGAAGGCCCATCATCGCGACGGCCACGGCCACCGCCCCGCCGATGAATATCAGATTCCAATCTATCGTCCCTTGGAATATCCCCTGCGCTATGCTTCCCATGAGCACCCCCTGAGGGGCCGGAAGTTTCTCCGAGCCGAAGCCGAATACCTCACCGAGGAGACTCACCACGAAGGTGAGGACCAGAAAGGAGACGGCTATACCGAGAAACTCCCCCACGTACTGCCAGAATGGGGTCGCCCCCACTATGTAGCCGGTCTTCAGGTCCTGAACCGTATCCCCCGCTATGGCGGCCGCCGACGCCACGACCGAAGCCATGGCCAATACAGACACCAGACTTCCCCACCCCAAGGCCTTAAAGAGAAGCGAGACGACGACCAGAGCCGCTATGGTCATACCGGAGATGGGGTTGGACGAGGAGCCCACTATGGCGGTGGTATTCCCGGAGACGTACGCGAAGACTACGCCGAGGACCCCTCCCAAGGCTCCACCCACCGGCCCCAGCTCCGGAATCACCACCCCCGCACCCATCCCCAACCCCACCGCTACGGCGAGTACGATCCAGAAGCGACCCCTGCGCATTCGCCCTAAAAGCTTCAGGATGACCCGAAGGAATTCGTATATCCCTCCCACCAGAACGGCGCCAGCGCCTATGAAGCGTATGTACCGGCTCCACACCTCAAGGGGCGTACCGTCGTAGAAGGGCATGAAAGCCCACCATCCGAGTATCCCACCGGCGGCGACCATCAGGGCGGTACGCAGCCCCACTATGGCCCCCGCGCCCACCACCGCGGGAGATAGGTCCAAGGCCACAGCCTTACCCGCCACGGATGTGAAGTAGGACGAGGCTATGAGCCCCGTACTCTGCAGGATCCTCAGGAGGGCGCCAAGGAGGGCCCCAAGAAGGACCCCCACCCCCTTACCCGATTCCCGACTCTGGAGGACGACGGCGCAGGCTCTCCCCTCCGGAAAGGGCAAACTCTCATCCTTCACGAGAGAGTCCCTGAAGGCTATACCGGAGAGGACACCTATCGCCCCTCCCACCAGGGTTAGGAATCCGATGTGGTAGGGATGGAAGGATAGGGATGCTACGAAGAAGGCGGGTAGGGTGAAGGCCAGTGCCGCCGCCAGAGATTCGCCGGCCGAGGCTATGGTCTGGACGATGTTGCCCTCAAGGACCGACCCGCGCCTGTAGAAGAGGGAGAAGAAGGCCAGAGCGCCGACCGCGGCCGGTATGGACGCCGATACGGTCATCCCCGCCTTCAAGGCGAGGTACGCGTTGGATACACCGAAGATTACACTCAGGGCGAGACCGAGCAGTACGGCGACGGGGCTAAACTCCCTCAACTCTCAGCCGGCTGCGACTCCTCCCTCGCGGCCCCCGAGAGCTCCTCCATCTCCTCCTCGGTCAGCTTACGGATGATATAGACCGGCTCCCCCGTCTTGGACTTTATACGGCGCCCCTTCACCTTGAGGCGCTCCATGGTGTAGCCGTGCTTCCGCAGATACCTGCGGACGGCCTCCACCTCGTCGGATTGGATGGGGGCATCGTAGGCCATTTCGGTCTTACCCTGCGCCTCCATGAGCTTCAGGATGGCTATAGCCTTGTTTATGGCTCGTCTGACCCGACGCTTGCGATAGTGCGCGATGTCAAACTGCACCTTCAGGTTGGGCTTGCGCTTGTTTATGATGGCGGAGAGGACGTGATTTATGGCCCGCAGGGTTTGGCCCTGATGCCCTATCAGGGTATTGTCCAGCTCCTTTATGTCAAAATTGACGTAGTACCTCCCGTACTCATCCACGTCTATATCCACACCTCCCTTCACCCCCAAGCGGTGGAGGAACTCCCGTGCCACCTCGTCTATAAGGTCAAAATCCTCCGTGTCCAGAAATATCCTGACCCGTGCGGGGGTATCCTTGGAAGGTAGCCGCAGAACCTTGTACCTGATTTCCGAAATATCAAGCGAGTGCTCGTTGAGATACTTCATGAGGGCTTCCTCTACGGTGCTACCCTCCAGATCTATGTACCGTGCTTTCATGCAGCGTGAATAATAAGGCCGAAAGGCCTGCCGGGTTGGAGATGACGCGCTCGCCCGTTTATAATTTACGGATGCGGGTCGCTCTGATAGTCGGTAGCACTTCGGATTTAACGATAGTGAAGGAAGCCTATGAGATGCTGCGCGATTTCAACGTAGATGTTGAGGTTCGGGTACTCTCCGCCCACCGCACGCCGGAGGAGCTCAAGGCGTACGTTAAGGAGGCCGAAGAGAAGGGGATTGAAGTTTTCATAGCAGCAGCCGGTAAGGCCGCCCACCTTCCGGGTGTGATAGCCTCCCTGACGACCCTTCCGGTGATAGGGTTGCCCGTGCCAGCCAAGTATCTCTACGGGGTTGATGCCCTCCTCTCCATAGTGCAGATGCCCCCGGGGATACCCGTGGCCACCGTGGGGGTCGGCGAGGCGAGGAACGCTGCCCTGCTGGCCGTTCAGATCCTATCGCTGAAGTACGATTCCCTGCGGGCATCCCTTAAGGATTACAGGGAGCGTTTGCGCCGAAAGGTCCTGACGGCGGAGGTCTCAATGGAATGAGCCCACATCTCCGTCCGTTCTCGGAGATAGCCGAGATATACGACCTACTCTTTGACGATATAGATTACGAGGGATGGGCCCTCTACATCTCCAAACTCCTCAACTTCGCCCGGATACCGGTCAGGAGGATACTGGAGGTGGGGTGCGGCACCGGAAACCTGACGCGGGAGTTGGTGAAGTTGGGATACGAGGTCGTGGGGGTGGATGTCTCGGAGGGTATGCTGAAGGTGGCCCAGAAGAAACTCCCGGACGTGCGTTTCCTCAGGGCGGACGTGAGGGAGATGGACCTGGGGGAGCAGTTTGATGCCGTCATTAGCACATTTGACAGTCTGAACAATCTCCTGACCGAGGCCGACCTCGCCCGGGCATTCGGTCGGATAAGGGCGCATCTCAAACCGCGGGGTATATTCGTCGGGGACCTCAACACTCCCCACGCGATGATGTCCGATTGGAACGATGCCCTCTTCGTAAAGGAGCTTAAGGATGGAACGTTGAGTCTCTGGCGAGGGGAGTACCTGGGCGATGGGGTATCCCAGCTAACCCTGACCCTCTTCATACCTACGGGGGAGGGGCTGTACCGACGCATGGATGAGGTTTTCAAGGAGAGGGGTTATTCACCCGCCGTGGTGAAAAGGCTCCTGAAGAGTGCGGGATTTTTGCAGGTTTGGGCCTTTGACGACCTGTCGTTTGAGAAGCCTACCAAGCGCTCAAAGCGGATAACTTACGCGGCGATATGAATATGATACTGCTTCTATCCTTCGCCAAGGTGAGGTTGGTGGAGGCCTTTGAGGGGGCCAGATTCAACGCCCCCGTCTTCATGTTGGAGCTACCCGACGATACGGGGAAGTTCCTCATAGTGCAGCAGCAGGGCGTCGTGCGCCTGGTGGATGGGCACGCCCCATCGGGCCGCGGCATTCTGGATATCAGGAGGAAGGTCAAGTTCGGCGGTGAGATGGGCCTTCTGGGGATGGCTCTCCATCCAGACTATCCCCGCAAACCCTACGCGTACCTGTACTACATTGACCGGGATATGAACTCCGTTCTCTCGGAGTTTAGATTCAGGGGGCACCTTCTGGATCCCAAGTCGGAGAGGGTTCTACTCAAGTTCAAACAGCCCTACTCCAACCACAACGGCGGAATGGTGGCCTTCGGCCCCGACGGCTACCTGTATCTCGCTCTGGGAGATGGCGGCTGGGCGGGGGACCCTCACAACAACGCCCAGAATACCAAGAATCTCCTCGGCTCCATAATCCGCATAGACGTCAGCGGACGACCCTACTCCATACCTCCGGACAATCCCTTCGCCTCCAGTAAATCCTGCGCTACGGGGTGCCCGGAGCTGTTCGCCTGGGGACTGCGGAACCCTTGGAGATTCTCCTTTGATAGGGAGACGGGTACCCTCTGGGTGGCCGACGTGGGTCAGGACAGGTGGGAGGAGATAGACACGGTGATAAACGGGGGAAACTACGGGTGGAGATGCTACGAGGGGAACCATCCGTACAACCTGAAAGGCTGCAAGCCCAAGGAGCACTACATCTTCCCCATATACGAGTACGGCCACGAAGAGGGGAACTGCTCTATCACCGGCGGGTACGTATATCGCGGCAGGGCCATACCCGACCTTCGGGGAGCCTACGTGTTCGGGGACTTCTGCTCCGGGCGCATATGGGCCCTACGGCTGACCGAGAGGGGACCGGCTGTGAAACTACTGGTGGATACCGACTTGATGATCCCCTCCTTCGCCGAAGGTGCGGACGGCGAGATATACGTTCTGGATTACCGGACGGGTAGGATCTTCAAGCTGGTACCGGCGAGATAGCCTACGCCTCTATCTCCGGCCCTCCGGGGTTCTCTGGACCCTCTCCACCTCCACCTTGGCCGCTCTGGTATATGCGGCTTACGATCCGGTTCCAGACGCTCTGGAAGTCCTCGTACTCCCGGCGCA
>JAADDJ010000006.1 GCA_013153965.1 Thermotogae bacterium
CTATCGCCAGCTTGTAGTTGTTGTTCTCCCACATGTGCGCCACCCTGTGGTGCGGGTAGTTGGCTGCTATGAACGACATCACCCCTATCGTCAGCAGCAGTCCCACGAAGGGGATGACCGTCCACAGCGGTAGGTTAAGAGCCGCATGGTGTGCGCCCTCAGCGGAGGTGAGGAGAAAGTGGTAAAGCATAGCCACTATTATACGACGGGACCGAGAGCTGTGAGTACCCTCACACGGTACCCCTATCCCTCGGGTAAATGCTCCCTAAGGAGGATACTCCCTATCTGCTCAAGCACGGATCTCGCCACGTCGTAGCTGGCCGTCCTTATACGGGTGGAGCTCTTCGGTTTGACGGGCACCTTCAGATTTATTCTCCAGATTCCACCGGCCTTGAAGATCTCCTCCGCTCTGATCGTCAGAGCATCGCTCTCGCGTTTGACCCGCACATCCATGCAGGGGTCGGCGTAGAACACACCCCGACCTCCTATAAAGAATAGGGTCGGCTCCCCCCACTCAACTCTCCCATCTCCCATAACGTTTATGAGGCGCAGCGTCCCTCTGCCGGTGAAGTTGCTCTTGATGGAGAAGCTGCGGCCGTCAATCCGCAGGTCAAATCTGCGCTCCCGCAGCCATTCGCATCTGAACCCGAGAGCCCTAAGGAGAGCGCAGAAGAGAACTTCCACAGCCCCTCCTACCACAAAGCGATTCTCGTGGTTTCTGGTATCGTAGGATTTCACGAGTAGATCAAGGGCCCTCTCAAACTCCTCCCGGTATCTCCCATTCCTCTCATCCTCCAAGGCTTCGCGCACGCGTTTGAAAACCTCCCTATGCTCCTTGAACTCGGTACAATCTCCCATCACGTACTCCCCACGAACAGGTCCCTCGTGGTCTTTTCTATCCTCTTCTTCGCAAACTCGTAGTATTCGGGCACTATCTCAAATCCCAAGAAGCGCCGATTTAGCAGTTTGGATGCCACGGCTACCGTCCCGGAGCCGAGGAAAGGGTCAAAGACTATGTCCCCCTCATCGCTGCTGTACAGGATTATCTTCTTCACGATCTCAAGGGGCAATTTGGTGGGAGTTTTGACCTCACCCCTCCAATACTCCCGCTTGATCATCCAAACGTCCTCCGGATAGTGCTCTATCTTGTTGAACTTGTACTTTCGCTCATCCTTGACAACGAAGAGCACGTGGTAGTGGCTCGTTACGAACTTACGGCGGGTGAAGACCCCAAACTGGTACTTCCAGATTATGTGGTTTATCGTTATGAAGCCCACGTCATCAATCGCGTTCAGGATATCCTTCAGATTCGTCCATCCGGAGAAGACGTACATACTTCCAGTATCCTTCAGAATTCTGTAGGCCTCCCTCATCCACCTTACGGTGAAGTCGTAATACTTCTCTTTGGGTATCTCGTTGTAGCCTTCCAAAACCTTATCCTGTGAGCGATTGTAGTTGGAGCGTTTGGCCTTGAAATCTATGGCGAAGGGGGGATCGGTGACTATCAGGTCCACGCTGCCGTCCGGTATGTCCTTCATCAGGATTAGGGAGTCTCCGAGGTATATCTCGTTTAGCCGGAACCTCCCGATTCTTTCGGCCATCGTACGGTATTATAGACCTGACAAAGGGCCTGACCTTATGCCCTCAACCCGAATCCGTTATAATATCCTCCGTGCCTTTCGTTGAGATCAGGAGTGCCAAGTACTTTTACGTTGAGAGGGGGGAGGGTGAGGGTACCATCATCTTCTCCCACGGTTTCCTCCTTGATGGGGATATGTTCCGCCACCAGATGGAGGAGTTCTCCAAGGATTACCGTTGCATAGCCTTTGACTGGAGAGGGCAGGGGAGGAGCGAGGTGGCGGACTGCGGATACGAGATTGACGAGCTCTACAAGGACGCCTACGACCTTCTTCTGCACTTCGGATGCAAGGAGCGGCCATGCATCTGGGTGGGCGTTTCTATGGGGGGATTCGTCGGTATGAGGTTGGCCGCCCGAAACCCCGAGCTTCTCAAGGGGTTAGTTCTGGTTGATACGGGAGCGACGGCCGAGGAGCCTCTCAAAAAACTCCGCTGGACCCTCATGACCCTCATCGTCCAACTCTTCGGTATGAGACCCATAGCGCGCACCGTTAAGAGGATACTATTCTCTCCCCATTCGCTGGAGAAGCCCTTCGTGGAAGAGTACGTTGAGAAGTGGAAGAGGTGGAGCGAGGATGGGAGGAAACGCTCGGCCCTCGTGAAGACGGCGTGGGCCATATTCAATCGGCCATCCTTTGAGGAGGAGCTCTCCAAGATAGAGATTCCCACCCTGATAGTCGTGGGGGAGGACGACACGGCCAGGTCCTACGAGGAGGCCAAAGCCATGCACGAGGCGATCCCCAACAGCCGCCTGGTCGTCATACCCAAGGCCGGCCACAGCGCCCCCCTTGAGAATCCAGAGGAGTTCAACCGTCATCTGCGGGAATTCGTGAGGGAGGTCTTCGGTGAAGGTGGGTAGGGTGGATTTCGGAGGGAGGGTATCCGTGGCCGTGGATGGAGGCCGGGGATGGGTTCCGGTGGGGGATATGGGGTTGGGGATGTACGAGGAGAATCTGTTGGGCCTCCTGCGGGATTGGGAGAGGCTGAAGGGGAGGATTCGGCGGGGCGTGGAGAGGGCGAAGGCCCGGCAGGGTAAGGCCCTCATACCCTTCAAGCCCCTATCATTTCGGGATTTCATGCTATGGGAGAGGCATTACATTCAGGCCAAGCTGGGCCTCCTGCGGACGTTTAGACCCCATCTTCACCGTATCGCGAGATTCCTGCCCGAGAGATTCCTAAAACCTCCGAAGATGTTCTACACCCACCCCGTGTATTACGTGGGCAACCATCTCCAGATATACACCGACGGGGATGCCGTGCCCTATCCCTCTTACACCCGATACCTTGACTACGAGTTTGAGCTGGGGCTCGTGATGGTAGGCGAAGGGAGGAATCTAACTCCGGAGGAGGCGGAGAAACTCATAGGTGGCGTGGTTCTGCTCAACGACTTTACGGCCAGAGATATGCAGGTCAGGGAATTCTACGAGAGCCCCTTCGGTCCCGTTGTGAAGGCGAAGAATTTCGCCACATCAATATCCAACTTCGTCATACCTTACTCCGAGGTTAGGGAAAGATTTACGAGCCTGAAGGTGCGAGTCCTCATAGACGGCGAGGTGGTATCCGAGTCGGACACGTCCGGCCCCCAGCACATGCCGGGAGACATGGTGGCGTACGCCAGCTTGGAGGAGAATCTATATCCGGGGGAGATGATGGGGACGGGGACCGTCCCGAATTCGTGCGGCGTTGAGGTGGGCAGATTCCTAAAGGTCGGTCAAACCATAACCTTGGAGCTTGTAGGCTACGGGACACTCTCAAACAGGATCAGACAGCCATGAGGATGCACGTAGGGATATACGACGCCGATTTTACCCTCCGCTATCCCCCCAACCTAAAGGACTCCCTCTCTCTCTTCCGTGAGGTGGTCGGATACTACCCCTGCGAATGTAAGACCTCACTCTGCGCCGTTGAGGACGCGAGGAACGAATTCCTACCCGACGTGGGCGCCATACACGTGCGGCCGGAGTCGCCCCTCAGGGTGGCCGCCTTCTTGGGAAGGGCCCTGAGGAACTTCTACGGCCCCAAGGCCAAACGCTTTGCTCTCTTCCACGCCAGCGCCGTTGAGTGGAGGGGAGAGGCCATCATATTCGTGGGGGAACATGCGAGCGGTAAGAGCACCCTTCTGCGAGGATTCCTGCGGGAGGGTTTCGGCTATCTGGCCGACGATATGGTGGCTCTGAATCCCCGCGATGGGAGGGTGTATCCGACCTTGCCGGTTGATGTGCGCTACGAGGGGCTGATAGTTTCCCCACCGGTACCTCTGCGGTGGGTCTTCCTCGTGAGATTCTCGGGGGATGTTAGCAGGAGCGTGGTTGAGGAGATTGAGCCTTACGAGGCGTACCTACGGATGACGGAGAATCTACTCAATCCTTCGGCCTTGAGCGGGGAAGGTTTGGCCACCCTCCTGAAGGTCCTATCCTCGGCCGAAAGGTTCCGTACCCTTCACGGGGATTGGCGGGACGTCCTCTCGGCGGTTAAGAGGTAGCACAATTCATAAATCTGCCATATAATAGTCATCGTTATGATGATTTTTCAAATTTTGGTCGGTTTTATGCAGGGAACTTTACATCCCGGCGAAAGTCCTCCGATTTCGTTTTCAACGCATATCGTTCCGAGCGTATCGGATTCGGAGAGCCTGTACTGGGTCTTCCCCTCCGGTATCGTCCTCCTAAGGGATGGGATATACGCGCGCGGTGTGAGGATAACCTTCAAGGGCGCCTCTCCCAAGAATGTGGAGCCCTCCCACCCGACGGGAGCCGTGTTCAGCCGGTTCATCGGCGACGGGGGGAGGCGATTCTCCTCCGTCCCGGGTTATGGGGTGGTGGCCTACCGGGACATATATCCGGATATAGACCTGATATTCACGGCAACGGAGGACGGGGCCCTTGAGTTCCAATGGGTCGTGAAACCGGGAGGGGAGCCCTCACGGATAGCCATGGAGGTGCGGGGAGGGGAGATGATGATAGCAGGAAGGGAGGTGATAGTCGGACGGGGTGGAGAGGCTTACCTGCGTCTGACAGGCCTGCGAGCCTATCAGGGAGCCGACGAGGTGGCCGTGGGGTACTCCTTGACCGATGGCATCCTCACCTACGATTTGGGAGAGTACGACGGCAGTCAAACCCTCGTGATAGACCCGGACCTATCCGCCTTGGAGGCCTCCTCCCTGCTGGGTGGAAGTTATAGCGATGGGGCTTATGCGGTGGCCGTAGCCGGGGACGGCAGCGTATATCTGGCGGGAAGAACGAGGTCCCCCGATTTTCCCGTGGGAGCGGATGCGTACGATGGCACCTACGACGACAGCGCCGACGTTTTCGTGGCGAGGATGAGCGCGGACCTGACCACGCTACTGGCCGCTACCTTCCTCGGAGGAAACGATAACGACCTGACCAACGCCATCGCCCTCGCCGGTGATGGGAGCGTGTATGTGGTGGGGCAGACGGCCTCTTCGGATTTCCCCACTACGCCGGGGGCGTACGACACCTCCCCAAACGGTTGGGACGACGCCTTCGTTAGCAAACTGGGGCCGAATCTGGATACCCTGCTGGCCTCCACCCTCTTGGGTGGGATAGGGAGCGACGTCGCGTACGCCGTTGAGATAAACTCCTCCGGCGACGTGTATGTGGCGGGAGGTACGGGCTCTTCCGACTTCCCCACGACGCCCGGAGCCTACGATGAAACCTACGATGGCGGTAGGGACGTATTCGTGTCGGTTCTCGGTGGGGAGCTCTCGTCGTTGAGGGCATCTACCTTCTTGGCGGGGAATACGGGGGGATACGAGTACGCCTACGCCATGGCTCTGGATAGTGCGGGAAGAGTCTATCTGACGGGTTATACCACCTCACTTGATTTCCCGACGACGTCGGGAGCCTACGACACGGGCCACAACGGGGGGAGTTTTGACGTTTTCGTCTCCGCTCTAAGCTCCACCCTGACGGACCTCGTAGCATCTACGTACCTCGGAGGTGGTGGTGCCGAGTACGCCTATGCCGTGGTACCGGATGGCTCCGGAGGGGTGTATGTGGCCGGATATACGCAATCGTCGGATTTCCCCACCACATCCGACGCCTACGATGCCACCTTGGGTGGAGCGCAGGATGCTTTCGTATCGCTCTTTGATGGGGAGCTGACGGGTCTTAGGGCCTCCACCCTTCTGGGGGGAAGCTCGGATGAGAATGCCTTCGCCATCCTCATTGACGAGTACGGGAATCTGCACGTGGCCGGATGGACGACCTCTCCGGACTTTCCCACCACTCCCGGAGCCTACGATGAAACCTACGGAGGAGCGAGCGACGGGTACCTCTGCATGATGGACGCATCCCTCACCACCCTCAGGGCCTCAACGTTGCTGGGAGGAGGCAACTACGACGTCGTTAGGGCCATGGATGAGGACACCGCGGGAAACATCTATCTGGCCGGATGGACCGCATCTTCGGACTTTCCCACTACGCCGGGAGCGTACGATACCTCTCCGAGCGGCGGCTACGATGCGTTCGTTGCCCTATTCTCGGGTGCGACGACACGTCTGAGTGAGCGTCCGATGCGACGGGGGTGGGATTACAGCCTTTCGGATGGCTCCGTGGTCCTCCGGCTGGAGGAGGGAGCCTACGTCGGATTGAACGTGTATTCGGCCGATGGGCGCACGTTGGAGCGGGTGAGTGCGGGATATTTGCCTGCGGGGGAGCACGTGCTAAGATTCCCGTCGTCCCGGCAGCCCCGTATGCTCAGGCTCCGCGTTGGGGATGAGGTGCGTACCGTTAAGCTCGTCAGGTAGCAGCACCATCAGTCCTTCCTGAAGGAGGCCAAGAAGAAACCCTCCGTTTCCGTACGGTGAGGGTAGAAGCGTTTGGTCCCGGGGATGGCACCCTCAACCTCACCTATCCCCAAATCCGGCACCGGCTCCAGTTTGGCCCCGGTCTGTCGGATAAACCTCTCCACCACCTCCTCGTTCTCGTCGTACGTTATCGTGCAGGTTGAATATACCAGCCTGCCGCCCGGCTTCAGCATCTCCCATCCGGCGAGAAGGAGCCTGTACTGGATGCGGCTGTAGGTCCTAACGTCCCGCGGAGACCACCATAGGGCGACCTCGGGGTTCTTGTGGAGGGTGCCAGCCGAGGAGCAAGGGGCATCCACCAGAACGTAGTCGTAATACTCCCTGTAGAACCTCGCGAGACGCTCCCCCTTGTATATGCTAACCACGACGTTGAGGCAGCCCATACGCTCAACGTTATTCACCAGAGCTTTCGCCCTGTCCATGGAGGCATCGTTGGCGAATACCATCCCCGTGTTGTCCATCAGGGCGCTCAGAAGAGTCGTCTTGGATCCCGGGGCTGCTGCTATATCCAGAACGTAGGAGTGGGGTTTGGGATTGAGGATGTGGGCCGGCAGCATGGAGGCGAGGTCCTGAACGTAGTAGTACCCCAAGAAGTGCTCCAACGTCTTTCCCATCTCCGCGGGGTAGTGGAGGACCCGGAAGGCGTAGGGTAGAACCGTATCCTCCAAGATGAAGCCCTTCCTCTCAAGCCTCCTTTTCAGAGCCCGCGGCTCTATCTTTAGGGTGTTGGCGCGAATGTAGGGACGATAGCCAGGCGAGGTTATATACCGTAGGTATTCCTCAAACTCGTCCCCCAAAACCTCCCGCAGAGTACTCCACAGACTACGATTCTTCTCAACGTACTCTCGCCTGATGGCCACGTGGGCGGCAATTATACGACCGGAGTTATCTTATCTCCACGTCGTACTCCATGCGGTAGAGGATATTCACGTCCTCCCGCAGGTAATCCTCCGGGCTAAGCTTTATGGAGGATTTGCCACCCATCATCTCCCTAACCTTCTGCCACGTACTCTTGGGCTTGGGGTAGAGGACCACATCGTACTCCTTCAGTCCGGCCATTCGGGAGGCCAGCTCTATCGCGTCCAAGAGGCCTCCGACGGTATCGGCCAAACCTATACGAACGGCGTCGTACCCCGCCCAAACTCTACCGCCGCCTATGGCCTTGACCGAATCCTTGGGGAGCTTGCGGCCCTCGGAGACGACGGAGACGAATCGGTCGTAGGTTTCCTCCATGTGCCTCTTGAAGAAGGCCACCTCCGAGGAGTCCATCTCCCTCCACAGGGACCACGCGTCGCTGAAGGGGTACGTTTTGACTATATCCCTGTTGAGATGAAGTTTGTTGCGGTAGAAGTCCCGCAGGACGAACTTGGCCCCTATCACCCCTATGGAGCCGGTTATGGTGGTGTTATCAACGAGGATGGTGTCCGCGTAGGCGGATATGTAGTACCCTCCGGATGCGGCCACGTTCCCCATGGAAACAATGAGGACCTTATCCTCCGCCAGAAGCTTGACCTCGCGGGCTATGTTGTCGGACGCCAAGGCGCTACCTCCGGGGGAATTCACCCTAAGCACCACCGCCTTCACGCTCTCGTCCTTGCGAAGGTCCGAGAGGATGCGCACGAGCGTTCTATCTCCCAACGTCTTTCCACCCACGACGGGTAGGGGGTTGTAGGAGCTCTCGCCGCTCACTATACCGCCCTCGGCCACGACCACTGCTATCTTCCCCCTGTCGCTCTTCCACTCCCTCCTCTGCACCTTGACCAGCCGGACCTTGCCGCCCTTCTCCCTCAGGAGGGCCTTCCACTGGTCCTCGTACATGAGGCTGTCGGCTAATCCCAACTTGACCGCCTTACGAGCGCTGAAGAGACCGAGATTCTCCTTCACCAGAGCGTTGAGGGAGTCGGCATCCATACCTCTCGCCTCGGCCACATCCTTGAGCCATATCCCCCAAACGACCTCAATCAGCCGGTTCAACTGCTCCCGGTTGGCCTCGGACATGGTATCCCTGACGAAGGGCTCTATGGCGCTCTTGTACTTGCCCATGCGAAACTCTTGAACGTCTATCCCGAGTGAGTCAAAGGCCCTCTTGAAGAAGGTGAGCTCCGCCTTCATCCCGGGGAAGTACATCATCCCCTCGGGAGCCATGAAGACCTTCCCGACCGAGGCCAGATAGTACGATTTGGTTGAGTAGCCATCGGAGTAGAAGAGCACCTCCTTGCCCCTCTCCTTGGCCCTCTTGAGGAGATTGCGCAGCTCCTCGGCCTGAGGCAGAGATAGGGCGAACTCCCTCATATCCAAGGCTATCACCTTTACGTTCGGGGACTCCACCGCCTCCTTCACCTGCTTCAGGAAGGAGTAGAATGTTTTCCCCTTGCCGAGGAATCCGACCCGCCCATCCTCCGGATAGGACTTTACCTTTATCTCGTACCTTCCCCTGCGGACCGAGGGGGTGAAGGGCCTGTCCGAGAGCAGAAGGCCGAAGCCTTTCCCCATCCCCTGAGCGTAAGCACCGGCGACCTTCAACTTGCTCAAGTTCAGCTCAAGCCCGAGGCTCAACCTTCCGGTGCGCGCACCGTCCAGCAGAGCGTACTCACCCTTGAACCCCACGTAGGGTAGGGGATAGACGTAAGCTCCGAGCGATAGGAGATCCCCGAAGAGACTCCCGTCGTCCCCATCGGATAGGGAGAGCTTCGTGTGGTGGGTCTGGGCGTAGATTACGAGTCGGTCAATCGGCCGCACGGCCAAGCCGACGGACGTACCCTTTATCGCCATTCCCTCGCCGTCAAATACGAGACCGAAGGATAGGAAGCGAAGTGGCCTGTAAAGGGCTCCCAACAGGAAGGTTCTGTTCAGAACGTCGTAGGTGCTCCCCAAGGACAGGTCCTTCAGAGGGAAGCCCGAGGATAACAGGAGAGATTTGGATGACGGACCCTGCAGGTACCCCAGTCCGAATCCGGCGAAGGAGAAGGCTCCTCCCACGAGGGAATCCGTGTAGAACAAGCCCAGCTCTCTGCTCCCGTAGGCGAGAGCCGCCGGGTTGGTCAGATAGTTTCCACCGTAAGCCGTGGCAACGGAGGAAAGTTCAAAGAATGGATAGAGGAGAGTCATAGGTGGGGATTATACCGGCGCCCGGGATGAGAAGGGTGGGCTTTTCCCCAAGAGCATATCGTAAAACCGCCTACGCAGGACACTCTCCAGATTCCTCAAGGTCAGAATATCCACGCCGGGGCATTCCGCATATCCGTCCCCACCTATAAAGTCTTCCTCGGA
>JAADDJ010000038.1 GCA_013153965.1 Thermotogae bacterium
CGACGGGTTTTCCGCTTTGAACCAGAAGGGTCTCGTCCGGCTCAATCCTCTTGAGGGTCTCCACTATGGCCCAGAAGGCATCCCAGTTGCGAGCCGCCTTTCCGGTCCCTCCATAGACTATGAGCTCCTCGGGTTTCTCGGCGACCTCGGGGTCCACGTTGTTCATCAGCATCCGCATGGCCGCCTCCGCGTGCCAATCCTTGGCCGTGAGCTTGTTGCCCCTCGGTGCCCTTACCGGTCTGTACTCGCGAGACATGATTCGTTATGTTAAGGATGAAGCGCGCCCTCGGGAGTCCCCATCCGGCAAGTGGAGTTCAAAATTTCGCACAAATTCTTCTAAAATACGAAAAGGAACTTTACATTTTTGGGACGGAGGCGACCTTATAATCCTTACCTAAACGGTCAGGTTAAGCGAAAAGGAGGTACAGCATGCACAGACTACCGGCACTTCCCTACGATTACGACGGCCTTGAGCCGTACATAGACGCCCCCACCATGTGGATACATTACAACAGGCACCACGGGGGCTACGTGGCCAAGCTTAACGCCGCTCTGGAGAGATATCCGGATCTCCAGAGCCTCGCTCTGGAGGAGCTCCTCGGACGACTCCACGATGTACCCGAGGATATACGCACGGCCGTACGCAACAACGGGGGAGGGCATTTCAACCACTCCCTCTTCTGGAGCGTGATGTCCCCCAACGGTGGAGGGGAGCCGCGGGGGAAACTGCTGGAGGCCATAGAGAGGGATTTCGGCTCCTTCGCCAACTTCCGCGACGCCTTCACGAAGGCCGCCCTCGGTCGCTTCGGCTCCGGGTGGGTTTGGCTCGTTGTGAGGGATGGGAGGCTCCTCGTGGGCTCCACGGCCAATCAGGACAACCCCCTGATGCCCGAGGACGTGGCCGGCCTGGCGGGCACGCCCTTATTGGGGCTGGATGTCTGGGAGCACGCGTATTATCTGCGCTATCAGAACCGTCGCGGCGACTACATCAAAAACTGGTGGAACGTGGTGAATTGGGAGGAGGTCGCGCGCCGGTACGACGAGGCCGCCGGATAGGCCCGCACGCCATCCTTATAATTCACTACACCATGTGGTTGATCCTAACGGCCATAAATTACTTTTGGAAAGGGTACGGCGGAGATGAGACGCAGCAGGCTGTCCAGGGGCTCCCGGCCACGATAACCACGCCGGCCTTCCTCTGGGAGACGGACGTGGGGACGGCAGCGCTACCCAACAACATATGGGCTTCTCCCACCATCTGCAACCTCAGCGCCACGGAGCCGGGGAACGAGGTCCTCATAAAGGCCAATTCAACCCTTGGCGACAACACCATCCTTTACGCCCTGCGCGGAACGGACGGGACGGAGCTCTGGAATATGTCCAACTTCGGTCTGGATCCCTCAAGTCCGGCCTGCGCGGACATAGACGGAGACGGTCTGGACGAGGTCATAACCCGCACCTTCGGCGATGGCGTAATAGCCGTTGATGGGGATGGAACGACCCTATGGACGAACACCGAGCCCGCGTACTCCTTCTCCAGCCCCGTGGTCTCCGATGTTGACCCCTCATCCCCGGGCCCCGAGGTCATAATCACCGGACCCTCCGGAAGCTCCGCCGTCCTCTGGATCATGTCCGCGACCGGGACCACCCTCAGAACCATAACCATATCCATACCGGAGCAGCCGGCGGGAACGCCGGCCGTCGGAGACATAGATGGCGACGGTCAGAAGGAGGTCGTGGTCCCGACACTCTTCAGCGGTCTTCTGGTCATAGACCCGGTGAGCGGAAGCATAGAATGGACGGCGTCCGGCCTCGCCATAAACCAAACTCCCGTCATAATAGATGCCGACGCCGATGGGGATCTGGACGTGGTGTATTCGTACAACGGCCAGTACGTTCAGATACTGAACGGTGCCGACGGCTCACCCATCTGGCCCACCGCCTTTGACATAGCCGCCCACACGACGATCGCCGATACCCACAGCGTTCTGGTTGAGCACTTCGCCGTATGGGACACCGACGGCGACGGCTACGTGGATATATTCTTCGGAGACGGTGGAGACTCCAGCAACGTAAGCAGCCACCTGCTCCGTATAAGCGGAGGATCCAGTCCCTCCCTCGGATGGCTGTACTCCATACCCCAGTGGTCCTACGACGGTGGAGGCGCCCTGGTGGATGTGGATAACGATGGGGATTGGGACTTCCTGAAGACGGACGACGCCGGCGTACTCTACGCCTTGGATGCCAACAGCGGGGCCCTCGTCTGGAGCATAACGGTTGATGAGTCGGGTGCCACCGTGGACCCGGCCGTCGCCGTGGGCGATATTGACGGGGACAACTGCTCGGAGGTGGTCGTCCTCGGATACGTCTCCGGATTCCTCGGCGGAAATTACATGGCCCGCGCTATAGACCAGAGCGGAGGGGGCGGGAGCGGATGCTCCCCCTTGGGCCACGACGATGATCTCTCGGTCTCCGAGAATCCCACCCGGACGACCCACGACCTGGTGTCCTGGAGGAATGGAGTCCCTTACCTGACGACGGACGCCTCCATATACTCCAAGGATGGCCGTCTAATCAGGAGGCTAACCGCCGGCTCGCGCATAAGCCTACCCTCGGGCGCGTACTACGTGGTACATAACGGCAGGGTGAAGCGGATAGTCATCCGCTGATCCAACTCATGGCCGATGATTGGGAGGGGGGAAATTCCCCCCTCTTTTTATTGGCCGAAGAATCGGCGCACGCTCTCTATAACGTAGTCTATCTGCCAATCTTCCAGCTCGGGGTAGATGGGAAGACTGAGGACCTCCCGCGATGCCCTCTCCGCCTCCGGGAACTCCCCACGTCTGTACCCGAATTCCCTCAAGGGTTTCTGAAGATGGAGGGGCACCGGATAGAAGACCGACACCCCTATGCCCCTGCCTATAAGGAAATCCTTGAGGGCGTCCCGGGCGTCCGTCCTGATGGTGTATTGGTGGAATACGTGCTCGTTCCCCTCAAGGACCTTCGGCGTTATCACCACATCCTCCAAAGCCTCGGAGTAGCGGCGGGCTATCGCGCGGCGCCGGTCGTTCCAACTATCCAAGTGGCGAAGCTTCACACTCAAGAATGCGGCCTGAATCTCGTCCAATCGGCTGTTGTACCCTACGTCGGCATGCTCGTACTTTCCCACCTGACAGTGTATTCTGAGTCGGCGAACCCCATCGGCGAGGGAGGGGTCATCCGTCGTTATGGCTCCCCCATCCCCGAGGGCGGATAGGTTCTTCGTGGGATAGAAGCTGAAGGCGGCGATATCCCCGAGGGAGCCGACCCTCGCACCGTGCCGTGTAGCACCGGCGGCCTGTGCCGCATCCTCCAAGATGGCCACGCCGGGGTATCTCATCCTCTCCACCTCGGCGGCTTGACCGTAGAGATGGACGGGCAGTATCACCTTGGTGCTGCCTCCCATGGCATCGGCTACGGCCTCGGGGTTGAGGTTGAAGGTCTCGGGCTCTATGTCCGCGAATACGGGCTTCGCCCCCACCAGAAGTATGGCCTCCACGGTGGCGTAGAATGTGAATGGGGTCGTTATAACCTCGTCGCCCCTTCCCACCCCCAGAGCCCGAAGGGACAGGACGAGTGCATCCGTGCCGCTATTGACCCCCAGCGCGTGCTTCACGCCGACGTACCGGGCAAACTCCCCCTCAAACCGCTCCAACCGGCCGTCTAAGACGAAGCGACCGTCGGAGAGTATCTCGTTCAAGATCTCGTGAAATTCCCTCGCGAAGGGGGAATTCTGCCTTACCAGATCAACGGGTGGGACCTTCAAGGCCGTAGATTCTAAGGTATGAGGGTAATCAAAAGAGGCGGCCTTGCGGCCGCCCTATGGGGTCATCCCTTGTACTCCTCTATCCTGCGCCGTAGAGTTTCGGGAGTTATGAAATCGTTATTCTTGTACTCGTAGGTCAATGCCCTCATCACCTTACGCCTCTCGCTGGATCTCATCTCGGCGAAGGCGTCTCCCACCACGTTCTGCCAAGCATCCACCAGCTTCATCAGCCGCCAGCTCTTCATGTGGGTGGGGTACTTCATAAGCATCCTGTTGGCCAAGGTGCGGGCCTCCTCGTACTTACCCGCGGCCAGAAGGTCCTTTATGGCGAGGAAGGCCCTATCCAGCTTCTCGTTGATCTTGCGCCTCTGCTGTTTGGCCACCTGATACTGCTTCCATCTGCTCATGGCTACCTCCTACCACCTGAAGTGGGCGAACACCCTGTTGGCCTCCGCCATCTTATGGACGTTCTCGCGGGTCTTGACGGCGTTGCCCGTGCCCTTGTACGCGTCTATTATCTCGGCGGCGAGCTTCTCGTACATGCGGCGACCGGGGCGGTTGCGGGCGGCTCGGATTATCCACTTTATGGCGAGGGACGTCTGACGCTTGGGTCTGACCTCAACGGGAATCTGGTAGTTGGCGCCACCTATGCGGCGGGACCTGACCTCCACCGAGGGCTTGACGTTCTCTATGGCCTTGTGGAATACGTCCAGCGGATTCTCGCCGGTGCGCTTGGCCACGAGCTCCATGGCCTTGTAGAAGATCTTCTGCGCCTTAGTCCTCTCCCCGTCCCACATCAGGTTGTTTATGAACTTGGCGACGAGCTCGCTCTTATAGACGGGGTCTGGAACTACCTTCCTTTCCGGTGCCCTTCTCCTTCTCATGGCTCAACTACTCCTTGGGTCTTGGGGTTCCGTATTTAGAGCGCGAATTTCTCCTCCCCTGAACGCCGGCGGCGTCATAAACACCACGGATTATGTGGTACTTGACTCCGGGTAGGTCCTTAACACGCCCGCCCCTAACGAGAACGGTGGAGTGCTCCTGAAGGTTGTGTCCCTCACCGGGTATGTATGCTATGACCTCCTTACCGTTGGACAGCCTCACCTTGGCCACCTTACGCAGAGCCGAGTTGGGCTTCTTAGGCGTCGTGGTATAGACGCGGATGCACGTACCCTTCTTCTGGGGGTTCCCCTCAAGGGCGGGCGACTTGCTCTTCTTCTTCCTCTTCTTCCGCCCGTACCTTACTAACTGGTTCAGCGTTGGCATAGGCGGGTATTATACGGTCGGCCGTTTTGGAATTCCCAACGCTTCGGCGGTAGAATGAGGGTTCGGCGTGAAGATAGTAAGGGTGAGCAAGGTAGCGGGAAAGTCCGTTTGGGTTGATGATCGTAGGCTAACTTTGGCTAAGGCCCCCAAAGACTTTCCCTACGAGAGGTTGAATCCCCTCCAGACGGCCTTTCATCGCACCTACGAGGGAGGCAAGGCTCTGGTCATAGCCCCCACCTCATCCGGAAAGACGGGGGTGGGGATGCTCTTTCTCAGGGGTAGAGGGGTGTATGCCACACCCACCAAGGCGCTGGCGAGGGAGATATACTCCCACTTCGTGTCCGTCTATGGGGAGGAGAACGTGGGTTTGAAGATGGGGGACGTGTTTGACGAGTACGAGGAGGAGCCGAAGAGTCTGTACGTCTCCACGTACGAGAGCCTCGTAAATGCCCTGAGGACCTCCAAGGAGTGGGTGTCCAAGCCGGTAGTCCTTGACGAGGTGCATCACATATACAAGGACAGGGGAGTGGTCATTGAGGAGTTGCTGGCCCATCTCAATCTGAGGGGATGGGATTATCTGGCCCTATCGGCCACCGTGCCCGACCCGGAGGCTCTGGCCGAGGTGGTCGGCGCCAACTACCTTCTGATATCCGACTACAGGCCCGTACCCATACACGAGGAGTACGAGAGGGTGTCGGGGCGGGGGGATGAGGGGTTGGCCGAGACCCTGCTTCGGAAGCTGATGAACCTATCCAACGACGAGCAGGTCATCGTCTTCGTCTATAAGAAGGACATAGGCTACAGACTCCTTAAAAAGCTCCATGATCAAGGGTACGGCATCCTCAACGAGACCCTGCCCTTCGTCTCCAAACGCAGGGGGGAGGATGTGGCCTTCCACAACGCCGACGTTCCCGCCGTTGAGAGGGAGAGGATTGAGACGTCCTTCAGGGAGGGGAGACTCCGGTGGCTCATAGCCACGCAGACGCTGGCTTACGGCGTGAATCTGCCCGCCGACAGGGTGATGATACTGGTCAGGAAGATAAAGGACAGAAGGACGGGGAAGGTCAAGTTCCTACCCGACTCTCTGGATATACTGCAGATGAAGGGACGGGCGGGAAGGCACGGCATCAAGGAGAGGGGATTCGTAAATGTGCTCGTTATAACCCGCTCCAAAAATCCCATGGAGGAGATCCTGCGGGACCTGACGGGAAAGAGGCCGTACGTGGAGGAGCTGCGGGATATGGGAATCTCTCTGCACGAATATTGGGGAGTATCGTCGCAGATAGCCCTGATGATAATGGGGGCCGTCGCCTCCGAGCTTGACTGGAGAAAGTTTCTCGGGGAGATTCCCTCCCTTAAGGGGGCGCATATCGGCGTGTTTGAGGAGGTTTATTCTTACCTGATGGGGGAGGGATACATATCCGAGGAGGGCAAACTCACGCGCTTGGGTGAGGTAATGCTCAAGAATGCCATATCCCCCTTGGCGTACGACGAGTTCAGAAGGAGGGCCGACTCCAACGTGGAGCCTCTCCTGACGGCCCGTCCCCTCATGTACATGAAGCGACTGAAGGGAAGTCTGCGCAGTTTCCTGCCACCGGAGGATTATTACATGGAGGTGGCCGCCTTCAAGAGCAAGTACTACACGACGATAACCTTAAATGACGGCTCCGACGAGCTTTGGATATTCGTCTCCGGGAGACTTTACGAGTATCCGAATATCTCCAATCCGCCCGGGGAGCTGGCCTTCAGCCGTTCGGACCTCTTCCACCTGGCGAGGGTCGTCGTGGCCCTCCACAGGGAGGGATACATATTTACGACCGTTGAGGGCATATTGAGACTGATGCACTCCTACAGGTACGGGCTCCCCTACGAGTTCGCCCCCCTCGGGGGAATTGAGGGTGTGGGCTTCGTCAGGGCGAATGCCCTCTACAGGGCCTTGGAGATGCTCAACATCCATCGGGTTGATTTCGGTCCCTACGAATTCCCTTACGAGATGTTTCACCTTCTGATGGAGGTATTCTCCGAGAGGTACGATAGCCGCGACATGGTGGAGAGGGAGGCGCGCACGACCGTCTCCCTGCTGCAGGATTCCCGATTCCTTTGCGACGTGGAGCTTTTGAAGCTTCTGGCCTTCGCCATAATGGGCAAAGAGGCCATTGAGCATATGGGACGCTCCCCCGAAGAGCTCATGGAGACGCTCAAGGGCAGGTTATGAACCGGATAGCCGGAGGACTCATAGGCCACGCGATAGGGGACGCCTTCGGCTTCCCCTACGAGGGGAGCCAGCGCGCACCCAAGGCCGTTCCCCCCTCCTCCCCCTTCCCTTCGGACGATACCGCCCTGACGATATGCACGGCGCGCAGCCTATGCGAGAGGGGAGAGGACTTGGAGGATCTGGCCCGCCGATTCGTCAGATGGTTGCGATTCGGCGAATGCACTCCGGATGGGAGGGCCGTAGGTGTGGGGAGGACGACCCTCCGGGCCATAGAGAGGTTGGATGTGGGGATGCCCCCCGATATGGCGGGAGGTAGGGATGAACGCGACAACGGGAACGGCTCCCTCATGCGTATGCTCCCCTTAGCTTACTACCTACTGGGGGAGTCCGGGGAGAGGATCTTAGATGTCGTGAGGAGATACTCAAGCATAACGCACGCCCATCCCAGAGCCATTCTGGGGAGCCACCTGTACGTTCTGATGGTTATGGGGATATACCGATACGGGGAGCCTGTGGAGGCTTACGACTGGGCGAGGGAGGAGGTCCTACGCCTGTGGGAAGGCCATCCGGAGCTCATCCATTATCGGAGGATATTGGAGGGTAGGATATGGGACCTTCCGGAGGAGGAGATTATCTCCTCGGGGTACGTGGTCTCCAGTCTGGAGGCCGCCCTGTGGTCCTTCATGAGGGCGGAGGATTTTCAAGAGAGCGTGGTCATAGCCCTGAACCTCGGAGGGGACACGGATACGATAGCAGCCCTCAGCGGAGGGTTGGCCGGGACCCTTCACGGCGTGGAGGGGATACCCGAAGGTTGGATAGCCCTCCTTCCGCGGGGGGTCGTGGGGGAGCTTTCGGATCTCGCCCGATGCCTATCCCTCTTAAAATCGTCCCCTTGAGATTCGCCTTCGTCATGCCCTACTACATGCCTGACGGCATCGGCGGAGGGGCGGAGAGGCAGGCGCACCTGCTGGCCCACGCCCTGGCCGAGAGGGGGCACGAAGTCTTCTATCTGGCGGGGAATCCGAAGGGCAAACCCCAGTTTGAGGAGGATGCCGGTGTGAGCGTTATGCGGGTCTTGAGGCACCCGGCGAAGTTGCACTTCTTGGACTATCCCCGGATACTCTCCCACCTGCGGAGGTTGAGTCCGGACGTGGTCCTGAGCCGGATACGGATGTACTACTTTCCCGTCTCCCTCTACGGCCTCCTCCCCCGGAGGACTTCGGTCATCTTCATACCCGAGGATCGGTTGAGCACGCCCTTCCCGGAAACTCGGATGATATGGCGAGGCGTGGGATTGACTCCGAAGATGCCCCTGTACATCGCCCACGCTCTGGCGACGGACGTATTCGCCCAAACAGGCCTGATGTTGGCCGACAGACTCGTGGTGCAGAACGAGATTCAGAGACGGAACGTCAGGAAGTTCTTCCTGAGGAGGGCCGTCAAACTTCCCTCCCTGTTCCGACCTCCGAGGGTGGTCGCCTCAAAGTCCCCGAAGCCCCTGATTCTCTGGGTGGGGAACGTCAGGGCGACGAAGCGACCCGAGGTCTTCGTGGATGTGGCCGCGAGGTTGCCCGAGTACGATTTCGTTATGGTGGGCAGGAAGACGGAGCGATTCTCCGGGGCACTCCCCAACCTGCGCGCTCTGGGGGAGTTGCCCCACGACGACGTTCTAAGGTGGATGGCGAGGGCGTGGGTGCTGATAAACACCTCCACCGCTCGGGGGGAGGGATTCCCCAACGTCTTCCTTGAGGCGTGGTATCTACGTACGGCCGTCGTGTCCTTCGGCGCGGACCCCGACGGTCTCGTGTCGTCCGGCTTGGGTTTGAAGGTGGAAGATGCGGATGAGGGGGCGGCGGCGGTGAGAAGGATCGTTGAGGATGCGGAGTTCCGCTCCCGCCTGACGGAGAGGGCCCACACCCACGTTCTGGAGAATCACCTACCCGAAGTTGTGGTTCCTAAATTTTTGCGCATCGTGTCTGGAATTAATGGCGGTTAGATGCCGCCGTAATTCTCGGAGCCTCCTGTAGAATTCCCGCTTAAAGGAGGGAAAATATGGCCGTTAAGGTTGGTATTCTGAAAGAGACGTGGGAACGGGAGAATCGCGTCGCGCTCGTTCCCCTTGAGGTAAAGAAGCTGGTAAAAAAAGGCTTTGAGGTGCTGGTGGAGAAGGGAGCAGGCGAGAGGGCGTACTTCTTTGACAACGAGTACGCCGACGCCGGAGCCAAGCTGACCGACCGCTCCACCGTCCTCAAGGAGTCCGACATAGTTGTCAAGGTTCAACCTCCCGACGATTCCGACATCCAGAGCCTGCGCGAGGGGTCCGTCCTGATAAGCCTGATGTTCTGGTGGAAGAATAAGG